>NZ_CAXAOJ010000008.1:0-372388 GCF_963970945.1 Pseudomonas sp. RA_5y_Pfl1_P24 | reverse complement strand
AGGCTCCAGCCGCACCAACACCGTCCGCTGTTCCAGCTTGTCCCTAACCATCGTCACCGGATTGGAAACCACCTGATCCCCAACCTTCAGCGGCACATCCGGAATCACCCTGATCGGCGTCGCCGGGCCCCCCAGCAGAATCGGTTTGGCCAGCTCTGCATGGTCTTCCACGCGTGCCTTCCCGAACTGCCCAGCCATATGTTCCAACCATCTGCCCGCTCGCTGAGACTTGATGCCCCCCAGCACCTTCGCACTCATGCGCACCGCCATGCCCATCCCGGCAGTAGCAAGACTCAGCAACAAATTGATCAATACCTCGGCGCTGATTTCCCCCAGCAACTCGTTCATGTACGCCGGCGGCAACAGCCGCATCCAGCTGACCATCGCCGACAGATAGATAAACATCAGCGGCTCATCGCTCAGCACTAACAAGCCCTTAGCGATGCTTTCGGTGCCGAGTTTCAGCAGCTGTTCAAATTGGTCCTGAGACAGGTAATGCAGAAGTTTTTCGGCATGCCCCAGCGGGTCTGAAAGCCACTGAAACAGCTGCTTGATGGTGTCCCACAGTGAATGCAACCCCTCACCAAACCCGCGGGCATAGCCTTGATGCAGTGAGAGGTAGCGCTTGAGGAAGTTGGCTTCGGAATAACCCTTCCACAGCGGCTCGAAGGTGCTGCTCCATTCCGCGCGCAGCCAACCTTCCAGCGGTGCGATAACCGACTGATAAGAGGCGTACAACGCCTTGAAATGCGCTTTGGAAACAGTGGGGTAGAAACTGACCCGGTACTGCTGGTTGCGATCACATTCTGTGATTTCGAGAATGCCGCTGGGGCCAATCGTCTTATGGATCGGCTCACCCAGCGGGCCACCGCTGGGGTCGATGCGTTGCACCATCACGGGCGTACTGCCAATGGGCACGAACCGTGAACTCTGGAACATATGCACCAGGGTCAGCGTGCCGTTGGCCTGGCAGGTTGCGGTGGTGGTGCTGGGAAAAAGCGAAGGGCTGATCGGCGCGACCAGCGTCACTTCATCCCCGACCTTGAATACCTGTTCGATATCCAATGCCGAAAAGCTGGAAAAATTCTCGGCCCAGGCGTCGTAGTGATTAAGGCAGCGCTTGAAGTCGCTGATAACGGCTTCGACGTCTCGCGCCTTCGAATCCATGATGGCCAGCACCAAATAGCCAATTGCTTGGCTGGTTACGCCTATCATGAAGCAGCCCCATCAGCTGGGGCCCACACAAAAAACGCCATCTGCAATCCCTCGCGCTGTGTATTCAGGCGAAGGACTTTGCGGACCTTTTCAGGGGAGGGGAGTAGAGGTAATCCGACCATCACGTGGGACGTTTCGACAACGCTCGTTCTTCCTCCACGCGACTGGCGGCTATTGTCAGAAACCCCCCAAAAGAGTACAAATGTACTCCATGACGACTCTGACCCCACGCCGTATCGCCATCCTGACCTTTATCCGCGACCGCATCGCGCAGCAAGGCCAGCCACCCAGCCTCGCCGAGATTGCCGAGGCGTTCGGCTTTGCCTCGCGCAGCGTGGCGCGCAAGCATGTGCTGGCGCTGACCGAAGCCGGGTTTATCGAGGTCAACCCTAACCAGGCCAGGGGCATTCGCCTGCTCAATCAACCGGTGCGCCCGGAATGGCTGGATGTGCCGGTGCTCGGTCGAGTCGCTGCCGGTTTGCCCATCGGCGCCGATGCCGAAGTGCACAGCCGCCTGCAACTCGACCCGTCTACCTTCGCAAAAACTCCGGACTATCTGTTGCGGGTGCAGGGTGACTCAATGATTGAGGACGGCATCCTCGATGGTGACCTGGTCGGCGTACGACGCAGTGCCGAGGCGTTGAATGGGCAGATTGTGGTGGCGCGCCTGGACGGTGAAGTGACCATCAAGCGGTTCGAACGCAATGGCGACAGCGTGCGCTTGCTGCCGCGCAACCCCGCGTACCAGCCTATCGTGGTGGGGCCCGACCAGGACCTGGCCATCGAAGGCGTGTTCTGCGGTTTGGTGAGGCAAGGCTGATGGGCGCCGTGATTGCACTGGACACGCTGTTCAATGGCGGGCGTGTCTGGAAAGGCCGACCTGCCGCGCCGCCGGCGAGTGTGCATCCCACGGGGTTGGCGGCGCTGGATGCGGTGTTGCCCACGGGCGGCTGGCCGGAGGCGGCCTTGAGTGAAATCCTCATGGCCAAGGACGGTGTGGGTGAGCTGCAACTGGTGCTGCCGACCCTGGCGCGCTTATCAAAGGCGAGGGAGCGAATTGTATTGGTGGCGCCGCCTTATACGCCCTACCCGCATGCGTGGCAGAATGCCGGGGTCGATCTGCGCCTGCTCTCGGTGATCCAGGCCGAGGAGCGCGACGCCTTATGGGCAGTGGAGCAGTGCCTGCGTTCCGGCAGTTGCGGCGCGGTGTTGTGCTGGCCGCGCAAGGCTGATGACCGGGCGCTGCGTCGCCTGCAAGTCGCGGCGGAAACCGGGCAGACCCTGGCATTTGCCTGGCGCGCCTTGGGCGAGGCGATCAACTCATCGCCCGCCGCCTTGCGCTTGGCGGTCGAGGCCAAGCCCGCGCAGGTGCGAGTGCTCAAGTGCCGGGGCGGCCTGGCCCATCCGGCGCCGATTGCGCTGGCGGGGCACTGAGGTTGCCATGCGCTGGGTGTGTATTGTTTTCCCGCAATTGGCGCTGGACGGGGTGCTGCGTGTGCACCCCGAACCGGACCAACCCCTGGCCCTGCTGGCCGGCACGCCGCAGCGACGCGTGCTGCAAACCGTCAATGACGCCGCCCGCGCCTTGGGCCTGCGCCCCGGTCAATCCCTGACGGCTGCGAATGCCCTGGCCAAGACCTTTGCCAGCGCCGAATACGACCCTGCTGAGATCGAGCGCTACCAACAGTTCCTCGCCGCCTGGGCCTACCAGTTCAGCTCCCAAGTCAGCCTGTATTACCCGCGGGCCTTGCTGTTCGAGATCGAATCGAGCCTGGGGCTGTTCGGGCCGTGGCCGCGGTTTGAAGCGCGCTTGCGCAAGGAATTGACCGAGCTGGGCTTTCGTCACCGTATCGTCGCGGCGCCCAACCCGGCCGCCGCGCGGGTGCTGGCGAATATCGATGATGGCCTGGCGGTTACCGATGACGTCCTGATGCAGGCCCTGGCGCCGCTGCCCATCGACCGCGCCGGGCTCGAACCACAGGCCGCCACGGCCCTTTCGCGCATGGGCCTGCGCAGCCTGGCCCAGGTGCAGGCGTTGCCCCGGCATACCTTGGCGCGACGTTTTGATGCCAGTTTGCTCAAGCACCTGGACGCACTGACCGGGCAGCGGCCGCTGGCCCTGGCGTTCTACCAGCCGCCGGACCAGTTTGATGTGCGTATCGAGCTGAATTTCGATGTGCAATCCCACCAGGCGCTGCTGTTTCCTTTAAGACGGTTGACCGGCGATCTGTCCGCGTTTCTGTGCGGCCGCGACAGTGGCGTGCAGCGTTTCGACCTGCACCTGGAACACGCCCAGGCGCCGGACAGTGTGATCAAGGTCGGCCTGCTCAGCGCCGAGCGTGAACCGGCGATGCTGTTTGAATTGGCCCGTGGCCGCCTGGAGCACGTTCAAGTGACCTCACCGGTACGCGGCTTTCGCCTGGTGGCCCAGGACCTGCCAGTGTTCGTGCCGCAACGCCATGACCTGTTCGACGACCGCCCGCAACAGACCCTGCCGTGGGAACAATTGCGCGAGCGCCTGCGTGCGCGCTTGGGGGATGAGGCAGTGCAGGGCCTGCGCTTTCACGCCGACCATCGTCCAGAATGCGCCTGGCAAGCGGCGGCGGATAAAAATCCGTGCCAGGCCTTGAACAAAGTACAACGGCCCGGCTGGCTGCTGCACGAACCCACGCTGCTGGCCGATCACGGTGTGCACATCCTCATGGGCCCGGAACGCATCGAATCCGGCTGGTGGGACGGCGCCGATATCCGCCGTGATTACTACCTCGTCCAGACCCGCGCCGGCCAGCAAGGCTGGGCCTATCGCACCGTGGGGCAAAGCGATGGCCTGTGGCTGCAAGGCTGGTTTGCATGAGCTATGCCGAGCTGCACTGCCTGTCCAACTTCAGCTTCCAGCGCGGTGCATCCAGTGCGCTGGAGTTGTTCGAACGGGCCAAGCGCCAGGGCTACAGCGCTTTGGCGATCACCGACGAATGCACGTTGTCGGGCATCGTGCGCGCTTGGCAGGCGGCGAAGGCGGTGGCGCTGCCGCTGATTATCGGCAGCGAGATGCGCATCGAGAACGGCCCGAAACTGGTGCTGCTGGTGCAAGACCTCAGCGGCTACCAGCACCTGTGCCGCTTGATCACCCTGGCCAGGCGGCGTGCCGAAAAAGGCTGCTATCGCCTGCTGCTGGAAGACTTCGAGCAACCGTTGCCCGGCCTGCTGGCGCTGTGGGTCGCCGAAGACAGCAACACTCAAACCGAGATCCAATGGCTGCGCCGCACCTTTGCCGGGCGCTTGTGGCTGGCGGTGCATTTGCATTGCGGCCAGGACGATGCGCGCCACCTAGAGCAGCGCCTGGCACTGGCGGCCAGCCTGAAAATCCCGGCGGTGGCCTGTGGCGATGTGCATATGCATGCGCGCGGTCGCCGCGCCCTGCAAGACACCATGACTGCCATCCGTCATCACGTGCCAGTGGCCGAAGCCGGCACGCGGCTGCACCCTAATGGCGAGCGGCACCTGCGTTGCCTGGAGGAGTTAAGCACGCTGTACCCCGCGTCGCTGCTCGATGAAACCCAGGCCATCGCCCGCCGTTGCACCTTCGACCTCAGCCAATTGCGCTATCACTACCCACGCGAATTGGTCCCCACCGGCCACAACGCCCAATCCTGGCTGCGCGCCGTGACTGAAGCAGGTATCGCCCAGCGTTGGCCGCAGGGTGTCGACGCCAAGACCTTGCAGCAGATCAACAACGAACTGGAGCTGATCAGCGAGCTGGGCTATGAAAGCTACTTCCTTACGGTGCATGACATTGTGCAGTTCGCCCGCAGCCGTTCGATCCTGTGCCAGGGCCGGGGCTCGGCGGCCAACTCGGCGGTGTGTTTTGCCTTGGGCATCACCGAGATCGACCCAAGCCTGACGAGCATGTTGTTCGAGCGCTTTCTCTCCAGGGAGCGAAATGAACCGCCGGACATCGACGTGGACTTCGAACACGAACGCCGTGAAGAAGTGCTGCAGTACGTGTTTCAGCGCTACGGCCGCACACGTGCAGCGCTGACGGCGGTGGTCAGCAGTTACCACGCGAGCGGCGCGGTACGCGATGTGGCCAAGGCCTTGGGCTTGCCGCCGGACCAGATCAATGCGCTGGCCGAGTGTTGCGGGCGTTGGAGCGACGACACGCCGCCCCTGGCGCGCCTGCGTGAAGCCGGCTTTGACCCCGAAAGCCCAATCTTGCGTCGTGTGCTCACGCTCACTCAGCAACTGATCGGCTTCCCCCGGCACCTGTCCCAGCACCCCGGCGGCTTTGTGATTTCCGAATACCCGCTGGATACCCTGGTGCCGGTGGAAAATGCGGCCATGGCCGAGCGCACGATCATCCAGTGGGACAAGGACGACCTCGACGCCGTCGGCCTGCTCAAGGTGGATATTCTCGCTCTGGGGATGCTGAGCGCGATCCGCCGCTGTTTCGACCTGCTTCGCCGCCATCGCAACCGGGATTTGAGCCTGGCGTCGGTGCCCAAGGAGGACCCGGCTACTTACGCAATGATCAGCAAGGCCGATACCATCGGCGTGTTCCAGATCGAGTCGCGGGCGCAAATGTCGATGTTGCCCAGGCTCAAGCCTCAGACGTTTTATGACTTGGTGATCGAGGTCGCCATCGTGCGGCCGGGGCCGATCCAGGGCGGCATGGTGCATCCCTATTTGCGTCGGCGTAACAAGGAGGAGGAGACGACCTATCCCTCGCCGGAACTGAAAACCGTGCTCGAGCGCACCCTGGGCATTCCGCTGTTCCAGGAACAAGTCATGCAAATCGCCATGGTCGCCGCCGACTACGGCCCCGGCGAGGCCGACCAATTGCGCCGCTCCATGGCTGCCTGGAAACGCCATGGAGGCCTGGAACCGCACCAGCAACGCCTGCGCACTGGCATGTTGAAAAACGGCTACAGCGAAGAATTTGCCGCGCAGCTCTTCGAGCAGATCAAGGGATTTGGCAGCTATGGCTTCCCTGAATCCCACGCCGCCAGTTTCGCCTTGCTGACCTACGCCAGTTGCTGGCTCAAATGCCATGAACCCGCGGCGTTTGCTTGTGCGCTGATCAACAGCTGGCCCATGGGCTTCTACAGTCCGGACCAGATCCTGCAGGATGCGCGGCGCCATCGTCTGCAGATTCGCCCGGTGGATGTGCAGGCCAGCGACTGGGATTGCAGCCTGGAACCCATCGACGGTGCACAGCCGGCGATCCGCATGGGGTTGCGCATGATCTCGGGGTTTCGCGAAGAAGATGGGCGGCGCATCGAAGCGGCGCGCCAGCGTCGGGCGTTCAGCGACATCGCTGACTTGGACGAACGCGCCGGACTGGATGCGCGTGCGCAGGCGTTGCTGGCGGATGCCGGTGCCTTACGCGCCCTGGCCGGCAACCGGCACAAGGCGCGTTGGGAAGTGGCGGGGGTGCACAAGCAACTCGGGCTGTTTGCCGGCCTGCCCAGCCCCGACGAAGCCGTGGTCGAGTTGCCGGCACCGACAGTGGGCGAGGACCTGTACGCTGACTACGCGACGGTCGGCACCACCCTTGGCCCGCATCCGTTGGCGTTGTTGCGCGCGCAATTGCGTAAGCAGCGCTGCCGCAGTTCCCAAGAGCTGATGCTGGTCGAGCATGGGCGCAACGTCAGCGTCGTCGGGTTGGTGACCGGTCGGCAGCGGCCAGGCACCGCCAGCGGTGTGACCTTTGTCACCCTGGAAGATGAATTCGGTAACCTCAATGTGGTGGTCTGGCGCGACCTGGCTGAGCGTCAGCGCCAGGCGCTGGTGGGCTCGCGCCTGCTGAAAGTGGACGGGCGCTGGGAAGCGGTGGGTGAAGTGCGGCACCTGATCGCCGGCCGGCTTACCGACCTGACGCCACTGTTGGAAGGGATAAATGTGCTCAGCCGGGACTTTCACTGAGGCAGGGGCTTGTGGAGGCGTAACCCCCTAAATTATAAGAGATGAACCATCCGCGTCCGACGCGCTCCAAATTTTTGCGACCGTCTTCTCTTAGCGCAGAGCCAACCGATGCAATTTTTATCCAACTCTCACGGCTGTGAAGGCTGGGCCGGTGAAATGGCCCGGCGGATCCGTGCATTCGATTGGTCGGACACCGAGCTGGGGGCCATTGAACAGTGGTCCACCAGCTTGCTCTGCAACGTGCAGATGATGCTCGCATCACCCGTGCCGATGGTGATGTTGTGGGGCCGCGCGGGGTACATGATCTACAACGACAGTTATTCGGTGTTTGCGGGTGGTCGCCACCCGTACCTGCTGGGCACGCCGGTAGAACTGGGCTGGCCGGAAGTGGCCGACTTCAACCGTCATGTGCTGGACACCTGCCTAGCGGGCGGGACCTTGTCGTTCAATAACAAAGACCTGGTGTTGTTGCGTAACGGCAAACCGGAAACCGTGTGGCTGGATCTCTATTACAGCCCTGTCGCTGGCGACAGTCAGCAACCCGCCGGCGTGTTGGCGATTGTGGTGGAGACCACCGAGCTGGTGAAATCCGAGCAGGTGCGCCAGGAACTCACCCATAACCTCGAGCAGCGTGTGGCCGCCGAAGTGCAGGCGCGCTCTGCCGCCGAGGATAAGTTGCGCCAGTCGCAGAAACTCGAAGCCATCGGCGGCCTGACCGGCGGCGTGGCGCACGACTTCAACAACTTGCTGCAAGTGATCGCCGGCAACCTGCACCTGCTCGCTCGCCACGAGCCGGACAACGTGCAGGTGCAGCGACGTGTCGCGGCCGCCATTGCGGCGGTGGATCGTGGTGCCAAGCTGTCATCGCAATTGCTGGCATTCGCCCGACGCCAACCGTTGTCGCCTGCGGTGTATAACCCGCAACGCATCTACGCGGGCCTGGGCGAACTGCTGCAACGAGCGCTTGGGGAAACCATCCACATCGATGTGCAGTTGCCCCAGGATTCGTGGTGCATCAACGTCGACCGCAACCAGTTGGAAAACGCACTGCTCAACCTCGCGATCAATGCCCGCGACGCCATGCAAGGTGAGGGTGTGATCCATATCACCGGCGCGAACATCATCCTCAACCCAGGCGATTGCGCGGGTAAAAGCATCAAACCCGGTGAGTACGTGCGCTTGGCTGTTACCGATATCGGCGTGGGCATGCCGCCGGCGATCCTGGCGCGGGTGTTTGAGCCATTCTTTACCACCAAGCGTAACGGGCATGGGACCGGCCTTGGCCTGAGCATGGTGTTTGGCTTTGTGCGCCAGAGCGGCGGGCATGTCGAGGTGTGGAGTGAGGAAGGGCGCGGAACCGTGGTGCAGATGTATTTCCCGCGCAGCCTCGGCGAGGAGTGCGAGGACGCCTGTGACGAGCCTCTGCCGCATGCCCATGCCCATGGCCATGAAACAATTCTGGTGGTCGAGGACAACGAAGACGTGCGCGAGACGGTCGTGGAACTGCTGGAGCAGGCGGGTTATACCGTGCTCACGGCCGAAGACGGTGACCGCGCGATGAAGATGCTACAGGCCGGTGTACCGCCGGAGCTGATTTTCACCGACGTGGTGATGCCCGGTCGCGTCAAGAGTACCGACCTGGCTGACTGGGCTCGCGCGCAAACACCTCCCGTGGCGGTGCTGTTCACTTCCGGCCACACCCGCGACATTCTCTCCAGCAATCATTTGCTGAGTCCCGAGATTCATCTGCTGAGCAAACCCTACAGCCCCGAAGCCCTGACGCAACGGGTCCGCAGCGTGCTTGCCGCCCAACAAGGTTGTCCATGACTTCACAGCGCAACATTCCCTCGATCACCGCCCAACATACTGGCTTCGTCCGCGTACGCTGTGCCCGCGAACACAACCTGCGAAACGTTGATGTGGATATTCCACGGGATGCCTTGGTGGTGTTTACCGGCGTCTCGGGTTCGGGCAAATCGTCCCTGGCGTTTTCCACGGTGTATGCCGAGGCGCAGCGGCGTTATTTTGAGTCGGTGGCGCCGTATGCGCGGCGGCTGATCGACCAGGTCGGCGTGCCGGATGTGGACAGCATCGAAGGCCTGCCGCCCGCCGTGGCCCTGCAACAGCAGCGTGGTACGCCGAGTGCGCGCTCGTCAGTGGGCAGCGTCACCACGTTGTCGAGCCTGATCCGCATGCTGTACTCCCGCGCCGGCAGTTACCCGCCGGGCCAGGCGATGCTGTACGCCGAGGACTTCTCGCCGAACCTGCCGCAAGGTGCGTGCCCGCAATGTCATGGCCTTGGCCGCGTGTACGAAGTGACCGAGGCATTGATGGTGCCCGATCCCTCTTTGACTATTCGCCAGCGCGCAGTGGCGTCCTGGCCGTTAGCGTGGCAAGGGCAGAACCTGCGCGACATTCTGGTGACCCAGGGCTATGACGTGGATATCCCGTGGCGCGACCTGCCGAAAAAGCAACGCGACTGGATCCTGTTCACCGAAGAAACCCCCACTGTCCCGGTATACGCTGGCTTCACCCCCGAACAGGCCCGCGATGCGCTCAAACGCAAGCTTGAGCCCAGCTACCAAGGCACCTTCAGCGGTGCGCGGCGCTACATCCTGCACACCTTCACCCACACCCAAAGCGCGTTGATGAAAAAGCGCGTCTCACAGTTCATGCAGGGCAGCGCTTGCCCGTTATGCGAGGGCAAACGCCTGACCAGAGCCGCGCTGTCGGTGAAGTTCGCCGGGGTGGATATCGGTGAGTTGTCGCAGTTGTCATTGGCGCAACTGGCCGAGTTGCTGCGGCCGGTGGCGGCGGGGCAGGACAAGATGAAGCTGTCGGTGGAAAAACGCCTGGCCGCACAACGTATCGCCCAGGACTTGCTCGAGCGGGTCAGTACCTTGACCGAATTGGGCTTGGGCTATTTGTCCCTGGAGCGCAGCACACCGACCTTATCGTCCGGAGAGTTGCAGCGATTGCGCCTGGCTACACAGTTGGGCTCGCAATTATTCGGCGTGATCTATGTGCTGGACGAGCCGTCGGCGGGGCTGCACCCGGCAGATGGCGAGGCGCTGTTCACCGCGCTGGATCGTTTGAAAGCGGCGGGCAACTCGTTGTTTGTGGTGGAGCACGACCTGGAAACCATGCGCCGCGCCGACTGGCTGATCGACGTGGGCCCGGCGGCCGGTGAGCATGGCGGGCAAGTGTTGTACAGCGGGCCGCCGGCGGGTCTGGCGCAGGTGGAGGCGTCGCAGACGCGTGAATACCTGTTCGCCGAAAAACGCGTGTCGAATCAGGAACGCCGCGAGCCCTCCGGCTGGCTGAAACTGGACGGCGTGACGCGTAATAATCTCAAGGCCCTTAACGTTGACTTTCCGCTGGGCTGCTTCACCGCAGTCACTGGGATTTCCGGTTCGGGCAAGTCCAGCCTGGTCAGCCAGGCGCTGCTGGAGCTGGTAGGCAGCGGCCTCGGCCGTGTGGTGGAAAGCGACGAAGAGCCGAGCCTGGAAGACGACACGCCGCAAACCAGCGGTGGACGTATCAGCGCCGGGCTCGAGCTGATCCGCCGCCTGGTGCAGGTGGACCAGAAACCCATCGGCCGCACCCCGCGCTCCAACCTGGCGACCTACACCGGGCTGTTCGACAACGTGCGCAAACTGTTCGCCGCCACGCCCGCAGCCAGGAAACGTCATTACGACGCCGGCCAGTTCTCCTTCAACGTCGCCAAGGGCCGTTGCCCGAACTGCGAGGGTGAAGGGTTTGTCAGCGTCGAGCTGCTATTCATGCCCAGCGTGTATGCGCCATGCCCGACCTGCCACGGCGCGCGGTATAACCCTGAGACGTTGGCGATCAAATGGCAGGGCTTGAGCATCGCCCAGGTGCTGGGGCTGACGGTGGAGCAGGCGGTCGACGTGTTTGCGGAACAACCCAGTGTGTTGCGTTCATTGCAAGTGCTGCGGGATATCGGCCTGGGTTACCTGCGCCTGGGGCAACCGGCGACCGAGCTGTCGGGCGGCGAAGCGCAACGCATCAAACTGGCGACCGAGTTGCAACGCAATGCGCGGGGCGCCACGTTATACGTGCTGGATGAGCCCACGACGGGGCTGCATCCACGGGATGTGGACCGCTTGCTAAGCCAGCTCAATCAGCTGGTAGATTCGGGGCATACGGTGGTTGTAGTGGAGCATGAGATGCGCGTGGTGGCGCAGAGTGATTGGGTGATTGATATCGGGCCGGGGGCAGGCGATTTGGGCGGGACAGTGGTTGCCAGCGGTAGGCCGCATAAAGTCGCCCAAAGCAAAACCAGCCGCACCGCGCCGTTCCTGGCCCGGGAGCTGAGCTAACAGACACTGAAGATCAACTGTGGGAGCAGGCAGGCCAGCCCCCACAGTTTTGATTAGTGTCAGGTCAGTTGGATTTGTGCCTTGGCTTGCTTCACTACATTCTCCAGCGTAAACCCAAACTGCTCCTGCAACTTGGCCAACGGTGCCGACGCGCCAAAGCTGTTCATGACCACTTTGGCCCCGTTCTGCCCCACATACCGATCCCAGCCCAACGGCCCCGCCTGTTCGACCACCACCCGAGCGTTCACTGCCGGCGGTAATACGCTGTCGCGATAGGCTTGGTCCTGGTCTTCAAACAACTCCCAGCTGGGCATGGAGACTACCTGCGCAGCAATCCCTTCGCTTTTCAGTTGCTCATACGCCGCCACAGCCAGGCTGACTTCACTGCCCGTCGCCAACAACAGGACTTTGGGCTCATCGCCACCCGCCAACACATAAGCCCCCTTGGCCGCGCCGGACGCCGCTGCATACTTCGTACGGTCCAACGTCGGCAATGGCTGGCGCGACAACACCACGCAACTCGGTCGATGGGTTTGCGCCAGGGCCACCTTCCACAGTTCCAGGGTTTCATTCGCATCACCGGGTCGCAGGGTCAACAGCCCCGGCGTCGCGCGTAACTGCGTGAGATGCTCGATCGGTTGGTGCGTCGGCCCATCTTCACCCACGCCAATCGAGTCATGGGTAAACACAAACACCACCGGCAACTCCATGATCGCCGCCAGACGAATCGGCGGCTTCATGTAATCGCTGAACACCAGGAACGTCGAGGTGTACGGCCGCAGATAGGACAGCGCCATGCCATTGGCAATCGCGCCCATGGCGTGCTCACGAATGCCGAAGTGCAGGTTGCGTCCGCTGTAGTCGTCGGCACTGAAACGCCCGGCGCCCTCGAAGGTCAGATGGGTCTTGGTCGACGGCGACAGGTCCGCCGAGCCGCCCAGCAACCAGGGGATTTGCTCGGCAAACGCATTCAGTACTTCGCCACCGGCGGCACGGCTGGCCACGCCTTTGGGGTCGCTGTCGAAGTGAGGCACATCGTCCTGCCAGTGCTCAGGCATTTCCCCGGCGCGCATACGGCGCAGCTCGTCGGCCAGTTTCGGCTCGTATTGCTCAAGCTGCGACAGGTGCTGGTTCCAGGCTTCATACAACGGCTGGTTGCGCTCCACCAGCGCATCACGCATCACCGTGCGGGCTGCGTCGGGCACCAGGAAACTCGAATCCTGCGGCCAGCCGTAAGCCGCTTTGGTCAGCCGTATTTCTTCATCGCCCAAGGGCTCGCCATGGGCAGCGGCGGTGTTGTGTTTATGCGGCGAGCCATAGCCGATCACGCTGTCGACCACGATCAGGGTGGGCGCGCCGGTGTTGCTCTTGAAGGTCTCCAGCGCCGTGCTCAACGCCTGCAAGTCGTTGGCGTCGGTCACGTGCAAGGTGTGCCAGCCATACGCCTGGAAGCGCTTGATCACGTCCTCGCTGAAGGCCAGCTCGGTATGACCCTCGATGCTGATGGTGTTGTTGTCGTAGATCCAGCACAGGTTCTCCAGCTTCAAGTGCCCGGCCATCGACGCGGCTTCGCTGCTGATGCCTTCCATCATGTCGCCGTCACCGCACAGGGTGTAGACGTTGTAGTCGAACAACACCTTAGCGTCGCGATTGAAGCGTTTTCCCAGCCAGCGCTCGGCCATGGCCATGCCGACACTGTTCGCGCATCCCTGACCAAGTGGGCCGGTGGTGGTCTCGACCCCGGTGGTCATACGGTACTCAGGGTGGCCTGGGGTTTTCGAACCGGCCTGTCGGAACTGCTTGATATCGTCCAGGCTGATCGCCGGCTGGCCGGAACGTTTGCCATGTTCATCAATCTCGACCACGCCGGCCAAGTGCAGCAGCGAATACAGCAGCATCGACGCATGCCCCACTGACAGCACAAAGCGGTCACGGTTGGGCCAGTCGGGATGTTCCGGGTGGTAACGCAGGAAGCGGCTCCACAGCGTATAGCCTACCGGTGCCAGGCCCATGGGCGTGCCCGGATGGCCGGAGTTGGCCTTTTGCACGGCGTCCATGGCCAGGGTGCGGATCGTGTTGATGCATTGCGTGTCGACAGCGGTGGCAGCATGAGTCATGAAACCGGTCTCCCTCGAGTGACTATCTACAGTGGAGGGCGGGGCGCCAGGAAGGTTTGATCGCATCGCCGGTGCCGCGACGAACGGGGATGTGTTGACCCCGAACATGACAAGACCCCTCGCAATGGTCTAGCTTCTAGGGCGTAAGCCATTGATCAACTTGCGGAGGTACGCCATGCCAGTGAAACACGACCTGTATCAGGACTTGGGGTTGAGCAAGGAAGTCGTTCACGAACGCAGGGCGAGCGACAAACGCCTGGATTCGCTGCTCACTCAATACGACGACGCCGACAAGGAGGTATTGAAGGCGGAATCGGCAAGCGCCAGCGATGAGGATGTGGAGAAACTGAAGAAAAAGCGGTTGTTGATCAAAGACGAGATTGCGGCAAAGTTGGCTTAAGCAACAGTCCGCGTTCCCACAGGGCGCGGACATATTTATTCAGAATTGTCTGAAGGACTGGGCTCCCTTCACCGCCTATGATGCCCACCGCCTACCCGGCTCTGGGGACTGTTGCGGCGTAAGGATTGCGCCGGTGAGCCGGGTGGGTACTTCATTTCAGGCCAGCAGCGCTTGGGTGCATTCGTCTATAGAGCGCTGCTGAGTCTCGGCGTATAGCTTCAATTCATCAATCGTCCGGCGCCCCAGCGCCTTTTCAAACTCGGCTTGGTTCGAGTTCGCCGCGTAGTGGCTTTGCGCTGCATCCCCCAGGTTCGACTGGAAAATTCCCGCCGCGCTCACCGGCAGAAAATCTTCATAGACCAACGGCTCCACATCGATGTGGCCCGCCGCGATCAGTGCTTCCAGGTCGCGCGGTTGATCCGCTGTGCCGCGCGCCGCTAGGCCTTGCTCGGTGGCGAAATAGCGGAAATACGCCAGGCCCTGTTCACGCATTTGCCCGTAGTTATCCGGGAAGGCCTGGAAGTGCTGCTCCATCAATTGCATGTAACGCGCGGCGTTGCCCTCATTCGGGAAGGCGCCCAGTGCGTCGCGCGCGGCGTTCAGCAATCGGTCGTACAGCGCACGGCCTTGGGGTGTGAGCGCCACACCGCGCTGCTCGATTTCGCCGAAGCGTGCGCTGTGGCTGCCTTTGGCGTCGGTGAAGGCGATCGGTTCGTCGAGGGCCTTGAAGCTGGTCTGGCGCAGCAGGATCGGGCAATTACGGCGCGGTGGGCCTTCAATCACCGCCTTGGGGGTGATGCCTTTGCCGGGCATGGCGGCTTGGACCTGGTCGATGTCCAGCGTGCGCGGGGTAAGGTGGTTGATATGCGGGCCTTTGAAGGCAACCACGTCGGCGATCAGGCGATGCTGGCCGCTCAATTGCTGATACTGCGTGGCGGTGACGGTGGCGGTGTGGTGCCAGCGGAAGGTTTCCAACGCCTGGCGGATGAATTCATCCGCATCCACGGGGTTGAGGCCGCCGTCCTTTTCCGACTGTTCGATCAGCGCCAGGGCGCCAGGGCTGAAGATCGAGCGTTTGGCCAGGGCGGTTTCGGCGAAGGTGCGCAGGTCGGGATTCTCAATCAGTTCCAGGCGTAGCAATGAGGTAAATACGCGAAACGGGCTGGTCTGCAGCGCCTGTTCATGCACCGCGCGAAAGGCGGTGGAGTGCACGGGCACGCCAGCCGGGGTCAGGTCGTAATAGCCCACTGGCTGCATGCCCATCACCGCAAACAAGCGGCTGATGGTCGCCAGCTCTGCAGGCGTGCCCAGGCGGATCGCTCCGTGGCGTTCCATGTCCAGTCGCTGGATTTCGCCGGTGCGTTGCAGCTGCTGCGCCAAGCTCGGTTCGGCGTCGAGCACACGGGTGTTGGTCTCGGCCACCAGCTCCATCAACGCGCCATACAGAGGAACTTCATCTCGGTACATGTCGGACATGGCCTTGGAAAAACCCTTGCGGATCTCGTCTGGGCTGACATGTGCGGTGGTGGGCATAGAAAAATTCCTGATGGCTATGGCGATGAGGGTGGCCGTTGCCTTGATTTTGTTGAGCGCAAGGCTTGCTTGCAAACGAAGAATCCTCAGGACTTCATTCTGCAAATGAATGAGATGACCTGAATATGACAAAAAACAGCCCGTGGAAAATTACATTTTCCGGCGATTTTCCTAACTAATTCTTCACGGAGTGCGTCCCGGTCGGCATGAAAGAATCGCCACGTTTGCAAGGATGAAAACGCCGTCATGCACATCACGCACATAAAAATACGTTTAGGGGCCGTCATTAATGAAAATTTCTACACTGGCGTTGTCGATCACCGCCGCCGTTCTAGCACAACAGGCTTGCGCTGATGATTTCGGGCTCGGCGCTCTGGGTACAGGTAACGGACACAGCGGTTTCCTTGAGGACAGTCATGCGGCGATTAGTTCGCGGACCATGTACTACAACGCGGATAACCGCTCGGGGACCAACAACGATCTGCGCGAAGCGGCAACCGCGCTGCGTTTTGACTACAAATCCGGCTACACCCAAGGCACCCTTGGCGTCGGCTTCGACGTCATGGCCTTCGGCGCCCTGCGCCTGGACGGTGGCGATGGTCACACCGCAGGCCCAGGCTTGGCGGGGAACGGCAACAGTTTCTTCCCAACCAAGAATAATGGTACCGAACCGGCTGATTCCTTTGGTCGCGCGGCCGGTAATGTGAAGTTCCGCATTTCCCAGACCGAGTTGCACGTCGGTGGTGGCTTGGCGCCAGTCTTGCCGATCCTGGTCTCCAACGATAGCCGTGTGGCACCGCAAACCTTTGACGGCGGTATCCTCACCTCCAACGAGATTCCCAATGTCACCTTCACCGGCGGTGAGCTGAACCGCGCCGAAGGCCGAGCGTCCAGCAACTCCACCGGCTTGAGCGTGGCCGGCGGTATCCGCGACAGTGACAGCTTCAAGTTTGGCGGTGTGGACTACAAGCCGTTTGGTTCTTCCGACAACGCCATCGCGAAAAACCTGACGTTGCAGTACTACTACGCTCAACTGCAAGATTTCTACAAACAGAACTACGTCGGCCTGGTTCACGTATTGCCACTGGGTAATGACCAGTCGTTCAAGACCGACCTGCGCTACTTCGACAGCAGCAGCGACGGCAAGAACGGCGAGAGCGGCTACCAGTTCAACAACAACGGTGGCTACGCCAAGCACGCAGGCGAAGTCGACAACAAAACCTACAGTGCGGCCTTCACCTACCAATTGGGCGGCAGCAGCTTGATGCTCGGCCACGTTGGTGTGGGTGACGACGGCGGCTTTGTGTGGGTCAACCAGGGCAGCCTGGCCGACCCGCATGCGCAAGGCGCCGGTGGCAGCGACTTCTACCTGTTCACCGACGCTGTGGTCGGCCAGTTCTCCCGCGCGGGCGAGCAGGTCAACTTTGGCCAGTATTCGTATGACTTCAAGGCTTACGTACCTGGCCTGAAAGCGTCCGTGGCTTACCTGGACGGTACGGATATCAAGTCGAAAGTCGCCGGCGGCCCTGACCAGAAAGAAAACGAAGCGGACTTCCGCCTGGATTACGTCGTGCAGGCAGGTCCGCTGAAAGGCTTCGGTACCACTTTCCGTACCGGCACCTACCACGGTAAAAACACCGGCACTGCCGATCAGGATCAAACCCGTCTGATCTTCAACTACACGTACGCCATCTTCTAAGTCTTCATGTGCACCCGGGCGTCATTGGGCTCTACACTGCCTCTGACCTGGTAGGCGATGGAGGACCCAATGGCGGCCGCACCCGACACCCGAATAGTTGGAACCATCGAAGGCCAACGCCTGGCGACGCCGGATGCCGAGCGTTGGCGCGAATGGGGCCCTTACTTGAGCGAACGCCAATGGGGCACGGTGCGCGAAGACTACAGCGCCGACGGCGACGCCTGGTCTTACTTTTCCCATGAACATGCCCGCAGCCGTGCCTACCGCTGGGGCGAAGATGGCCTGGCGGGTTTCAGCGACAAGGCGCAACGCTGGTGCCTGGGCCTGGCCCTGTGGAACGAGCGCGATGCGATCATCAAGGAGCGCCTGTTCGGCCTCAATAACGCCGAGGGCAACCACGGCGAAGACGTCAAGGAACTGTACTTTTTCGTCGACGGCGTGCCGAGCCATGCCTACATGCGCATGCTCTACAAATATCCCCACGCAGCCTTTCCCTACGCCGACCTGATCAGTGAGAACGCCCGCCGTGGCCTGGAGGATGCCGAGTACGAAATCCTCGACACCGGGGTGTTCGCAGACAACCGTTACTGTGACGTCAGCGTCGAATATGCCAAGCATCAGCCCGACGACATCTTCATGCGGGTCACCGTGAAGAACCGCTCGGACCAGCCGACCCGCTTGCAGGTGCTGCCCCAACTGTGGGCGCGCAATGACTGGAGCTGGACCTTTGATGCGCCCAGGCCGCTGTTGACGTTGGACGCAGAGTCGGTGCTGGCGCGCCATCATGAACTGCCTGATCGTCAACTCAGCGCCTGGGGCCAGGATGGGGTGGAGTGGCTGTTCTGCGAGAACGAAAGCAACTATCCCAGGCTGCATGGGCAACCGGCGCCAGGCCCCTTCAAGGACGGGATCAATGATTACGTGGTCGAGGGTGTTCAAGCGGCGATTCGTCGTGACAGCGGCACCAAAGTCGCGGCGCGCTTCATTCTCGAGCTGGACGGCCTTGACAGTAAAACCCTCTACCTGCGTTTTGCTCCCGTCGACGCGCCGCAGATCAACACGCGCAAGCTGTTCGAACAGCGCCGCCAGGAGGCCGACGAGTTCTACGCCGCTTTGCAACACGGCATGGCCAGCGACGATGCGCGCAATGTGCAGCGCCAGGCGTTGGCCGGGCTGCTGTGGTCCAAGCAACTGTACTATTTCGACGTAAACCAATGGCTCGACGGCGACCCGGCGCAACCCGCGCCACCGCCCGAGCGCCTGCATATCCGCAACACTCATTGGCGACACCTGTCGAATTTCGACATTCTCTCCATGCCCGACACCTGGGAATACCCGTGGTATGCCTCGTGGGACCAGGGCTTCCAGGCGGTGGCCATGGCGCTGATCGATCCGGGATACGCCAAGCAACAGCTGTTGCTGCTGGTGAAAGACCGTTTCATGCACCCCAACGGCCAGTTGCCGGCCTATGAGTGGCGTTTTGACGATGCCAACCCGCCCGTACATGCCTGGGCCAGCTGGCGGGTGTATCAGCAGGACAAGACGCTGAACGGTGTAGGCGATATGGATTTCCTTGAGCGGATATTCCACAAGTTGCTGCTGAATTTTTCCTGGTGGGTGAACCGCAAGGATGCCGAGGGCCGCAACCTGTTCCAGGGCGGTTTCCTGGGCTTGGACAATATCGCCTTGTTCGACCGCTCGGCCGCGTTGCCGCCGGGTTACCAACTGGATCAGGCCGACGGTACGGCATGGGTCGCGGCCTATGCCCTGGACTTGATGCGCATCGGCCTGGAGCTGGCCAAGCGCAACGTCGTCTACGTCGACATCGCGGTGAAGTTTTTCGAGCACTTCCTGTACATCGCCGGCGCTATCAACCGCGTCGACGACAGTGCCGAAGGCCTGTGGGATGAGCAGGACCTGTTCTTCTACGATGTGCTGCACCGCCCCGACGGCCAGAACGAGCCGGTGCGCCTGCGCTCCATCGTCGGCCTGATGCCGCTGTTTGCCGTACTGGTGCTGGAACAGCACGAGCATGAACGTTTGGAAGGGTTGCGCGAGCGGCTCTTGGGTTTCATGCATCACCGGCCGGACTTGGCAAAGCTGGTCTCGCGCTGGAATGAGCCGGGGCAGGGCAATCGCCTGCTGCTGGCGCTGTTGCGCGGTGAGCGCACCAAAGACCTGCTGCGGCGCATGCTCGATGACAGCGAGTTTCTGGCGCCCTTTGGCGTGCGCTCCTTGTCCAAGGCCTTCGCCGAGCAACCCATGGCGTTGAAGATGAATGGCACCACGCTGAGTGCCTGCTATCAGCCAGGCGAATCCGACTCGCGCTTGTACGGCGGCAACTCCAACTGGCGCGGGCCGTTGTGGATGCCGGTGAACTATATGTTGATTGAGTCGCTGCGCGAGTTCCACCGTTACTACGCGGATAACTTCTCGGTGGAGTACCCGACGGGCAGTGGTTATCTGTCGTCGCTGGAGGAAGTAGCTGACAGCCTCAGTCAGCGGCTGACCCGGTTGTTTCTAAGGGATGAAAATGGCCTGCGGCCGTCGATGGCGGGGTATGCGCAGTTGGAGGCGGATCCGGAGAGTCGTGATTTGGTGCTGTTCCATGAGTATTTCCATGGCGAGACCGGTCGTGGGCTGGGCGCGTCGCACCAGACCGGGTGGAGTGCGTTGGTGGCGTTGTTGTTGCAGCCGAAAATCTGAGTCACACCGCAGAATAAAAAGCGGGCTTGCTCGCGAATGCGGTGGGTCAGTCAACGAATATGTGACTGACCCACCGCCTTCGCGAGCAAGCCCGCTCCCACAGGGATCCAGGGTTACCCGTGAATCAGGAAGGGAACAGCTCGCTCAGCTTCATCGCCAGCATCATGTCGCCTTCGGTGCGCAGCTTGCCGCCCATGAAGGCCTGCATGCCGTCGGTGGAGCCGTCGACGATGCCTTCCAGGGTTTCGCTGTCCATGACCAGGGTCACTTGGGCGTCCGGGTTTTCGCCTTCCTGCAGCTCGCAGGTCTTGTCTTTGACGACCAGGGAAAAGTTCTTGGTGTCGTCGATACGGAAACCGAACACCAGGTCCAGGCCGTCAGCGGCGGCTGGGTTGAACTTGGCTTTCATTGCTTCTACAGCTTTGGCTACGTCAGTCATGGTTTCGATCCTTTAGGGTAGAGTCCAGTGACCTTGGGGTCACGGTTGGCCGCAGTTCATCGGAAGGTGATGAGCTGCGGCGCCTTCAACAGTTGCAAGTGGGTATGGCTGTTGAAGGAAGCCAGTGTCACCTCGCGACCGCGGAATTTCAGCTGGTTGAGCGAGGTGTTAACAATTTGCCAGTTCAGTTCGAACGCCTGGGCGGCGGGCATTCGGGTAATCAGGTGGAGCAGGGCGGTGATGGTGCCGCCGGAGGTGAACACCGCGATCTTTTGCGTGTTGTCCGCCGCTTCAAGAATACGTTGCAGGCCGCCTTGGACACGCTCGACGAAACCCAACCAGCTTTCCAGTCCTGGCGTGTCATAGGTGCCGGCCAGCCAGCGTTCAATGATCAAGGCGAAGATGCGCTGGAATTCGCTGCGGTTCTGCGCGGCATTACGCAGGATCTCCAGGGCTTCGGGTTCGTGGCTGAGCAGGTCGGGGAGCAGGGCGCGGATGATCGCCTCGGCATCGAATTCGTTGAAAGCGCTGTCGACTTCCAATGCCGGTACCGGCAGGCCCAGGGCGCTGTATTGTTCGAAGGCGGCGGTGGCGGTGTGTTGCTGGCGGCGCAGGTCGCCGGCCACGCAACGATCAAACACCAGGCCCATGTCCGCCAGGTGGCGACCGAGCACTTGCGCTTGCTCCACGCCGACGGGCGACAAGACGTCATAGTCGTCTGCACCGAAGGAGGCCTGGCCATGTCTAATCAGATAGATGCTGCCCACGTCCGTTTTCCCGGTACGTTGAAAGTCTGGCGAGGTTATGAGGATGCCTTCAAGCTGTCAATGAAAAAACATACGCTTGTTTTAAAAGCGCGTTGGAGGGCGCCTGGTGGCGGTTTGAGCACTGGCTCACGGCAAGCCCCGTCGGTATGCTGGCGTCATCCGCGCCTGGCGCACTGCACTTGTAAGGAGAACTATGGATTTTCTGGCCGAATACGCGAGCTTTCTGGCGAAGACCGTCACCCTGGTGGTCGCTATTCTGGTGGTACTGACCAGCTTCGCGGCGTTGCGCAGTAAAGGTCGTCGCAAATCCGCCGGCCAGTTGCAGGTCAGCAAGCTCAATGATTTCTACAAGGGCCTGCGTGAGCGCCTGGAGTCGAGCCTGCTCGACAAAGACCAGCTCAAGGCGTTGCGAAAATCCGAAGGCAAGGCTGAAAAGAAGAAAGGCAAACAGAAAGCCGAGGCCAAGCCGCGGGTGTTTGTGTTGGATTTCGACGGCGATATCAAGGCTTCGGCCACTGAGAGCCTGCGCCATGAAATCACCGCACTGCTGAGCCTGGCCACGCCAAAGGACGAAGTCGTACTGCGCCTGGAAAGCGGCGGCGGCATGGTCCACAGCTACGGCTTGGCGTCTTCGCAACTGGCGCGTATCCGTCAGGCGGGCGTACCGTTGACCGTGTGCATCGACAAGGTCGCAGCCAGCGGCGGTTACATGATGGCGTGCATTGGCGAGAAGATTATCAGTGCACCGTTTGCCATCCTCGGCTCCATTGGCGTGGTGGCGCAGTTGCCTAACGTCAACCGCCTGTTGAAAAAACACGACATCGACTTCGAAGTGCTGACCGCGGGTGAATACAAGCGCACCCTCACGGTGTTTGGCGAAAACACTGAGAAGGGTCGCGAGAAGTTCCAGGAAGACTTGGACATCACTCACCAATTGTTCAAGAATTTCGTCTCGCGTTATCGCCCGCAGTTGGCAATCGATGATGTTGCGACCGGAGAAGTGTGGCTGGGTGTTGCTGCGCTCGACAAGCAATTGGTCGATGAGCTGCAAACCAGCGACGAATACCTGGCCACCAAGGCCAAGACCGCCGAGGTGTTCCACCTGCACTACGCCGAGCGCAAGAGCTTGCAGGAGCGGGTTGGCCTGGCGGCGAGTGGCTCGGTGGACCGGGTGCTGCTGACCTGGTGGAGCCGGTTGATCCAGCAGCGGTTTTGGTAACTCGATTCTGAGTGTTTAGTTGAACCCATCGTGGGAGCGAGCAAGCCCGTTCCCACATTGGTTTGGCGGTGACGGTTAAGGCTCGAGTACGACCTTGAGGGACTTGTCGCCACGCTCCATCACTGCGAACGCTTCCTTGAAGTCTGCCAGGGCGAACTTGTGGGTGACCACGCCGCGCATGTCGATCTTGCGGTTGCCGATGAAGTCGATGGCGCGTGGGTACATGTAGGGCCCCAGGTGCGAGCCGAGCACGTCCAGTTCCTTGCGGTCGCCGATGATCGACCAATCCACCGTCGCCTCGTCATTGAATACGCTGAACTCAACGAAACGCCCCAGCTTGCGCAGCATCGCCAGGCCCTGGTTGACCGCTTTGTGATGGCCGGTGGCTTCGATATAGATGTCGCAGCCGTAGCCGTCGGTGATTTCACGGATCTTCGCCAGCACGTCAACGTCCGCCGGGTTCCACACTTCGTCCGCGCCCATGCGCAGGGCGAGCGCGGTGCGTTCGGGTTTCATGTCCAGCACGATAAGTTTTTTCGGATTACGCATGCGCACTGCGCCGATGATGCCCAGCCCCAGCGTACCAGCGCCAGCGACTACCACCACGTCATCGAAGTCGACATTGGCGCGCTCGGCGGCATGCAGCGAGCAGGCGAGGGGTTCGATCAAGATGGCTTCGTCCGGAGCGATGGCGTCCGGGACTTTGTGGATAATGCCTTCCTTGGTGAAAATCATGTACTGGGCCATGGCGCCCTGCACATTGTTCTGGAAGCCATAGAGGTCGTGTTTCTGGCACATCCAGTACTGGCCGTGATTGCAGAAGCGGCAGCCCCAGCACGGTACGATCTGCTCGGAAATGACCCGATCACCGACCTTCACGCCGCGTTTTTCCGCGTAGGGGCCCAGGGCGACCACACGGCACACAAATTCGTGGCCGGGGATCATCGGCGGTTTCACATAGCGCGGCTGCTCGGCATCGCCCCAGAACGAGGGCGCGCCGCGATAGGTCTTGATATCGCCCATGCAGATGCCGCACAGCTCGACCTTGGTGAGGATTTCCTCAGGGCCGGGCACAGGGACATCGACGGTTTCCAGACGATAATCTTCCGGGCCATAACAGACCACTGCCTGCATGGTTTTCGGGATGATCGGCAATAGTTGTTCTTGCGAACGTTCGGTAACGGTGGACATGGCGGGCCTCGGGGCAAAAGTGAACTCATCGCTCCCGTGCGGAAACGGGAGCGATCACCGGCAATGGTTTATTTGGCGCCGCTGACTTGCTTGTACAGCGCGTCGGCGTTGGCGTTGGTCACGGGCACCCAGGGCAGGATGTAGTTCTTCGCGGTGCCATCGGCCCATTTCACGTCTTTGGCGTAGCGCTCCCAGATCACCGATTGTGGTGTGTAGTCCTTGCCGGCGAGTGCACGCAGGGCCACGTCCAGTGCGCCTTGGGATTGGGCCTGGGCATCCTGCAGGAAGGTGGTGACTTCGTCTTTTTTCGCCGCCTGGATCGCATCTGGCATGCCGTCGATGGAGGTGACCGGTACGTCCTTGGAGGTCAGGCCGTGGGATTTCAGTGCCTGTACTGCGCCTAGGGCCATGTCATCGTTTTGCGCGATCACGCCGTTGATGCCTTTGGGGTGGGCGTTCAGCCAGTCTTCAGTGAGTGTCATGGCCTGGGCGCGGTCCCAGTTGGCGGTCTTTTTCTCGATGATCTTGATGTCCGGGTGCTTGCCCAGCACTTCCAGTTCGCCCTTTTCCCGATCGATCTGCGCCGACTGGCCGATCGGGCCCTGAATGATCACCACATTTCCCTTGCCGTTGAGCTTGTCGACCATGGCTTGGGCCTGCAAGCGGCCGCCTTCCACATCGTCGTTGCCCACATAGGGTACGGAGGCATCGGCTACTTTCGTATTGGAGGCGATGACCACCACGTCGTTGCTCATGGCTTGCTTGACGGTGCCCACGCCGGCCTTGGTGTCGATGGGCACGAACAGGATGGCGTCGTAGCGCTGG
The DNA here is from genome assembly GCF_963970945.1 of Pseudomonas sp. RA_5y_Pfl1_P24. Lineage (NCBI taxonomy): Bacteria > Pseudomonadati > Pseudomonadota > Gammaproteobacteria > Pseudomonadales > Pseudomonadaceae > Pseudomonas > Pseudomonas sp. RA_5y_Pfl1_P24. The sequence continues at coordinate 348,012 of NZ_CAXAOJ010000008.1, read as the reverse complement.
GTCACCATGTTTTCGATCTGGTTGTTCTGGGTCAGTGCGTCGTAGTTGCCGTCGAATACGGTCAGTTGAACGGTGCCGTCTTTGACGGCGGGGTGTTCCTTGAGCTCGCGTACCCAGTTCTGCATGAACTGGCCCTTGAGGCCGTAGACCGCGGCACCGACCTTGTAGGTCTTGGCGTCGGCGGCCAGGGCGAGGCTGCTGGCGAGGAGGGTGAGGGCCGCTGCGGCGGCGATGGTCGAACCAGGTTTCATGATGAGCACCTATTTATTGTTGTGGTCAGTCGTTCATGCATTGCCTTGTTGTGATCATATGTTTAGCAAATGAAAATCTGATCAGTCAAATTTTTTCGCATAAAACCTGAAAATAGGCCGCATATTGCAAATCGTTGGATTTTTATGAGGCAATTACCTTATTTTTAATATTTTAACGTGATATTAATTTCAACTGATGATCATATGATCGTATTGATTTGGCAGGTTTTACAGATCTTGTAATAGTTTGGGTTGTGGGGAGGTTCGGATTCGCCTGTACGATTCAGATCCTTTTGTCATTGCAGGATTTGCATGAACACCCTCTCGGAGCCTCCCAGTCGTCTTTCCCCAAGACAACCGCTGCTGCTGTTCCCGCTGAAGCACCCCGTATTCCGACTGCTAGTCTTGTCCCGGGCCCCTGACCCTGCCTTGCCGTGTCTGGCATTCTGAAATTCGATTGAAGAGGCTTTATAGATGGAATGGTTAGCGGATCCAACGGCCTGGCTCGGCCTGTTGACGTTGATTGTGCTGGAACTGGTACTGGGCATCGACAACCTAGTGTTTATTGCGATCCTGGCGGACAAGCTGCCGCCGGAGCAGCGTGACCGTGCGCGCTTGATCGGTTTGTCCCTGGCGCTGCTGATGCGTCTGGGCCTGTTGGCGAGTATTTCCTGGTTGGTGACCCTCACCCAGCCACTGTTCGAGGTGTTCGACAAGAGCTTCTCCGGCCGTGACCTGATCATGCTGTTTGGTGGTGTGTTCCTGCTGTTCAAGGCCACCATGGAATTGCACGAGCGCCTGGAGGGTCATGTCGCACAGCGAGCCGGCAACGTCGCCTACGCGATGTTCTGGCCCATCGTGGCGCAGATCGTGGTGCTTGATGCGGTGTTCTCCCTGGATGCGGTGATTACCGCCGTGGGCATGGTGGACGAGCTGGCGGTGATGATGATCGCGGTGATCGTGTCCATCGGCCTGATGATCGTGGCGAGCAAGCCGTTGACCCGCTTTGTCAATGCGCACCCGACCGTGATCATGCTGTGCCTCGGCTTCTTGATGATGATCGGTTTCGCCCTGACCGCCGAAGGCCTGGGCTTCCATATTCCCAAGGGCTACCTGTACGCGGCCATTGGTTTCTCGATCCTGATCGAAGTGTTCAACCAGATTGCCCGCGCCCGTCGCAAGAAGTCGGCGCAAGGTGTGCTGCCGGTGCGCGAGCGTACCGCTCACGCGGTGATGCGTTTGCTCGGCGGCCGCAGCCTGGCGGTGGAAGAGGTGGGCGAAGACGTGGCCGATTTGCTCGGCGAGTCGGATGCGACGCAAGGTCCGCTGTTTGGCCGACGTGAACGCGTGATGATCAGTGGCGTGCTGCAACTGGCCGAACGGCCAATTCGTAAACTGATGACGCCGCGGGCCAAGGTTGACTGTATCGATCTGTCGGACGATCCCGACACTATTCGCCTAAAATTGATGCATTCGTCCTACTCGCGTTTGCCGTTGATTCGCAACGGTGCCGTCGATGAGCCCCTAGGCTTTGTGCACAAGAAGGAGCTGCTCAAGGAGTACCTGGCCGGCAACGAGCCTAACCTGGAGCATTTGGCGCGCCGGGCAATCAACTTGCTGGAGAGTTTTTCGATCCTCAACGCCCTGGAGCAGATGCGTCAGGAGTCGACCCACATCGCTTTTGTGATCAACGAATTCGGTGATTTCGTGGGCGTGTTGAGCATGACCGACATTCTTGAATCGATTGCCGGTGAGTTGCCGGATGCCAGTGAGGTCGAGGGGCCGGATATCGTCGAGGAGGGCGATGGTTTCCGCGCCAATGGTGCGTTGAACCTCAATCTGGTTAGTCAGCGCACAGGCTTCAAGGCTGCTGCGACCGAGGACTATCAGACGTTGGCCGGCCTGGTGATGAGCCTGCTGGACCGTTTGCCGGTGGTGGGCGATAGCCTGGAGCATGAAGGCTGGCGCTTGACGGTGGCGGCGGTGGAGGAGCGGCGGGTGACGCAGGTGGTTTTGCGACCTTGCGCTGGTCATAACGTTTGAACGTATCTGTCACAAACCGCACCTGTTCTTGCTCAGGACCGAAACCTTTGAACATCTCCATCAAGGTTCCGTTGAGGTAGATCAGCAACGTTGGGGTGCCGGTTACGCTTGGGTGCCTCGGCGTTTCCGAGCAATTAAGCACCATGCTCACTATCCAGGGGTGTCTTGAGGCAATCAGTTCGAACAAGGGGTCTGCGCTCACGCAGGCGCGACAGTGTTTGGAAATAAACAGAATGAACACTGGCCTTGGCGTATTCAGCACCCTTTGAAAGTGTTTGGCATCAGAAATTTTTTGCGTAGCAATCCCCATAATGATCTCCCGGGCAGCGCTGGTTTTTGCCAACGCTAAGCCCGGCAATCACCCTCGTCTACTGTCAACCTTCACAGGTCCTCCTTACGCTCCACGCGTTCCCGCGCCTTGCGCGCCTGGCTCGCGCATTTCTTGTATTCCAAGTTGTCCCTGGAGGCCTTCGCTTCGCGATAGCCGTGGTGATTCTGGCTCGTGTAGTGGGTGCTCAAGGCTTCGTTGAGCTTGCGCAGTTCTTCCTTGCAGTCACGACGATCTTTGCTGGCGGAGGCGCCGGTGGTCACCAGGAAGGCCAGCAGAAACAGGCTGAGACGTAGCTTCATCAGGGCGGGGTCCTTATCGACATGAATGTGCCAAGGCTAGCCCAGGGCAAGGATTTTTCAATGGTGGGCGTGCACTGCACGGGTGCGCGGTAACACTGTTATGGCGCACCCCAGTGGGGCCGATCACCGTTGTGTGGGGCCTTGGGTAGCAGGGGCATTTCAGGTGATGGCGCAACGCCTCGTCGCGAAAAATATTCATCCAACTGATTCATAACGAATTTATTCCAATCATATTTTTCTGTTACCACGTGTGGCACACTTTCTGCTGTCTATTCCGTTGTTACATACTACGTTCCGGTATAGCGGAATACACATTTCTTGGAGTGCTTGTCATGCATCACCGACCTTCCGTGTTTAAAGCGTGTGTTTTTCTCTTCGTCGCATCGGCGTCCCTCGCCAGCCTTGTGCAAGCGGCGGACAGCAAGCTCGATAACGTGCTCAAGCGTGGGCACCTGATCGTGGGTACAGGCAGTACCAATGCGCCGTGGCACTTCCAGGGAGCGGATGGCAAGTTGCAGGGGTTTGATATCGACATCGGCCGCATCGTGGCCAAGGGCTTGTTCAACGACCCAAGCAAGGTCGAGTTTGTGGTGCAGTCGTCCGACGCACGCATTCCCAACCTGCTGACAGACAAGGTCGACATGAGTTGTCAGTTCATTACCGTCACCGCCAGCCGCGCGCAGCAAGTCGCTTTTACCCTGCCGTACTACCGCGAAGGCGTGGGCCTGCTGCTGCCGAACAACAGCAAGTACAAAGAGATTGAAGACCTGCAGGCGGGCGGCGATGGCGTGACTGTGGCCGTGCTGCAAAACGTGTACGCCGAAGAGCTGGTGCATCAGGCTTTGCCCAAGGCCAAGGTCGACCAGTACGACAGCGTCGACCTGATGTACCAGGCCGTGAACTCCGGCCGCGCCGACGCCGCCGCTACCGACCAGTCCTCGGTCAAATACCTGATGGTGCAGAACCCCGGCCGCTACCGCAGCCCGGCCTACGCCTGGAGCCCGCAGACCTATGCGTGCGCCGTCAAGCGTGGCGATCAGGATTGGCTGAACTTCGTCAACACCGCGTTGCATGAAGCCATGACCGGTGTGGAATTCCCCACCTACAAGGCCTCTTTCAAGCAGTGGTTCGGCGTTGATCTGCCGGAGCCGGCGATCGGCTTCCCGGTTGAGTTCAAGTAATTCATGAAAGCCGGGGCGCCGCGAACGGCGCCCCCATTCAGGTACTGTCGACCATGAACTATCAGTTGAACTTTGCTGCCGTCTGGCGCGATTTCGACACCTTGCTGTTGGGGCTCGGCCTGGGCCTGCAACTGGCATTGCTGTCGATCGCCATCGGCTGCGTGATTGGCCTGCTGATGGCGTTTGCCATGCTGTCCAGGCACCGCGGGCTGCGAATCTTCGCCTCGGTGTATGTGACGGTGGTGCGTAATACGCCGATCCTGGTACTGATCCTGTTGATCTACTTCGCCTTGCCCAGCCTGGGTATCCGCCTGGACAAGATCCCCTCGTTCATCATCACCTTGTCGCTTTACGCCGGTGCCTATCTGACCGAAGTGTTCCGCGCCGGGCTGTTGAACATTCCCAAGGGCCTGCGTGAAGCCGGCTTGGCCATTGGCCTGGGAGAGTGGCGTATCCGCGCCTACATCACCGTGCCGGTGATGCTGCGCAACGTGCTGCCTGCGCTGTCGAACAACTTCATTTCGCTGTTCAAGGACACCTCGCTCGCCGCCGCCATCGCGGTGCCGGAGCTGACCTATTACGCCCGCAAGATCAACGTCGAAAGCTACCGGGTAATTGAAACCTGGATGGTCACGACCGCGCTCTACGTGGCTGCCTGTTACCTCATCGCCATGCTGCTCCGTTACCTGGAACAGCGCCTGGCGATCCGTCGTTAAGCGAGGTTTCCATGTACGAATCCCCAAGCTGGCTGCATGAGTTGTGGATCGCCCGGGAGACGCTCTGGGCGGGCTTCCAGGCTAGCGTGTATGTCTCGGCGCTGGCCATTATCTTTGGCACCCTGATCGGCATCGTCGCCGGGTTGATCCTCACCTACGGCAAATTCTGGATGCGTGCGCCGTTTCGGCTGTATGTCGACTTGATCCGTGGCACACCGGTATTTGTACTGGTACTGGCGTGTTTCTACATGCTGCCGGCACTCGGCTGGCAAATCAGCGCGTTTGAGGCCGGCGCGGTCGGGCTGACGTTGTTCTGCGGCTCCCACGTCTCGGAAATCGTGCGCGGCGCGCTGCAAGCCATTCCCCGTGGGCAACTGGAAGCGGGCAGGGCGATTGGCCTGACGTTCTACCAGTCCCTGGGCTACGTGCTGTTGCCCCAGGCGCTGCGCCAGATCCTGCCGACTTGGGTCAACTCCTCGACGGAAATCGTCAAAGCCTCGACCTTGCTCTCGGTGATCGGCGTGGCCGAGCTGCTGCTGAGCACCCAGCAAGTGATCGCACGCACTTTCATGACCCTGGAGTTCTACCTGTTCGCCGGGTTTCTGTTCTTTGTCATCAACTACGCCATCGAATTATTCGGTCGCTACATTGAAAAGCGGGTGGCCTTGCCATGAACCAACCTCAAACAACCCAACCGCTGCTGAACATTCGCGGTCTGCGCAAACAATACGGCGAAGTCGAAGTGCTCAAGGGCGTCGACCTCTCCATGCAGCGCGGCAATGTGGTGACCTTGATCGGCTCCAGCGGCTCGGGCAAGACCACGCTGTTGCGCTGCGTCAACCTGCTCGAAGAGTTCCAGGGCGGCCAGATCAGCCTCGATGGCGAGTCCATCGGCTACAGCGAGATTGCCGGCAAGCGCGTACGTCATCCTGAACGGGTGATCGCCCAGCACCGTGCGATGACCGGCATGGCGTTCCAGCAATTCAACCTTTTCCCACATTTGACTGCGTTGCAGAACGTTACCCTTGGCCTGCTCAAGGTCAAGAAAATGGGCAAGGACGAAGCCGTCGCGCTGGCGGAAAAATGGCTGGACCGCGTAGGGCTTTTAGAGCGTCGCAACCACTTTCCCGGCCAGCTTTCCGGTGGACAGCAACAACGTGTGGCCATTGCCCGCGCGATTGCCATGAACCCGAGCCTGATGCTGTTCGACGAAGTCACCTCGGCCCTCGACCCCGAGTTGGTGGGCGAAGTGCTCAGCGTGATCAAGGGCCTGGCGGAAGAGGGCATGACCATGTTGTTGGTTACCCACGAGATGCGCTTTGCCTATGAAGTCTCGGACAAAATCGTTTTCATGAACCAGGGCCGCATTGAAGAGCAGGGCACCTCGAAGGACATCTTCGAACGCCCGCAATCGCCGCGCCTGGCGGAATTTCTCAAGAACATTCGTTTTTAATCAGGAGCCTATTTTTATGAGCATCACTCGTTACGGTGCCGGTAGCACAGCCGGAGGTGGCCAGCCACGTCCTTTCGCCCGCGCGGTGGAAGCGGACGGCTGGCTGTACGTCTCGGGCCAAGTGCCTGCGGTGGACGGCGAAATCATCACCGGCGGGATTATCGAGCAAACCCGCCAGACGATGCGCAACGTGGTGGCGATCCTCGAAGAAGCCGGCTATGAGCTCAAAGACGTCGTGCGCGTCGGCGTATGGCTGGAAGACCCCCGGGACTTCTGGAGTTTCAACAAGGTATTCGGCGAATACTTCACCCCGGAACACGCCCCGGCACGTGCCTGTGTGCAGGCGAACATGATGGTCGATTGCAAGGTCGAGATTGATTGCGTGGCCTACAAGAAAAAAGGCTAAATGCCCCTCAATCTTGAGGCCACTGGAGATCAGCTGTGGGAGCTGGCTTGCCTGCGATGACGGAGTGTCAGCCAGCCCATCCGCCAATGACCCACCGCCATCGCAGGCAAGCCCGCTCCCACAGGGGATCGCGGTGCAGCACACACCTTTGACCGGACCGGAACCGCCATGACCGAAGACACCATCAAACGCCGCGCCAAGGGCCTGGACCGTGCATTCGATATCCTCGATTTCCTCAAGGAAATCGGCCAACCCCTGCGCCCGAATGATATTGCCAGCGGCATCGGCAGCCCCAAATCCACCGTCTACGAATTGGTCGCGTCCTTGCTCGAACGACGCATCCTCGAAACGGTGGGCAAGGACGGTCACGTCTACCTCGGCCGCCAACTGTACTTTCTCGGCCAGGCGCACCTGCGCCATTTCGACCTGACCCGCGAGGCCGACCACGCCTTGCAGGAAATCGTCAGCCGAACCCACGAAACCGCGCAGATGTGCCTGCTCAACGGGCGCAAATACACGGTGGCGCTGATGCGCGAAGGCGAGCGGCATTTCCGGATTTCCTCGGACATCGGCGAAAACGCACCGATCCCCTGGACCGCCTCCGGACGCCTGCTGCTGGGGCACTTGAGCGATCAGCAGATCATTGATCTGATCGATCCCGACGACTTCATCCTGCCGGATGGCGAGCGCCTATCGCTGGAGACCTTCCTGGCGCAAATCCGTCAGGCCACCCTTGATGGCTTCTTTTCCTTCGACAGTGTGGCCGACACCTTTACCCATTGCTTTGCCGCCCCGGTACGGGACGCCCAAGGCATCAGCATTGCGACCCTGTGCATCGTCGCCCCACGCGCCGACGCGCTCAAAAACTACAACGACTATCGCCGGGTGTTGATCGACAGCGCCAACCACCTGGCCCGGCGCGTCAACGAATAGGAGTTTTCCATGTCTGCCATCAATGCCGTTGAAAAGGGCGCGGCTGCTGCCGGTGCCCACCTGGTTCGTGACGTCAGCCTGCCCGCCCTGGTGCTGCACCGTGACGCCCTGGAGCACAACATCCGCTGGATGCAGGACTTTGTCAGCAAGAGCGGCGCCGAACTCGCGCCCCATGGCAAGACCAGCATGATGCCGGCACTGTTCCAGCGCCAGATCGCAGCGGGTGCATGGGGCATCACCCTGGCCAACGCCGTACAGGTCCGTGCTGCTTATGCCGGCGGCGTGCGCCGTGTGTTGATGGCCAACCAACTGGTGGGCGCGCCAAATATGGCGTTGATCGCTGACCTGTTGGCCGACAAGGATTTCGACTTCCACTGCATGGTCGACCACCCGGATAACGTCGCCGACCTCGGCCTGTTTTTCGCCGCTCGCGGTTTGCGCCTCAACGTGATGATCGAATACGGCGTGGTCGGTGGCCGCTGCGGTTGCCGTAGCGAGCAGGAGGTCCGTGATCTGGCCAAGGCGATCAAGGCCCAGCCTGCCCTGGCCCTTACCGGTATCGAAGGCTATGAAGGCGTGATCCATGGCGAGCACGCCATCAGCGGCATCCGTGAGTTCGCCGCCAGCCTGGTGCGCTTGGCAGTTGACCTGCAGAACAACGGCTCTTTCGACCTGCCCAAGCCCATCGTCACCGCGTCGGGGTCCGCCTGGTATGACTTGATCGCCGAGTCTTTCGAGGCGCAAAACGCCGCCGGCCGCTTCCTCAGCGTGCTGCGCCCGGGCAGCTACGTGGCCCACGACCACGGCATCTACAAAGAGGCGCAATGCTGCGTGCTTGACCGCCGTAGCGACCTCAGCGAAGGCCTGCGCCCGGCGCTGGAAGTCTGGGCGCATGTGCAGTCTATGCCTGAGCCCGGTTTTGCGGTGATCGCCCTGGGCAAGCGTGACGTCGCCTATGACGCCGGTTTGCCGGTGCCGCTCAAGCGCTACAAGGCCGGTATTGTTCCGGCGGAAGGCGATGATGTGGGCGCGTGCAAGGTCACGGCAGTGATGGATCAGCATGCATTCATGACCGTCGCCGCGGGGGTGGAGTTGCGTATTGGCGACATCATCTCGTTCGGCACTTCCCACCCTTGCCTGACCTTTGACAAGTGGCAAGTGGGTTGCCTGGTGGATGAGCAGTTGCAGGTGATTGAGTCTTTGCATACCTGCTTCTAGACCGTGTCGCTCCCTTCGCGAGCAAGCCCACCCCCACATTGACCGCATTTTATCTGTAGGCATGCAGTCAACTGTGGGAGCGGGCTTGCTCGCGAAGGGGCCATCAGCCCACTCGAGAGAGATGCCATGCCCTCCCAGCCCCACATCGCCCTCATCGGCGAATGCATGATCGAACTGCAACACCGCGCCGACGGCAGCCTGCACCAGAGCTTCGGCGGCGACACCCTTAACGCGGCGGTCTACCTGCGCCGTGAACTGGGCGACACCGCTCACGTCGACTACGTTACCGCACTGGGCGATGACAGCTTCAGTGACGCCATGTGCCAACAGTGGGCGCAAGAAGGCTTGGGCCTGGGCAGGGTCCAGCGCCTGCCCGGGCGTTTGCCAGGCTTGTATTGCATCCAGACCGATGCCAATGGCGAGCGTAAATTCCTCTATTGGCGTAACGAAGCCGCCGTGCGCGAGTGCTTCACTACGCCTGCGGCCGAGCCGATCCTGGCCGCCTTGCCGGACTACGACGTGGTGTATCTGAGCGGCATTACCCTGGCCGTACTGGGTGAAATCGGCCGTGAGCGTTTGCTGCCAACCTTGAGCGAAACCCGTCGACGCGGGGGTAAGGTGGTATTCGACAACAACTACCGACCGCGCTTGTGGGCCAGTGTCGAGGCGGCACGGGCGGCGTATCACCAGGTGTTGGCCGAGGTGGATATTGCCTTGTTGACCGAGGATGACGAGCGCGCGTTGTTTGGTTATGCCGACAGTGAGCAGGTATTCGCAGCGTATCCGGGGATTGCTGAGGTGGTGCTCAAGCGCGGTGCGCACGCGTGTTTGATCCGTTGTGCAGGGGAGCGCTTCGCAGTGCCCGCGCTGAAGGTGGAGAAGGTGGTGGATACGACGGCGGCGGGGGATTCGTTCAGTGCGGCGTATTTGGCTGGTCGGCTCAAGGGGGGCTCACCCGAAGAGGCCGCCTTGGCTGGGCATCGGTTGGCGAGTCGGGTGATCCAGGTGTCGGGAGCTTTGATTCCCGGGTGAATGGCCGCCTGCGGCGGTTCGGGAGCAAGCCCCACAGTTGACTGCATTCCTTCAGATGACATGCGGTCAACTGTGGGGCTTGCTCGCGAAAGCGGTCCAAAGCCAACCCCTTAGTCCCGGTAAAACACCTGTACCAAGTGATACCCAAACTTACTCTTGATCGGCCCGTGAACCACCTTCACCGGCTTCTTGAAAATCACCGCATCAATCGGCCCGACCATCTGCCCAGGCCGCACTTCACCCAGATCGCCGCCACGCTTGCCAGACGGGCAGGTGGAGTACTTCTTGGCCAGCACGTCAAACGCCTCGCCCTTGGCAATGCGCTGCTTGAGTTGTTCGGCTTCTTCGCTGGTTTTCACCAGGATATGACGGGCTTGGGCTTTCATTGATCTCTACCAGGTGTGCGACGGCGCGCGATTATGCCTGAACTCATTCGTCCACGCTGATCATGCTGCGGATTGTCGTGGCCAGCAGGTCGATGGAAAACGGTTTGGCAACCATGTTCATGCCGTCTTCCAGAAAGCCCTGGCGCTCAGCGGCTTTCTCGGCGTACCCGGTCATGAACAGGACCTTGAGACCGGGCCGCTGCTGACGGGCAATTTCCGCCAACTGCCGGCCGTTCATGCCCGGCAGGCCGACATCGGTGACCAGCAAATCTACGCGCAGGTCCGACTCCAGCAGCGGCAGTGCAGCCCGTGCGTCCGCCGCCTGATGCGCGGTGTAGCCCAGTTCATCGAGCACATTGACCACCAGCATGCGCACCGCCGGGTCGTCCTCGACCACCACCACCGCCTCACCCGCCAGCGCCAACGGGGCTTCGCTCAGGTGCGGCGGCTGGCTGCTTTCCAGCGACGTACCGTACAGGCGCGGCAGGTACAGGCGCACACACGTGCCCTGGCCCGGTTCGCTTTGAATGGTCACGTGTCCGCCGGACTGCTGGGCAAACCCGTAGATCATCGACAGCCCCAGGCCGGTGCCCTGGCCGATGGGTTTAGTGGTGAAGAACGGGTCGAACGCCTTGGCCAGGATCTTCGGCGCCATGCCCGTGCCGTTGTCGCACACGCCCAGCATCACGTAGTCGCCAGCCTTGACCGGTTCAAGGGTGGTGATGTCGGAGCCGTCCAGGTAACTGTTGGCGGTTTCAATCAGGATTTCACCGCCATCGTGCATGGCATCGCGGGCGTTGATTACCAAATTGAGCAAAGCGTTTTCCAGTTGGCTGGCATCGGTGTTCACCGGCCAGATGTCATGGCCGAGTTGCACTTTGAGCGAGATATGCGCGCCCGTGGTACGCCGGAACAAATCTTCCAGAGACGTCACCAATTGGTTCGGGTTCAGCGGGCGTCGGTCCAGTGACTGGCGGCGTGAGAACGCCAGCAAGCGGTGGGTGAGGGCGGCCGCACGATGGGCGGACGACACGGCGGCATCGGTAAAACGCCCGATCTCATCACTGCGCCCGGCGGTGATATAGCGCTGCATCAGGTCCAGGCTGCCGATGATACCGGTGAGCATGTTGTTGAAGTCATGGGCGATACCGCCGGTGAGTTGGCCGACCGCTTCCATTTTCTGCGCATGGCGCAGGGCGTCTTCGGCGCGCTCACGCTCGTACATTTCGTTTTGCAGGCGCTGGTTGGACTCGGCCAGCGCCTGGGTGCGCTGGGCCACGCGTTCCTCAAGGTTTTCGTTGAGGTGGCGCAGGGCCTGTTCGGTGTGCTTGCGCTCGGTGAGGTCCAATGCGGCACCGAGGAACCGCGCCGGGCGGCCTTGATGGTCCTTGTAGCAACGGCCCCGGGCAAACACCCAGCGCACGTTGCCATCGGCCTGCAGCAGGCGGTATTCCTCAGCGTATTCGGTGCCGAAGGTGATGCAGTGTTTGATGCTGCGCGTCACCGTGCCACGGTCTTCGGGGTGTACGCCTTGCAGGTACTCGCTGATCGGCAGCAGGCCTGCATCGCTGGGGTCGACGCCGTGCAGGTAGGCGAAATGCGCGTCGGCAATAAAACGGTCTTCGCCGATATCCCAGTCCCAGGTGCCTACGGCGTCAGTGGCCGCCAGGGCAAGTTGCAGGCGTTGTTCCGTGTTGTGCTGGGCCCGGCGGCGTTCGTTGGTTTCGATGGCGGTGACCAGGATGCCAGCCACGTTGGCGCTTTCATCGCGGACCGGGCTGTAGGTCAGGTCCAGCCAGATCTCGGCGTCGCGATTATTGCGTTGCAGCACGAAGCGCTGCTCGCTGAACGTGCGCACCTCGCCGCTGAGCACAGCGTCGTAGACCGGCGCGGCAAAACTTTCCAGCTCCGGCCAAGTCTGGTGCGCGGGTTTGCCCATGGCTTCGGGGTGTTTGTTACCCGCCAGCAGTGCGAAGCCGTCGTTATAGAGTTGCGTGAGTTGGCTGCCCCACAACAGCAGCATCGGCATCGGCGAGTGCACGACGATATCCACGGCAGTGCGCAGGCTTTGTGGCCAATCATTGGCCTCACCGAGTGGGCTTTGCGCCCAGTCCAGCCGCGCAATTAAAGCGGCGGCTTCGCTACCGGTGGATGTTCCCTTCATGTAAAAACCCTGAGCGTAACGCTTTGAAAGATGACAACACCCATTATCCCGTGACGTGGGAATGAGTGACTACCCCCGAAAAATAGCATGCATTCAGGGTTTGTCTTCAAATCAGTGCGCCGGGGCTGAAACCTTTCATCCTTCAGCCAGTTCAGGGCGATTGCGAAACTGCTCCAGCGCCTGCGGGTTCGCCAGGGCGTCGGTGTTCTTCACGGGCTCGCCGTGCACCACATTGCGCACCGCCAATTCAACGATCTTTCCGCTGATGGTGCGGGGGATATCGGTGACAGCGAGGATCTTCGCCGGTACATGGCGTGGTGTGGTGTTGGCGCGGATCACCTGGCGAATGTGTTGCTCCAGGGCTGCGTCCAGGTCGACATCGTCGTTGAGGCGCACGAACAGCACCACACGAACGTCTTCCTGCCAGCGTTGGCCAATCGCCAGGCTTTCCAGCACCTGTGGGACTTTTTCCACCTGGCGATAAATCTCTGCCGTGCCGATGCGTACGCCGCCCGGGTTGAGCACGGCGTCGGAACGCCCGTGAATCAGCAAGCTGCCATTGGGCCGCTGTTCGGCGTAGTCACCCTGGGCCCATACGCCGGGGAACTGGCTGAAATACGAGGCGCGCAGTTTATGGCGCTCCGGGTCGTTCCACAGGCCGATCGGCATGGCCGGGAAATGCCGGGTGCACACCAGTTCGCCTTTTTCGCCGATCAGTGGCTGGCCCTGGTCGTTCCACACTTCAATGGCCATTGCCAGGCTCTTGCACTGCATTTCGCCGCGCCGCACCGGCAACACTGGGTTGCCGATCACAAAACAGGAGACGATATCGGTGCCACCGGACATGGAGGACAGGCACAACTCGCGCTTGATCTCGCGATACACGTAGTCGTAGCTCTGCGGCGACAACGGTGAACCTGTTGAAATCAGGCCTTTGAGGCTGCTCAGGTCGTGGGTCATGCGCGGTTGCAGGCCGGACTTTTCCAGCGTGGCAAGAAACTTGGGGCTGGTGCCGAACACGCTGATCTTTTCCGCGTCGATCAGGTCGATCAGCCGCTCGGGGCCCGGGTGAAACGGCGAACCGTCATACAGCACCGCCGTGGCGCCGATGGCCAGCACCGACACCAGCCAGTTCCACATCATCCAGCCGCAGGTGGTGTAGTAGAACAGGCAGTCCTCGCGCGACAGGTCGGCGTGCAGGCCGTGTTCCTTGAGGTGGGTGAGCAGCACGCCGCCGGTCCCATGGATGATGCATTTAGGGATACCGGTGGTGCCGCTGGAATAGAGGATGTACAGCGGATGATCGAACGGTACGGCGACGAATTCCGGCTCGCCACCGGCTTGGTAGGCGTCCTGCCACAGGGAGATGCTGGCGTGGGTGCGGTAGTCCTCGACCCGCGCCTGGGGCCGTGCATAAGGCACGATGATCAACTGTTCCAGGGACGGCAGGCGCTCGAGGATTTCATTGAGCTTGGCGGTCTGGTCGATGTGCTTACCGGCATAGCGGTAACCGGCGCAGGTGATCAGCACTTTGGGTTCGATCTGGCCAAAACGGTCGATCACGCCCTGGGTGCCAAAGTCGGGCGATGAGCACGACCAGATCGCGCCCAGGCTGGTGGTCGCGAGCATGCCCACCAGGGTTTGCCAGGTGTTGGGCATGCACGCGGCAACCCGGTCGCCCTGGGTGACGCCGGCAGCGCGCAGGCTTTTTTGCAGGCCGGCGACATGGGCAGCCAGTTCGGCGTAGGTCAATTGCTCGCGTTTGCCGTCTTCGCCGATGGCAACCACCGCCGGGTGGTCGTCGCGGCGGCGCAGCAGGTGCTCGGCGAAATTCAGCGTGGCGCCGGGGAACCAGTGGGCACTGGGCATCTCGGTGTCTTCGATCAGCACGGCCGTGGGCGGACTGCGAAATTGCACGTCGAAGAACGCCACGATCGCCCGCCAGAAATCCGGGCGCTGGTCGATGCTCCACTGGTGCAGGTCCGGGTAGTCGCTGAGCTGCACGCAGTAGTGGTCGTTGAGGTAGCGGCGGAACTGGTCCATGCGCGTGTTGGCGATGCGTGCCGGGGAGGGTTGCCAGAGGATGTCGGACATAAAGCTGCCTCTTATTCTTTGAACGAAAGCAGGTCAACACTGTGGGAGCAGGCAAGCCAGCTCCCACCTTTGATCGCTGTTAGCTGGAATTACTGTGCCAGCCAACCGCCATCCATATTCCACGCCGCACCGCGCACCTGGCTACCCGCCTCGCTGCACAAAAACAGCACCAACTCACCCAACTGCGGCGGCGTGACAAACGCCAGTGACGGCTGCTTCTGTGCCAGCAAATCATGCTGCGCCTGCTGCGGGTCCACGCCATTGGCGGCGCGATCATCAATCTGCTTCTGCACCAGCGGCGTCAGCACCCAGCCAGGGCAGATGGCGTTGCACGTGACGTTGCTGGTTGCCGTTTCCAGGCCCACTACTTTGGTCAGTCCGATCACGCCGTGCTTGGCCGCCACATACGCCGCCTTGCCCACGGAACCGACTTGCCCATGCACCGACGCGATATTGACGATGCGCCCCCAGCCCTTGGCTTTCATGCCCGGCAAGCTCAGGCGCGTGCTGTGGAACACCGAGGACAGGTTGATCGCGATGATCGAGTCCCAACGCTCAACCGGGAAGTCTTCCACCGCCGCGACGTGCTGGATGCCGGCGTTATTCACCAGGATATCCACGCCGCCGAATTCACGCTCGGCGTAGGCGATCATGTCGGCGATCTGCGCCGGGTCGCTGACGTCGGCCGGGTGATGGCCGACCTTGCCGCCAAACGCTTGCACTTGCGCGATCACCGCGCCGGCGTCGCCGAAGCCGTTGAGAATCAGATTGGCCCCGGCCTTTGCCAGGCTCAACGCGATGCCCAAGCCGATGCCGCTGGTGGAGCCGGTGACCAGAGCGGTCTTGCCGTTCAATGTCGTCATGAAAACCTCACACAATGCCGGTGGCGTAGAAAGTACCGATCACCACAAACACCGCGAGGGTCTTGATGATCGTGATGCCGAAAATGTCCTTGTAGGCTTCGCGGTGGGTCAGGCCAGTCACCGCCAACAGCGTGATCACCGCGCCGTTGTGGGGCAGGGTGTCCATGCCGCCGCTGGCCATCGCCGCCACCCGGTGCAGCACTTCTAGGGGGATATTGGCCGCATGGGCCGCCGAAATAAAGCTCTCGGACATGGCCGCCAGGGCAATGCTCATGCCGCCCGACGCGGAGCCGGTAATACCGGCCAGCAGGGTCACGGTAATTGCTTCGTTGACCAGCGGGTTGGGAATGCCTTTGAGCCAGTCTGCCAGTACCAAAAAGCCTGGCAACGAGGCGATCACCGCGCCAAAACCGTATTCCGAGGCGGTGTTCATCGCCGCCAGCAGCGCACCGCTGACCGCACTTTTACTGCCTTCGGCCAGCTTGCTTTTGATCGCCGACCAGCCGAACACCAGCACCATGATGATGCCCACCAGCAACGCCGCCTGCACCGCCCAGATTGCGGTCAGCTTGGCGATGTCGGTGGTCACCGGTGTGCTCATGCCCGGCAGGCTGAGGCTGTGGGCCTTGCCGTACCACTGCGGGATCCAGTGGGTGAACAACAGGTTCATCACCCCCACCAGAATCAGCGGCGACAGCGCGATCCATGGGTTGGGCAGGGTCAGGTTCTCAGCGGTTTCGGGCTCGTTGCGCAGTTCGGTGCCATAGCCTTCACCGGCACGTTGCGCCTTATTGCGCTGGCGCGCGAGGTACAGCATGCCGGCGCAGAACACGAAGATTGTGCCGACCAACCCCAGCCACGGCGCGGCCCAGGCGGTGGTGTTGAAGAAGGTGCTGGGGATGATGTTCTGGATCTGCGGCGTGCCGGGCAGGGCGTCCATAGTGAACGAAAACGCACCGAGGGCGATGGTTGCCGGTATCAGCCGCTTGGGAATATTGCTCTGGCGAAACATCTCCGCCGCGAACGGGTACACCGCAAACACCACCACGAACAGCGACACGCCGCCATAGGTGAGCAGGGCGCAGACCAGCACGATCACCAGCATCGCCTGGCGCGTGCCGAGCAAGCGGATCGCGGCGGCGACAATCGAGCGCGAGAAGCCCGACAACTCGATCAGCTTGCCAAACACCGCACCGAGCAGGAACACCGGGAAATACAGTTTGATAAAGCCGACCATTTTCTCCATGAACACCCCGGTAAACGCAGGGGCGACGGCGGACGGGTCGGTGAGCAGCACAGCGCCGAGGGCGGCGATGGGGGCAAACAGGATAACGCTGTAGCCACGGTAGGCAGCCAGCATCAGCAGCGCCAGGGCTGCCAGGGCAATGATCACACTCATGGTGTGTCTCCATCGGGTTGTTATTTTTGTGGGGTGAGGCTGAAGGAGGGCTATAGCGAGATGTGTGCCAAGATCACAAGCTATTGAAATATAAGGATATTTAAGATTACTCAAACAACAACTCTAAGGTTTGTCTCTTATTTGAGACAAATGCAGTTCAAATGTGGGAGCTGGCTTGCCTGCGATAGCGGTCTACCTGCTAGCCTATATGCAAGCTGAACCACAGCGATCGCAGGCAAGCCAGCTCCCACATTAGGTTGTCTTGAATTCGAGAGTTATGTCTCTTTATTGAGATTCGGTGATGCCCAACGCCACCATTTTCTTATACAGCGTCGAGCGCCCAAGCCCCAGCCGCTTCGCCGCCTCCACCACATTCCCCCCACAGTCCCTCAACGCCGCCCCAATCACCTGCCGATCAAACCGCGCCCGCGCCGCGCTGAAACTCTCCCCCTCGACCGGTGCCAGCGCACTGTCACGCTCCACCGGGGTGAACGTACCAATCGCCGCACGAATTTCCCGGGCATCCAACACCAAGTCATCACTCAACAACGCCGCGCGCTCCAGCACGTTACGCAGCTCACGGATATTCCCCGGCCACGCATGCTGCGCCAATAACGCTAACGCTTCATGATCCAGTTCATGCTGGCTGCGCAGTTCCTCAAGAATCGCCTCACTCAGCGCCGGGACATCCTCCAGCCGCTCACGCAATGGCGGTACCTGGATCGGCAGCACATTCAGCCGGTAATACAGGTCCGCACGAAATTCGCCGCGCTTGATCGCCGCCTCCAGGTCCATGGACGTCGCGGCAATCACGCGCACATCGCTGTGCAGCATCTCGTTGGAGCCTACTGGCTCGAATTCTTTTTCCTGCAATACCCGCAGCAATTTGCTTTGCAGCGGCAGGGGCATGTCCCCGATCTCGTCGAGGAACAGCGTGCCGCCTTGGGCGATCTGGAATTTACCGGGACGGCCCTTGCGGTCAGCACCGGTAAACGCGCCCGGTGCGGTCCCGAAGAACTCGGCTTCCAGCAGGTCTGCGGGAATCGCCGCGCTGTTGACGCTGACAAAGGCCTTGTGCGCCCGCGTGGAGGCGCCGTGAATCGCCTGGGCGAGCAACTCCTTGCCGGTGCCGGTTTCCCCCAGTAACAATACCGGCGATTCGGTACTCGCACTGCGCCGCGCCCGGCGTTTCACTTCAAGGCTGGCGGCGCTGGTGCCGATGAAGTGCGCAAAGTTGTATTTGCTCTGGCGCGAACGCAGCAATGAGCGAGTGGAGGCCAGCTCCTGTTGCATACTCAGGTAACGTTCGATCAATGGCGACAGGTTGCGCAGCTCATCAAACAAGGCAAAACCAATCGCCCCGATCACCGCGCCTGCGTCGTTGTGGATCGGCAGGCGCATTACCACCAGCGGGCCTTTGGGCGTGTCCTGGATATCCAGCAAGATCGGCTGATCATTGCGCACCACCTGGCGCAGCAGGCTGTTGGAAATCACCTGTTCACAGGGCTGGCCGATGGCTTCGTCAGCGCTTTTCAGGCCGAAGCGCTTGGCGTAACGCTCGTTCATCCAGACAATATTGGCGTCGCGGTCGACAATCACTGTGCCCTCGCTGGACTGCTCGATAATCTCGAACAGCGACTGGATGGCCAGGCCGCGAACCTGTTGGTAGTCCTTGAGGTTATCGGTGATGTTCATGTTTAGGCTACCAACACAAATTGGACATGGAATCGCGATCCTTGTGGGCGCGCACGCCTATAAGGGAATGTGCGCCGCTGCTAAAAGCTCTTTGGTATAGGCATGCTGCGGTGAATCAAACACCTGGTGGCTCGCGCCGGCCTCCACCACCTTGCCGTCCTTGATCACGATCATGTCGTGGGCCATGGCGCGCACCACCGCCAGGTCATGGCTGATAAACAGGTAAGTCAGGCCGTATTTCTGTTGCAGTTCACGCAGAAGTGCCACCACTTGTTTCTGCACCGTACGATCGAGGGCCGAGGTGGGTTCGTCCAGCAGCATCAGCGCCGGCTTGAGCACCAGGGCGCGGGCGATGGCGATACGTTGGCGCTGACCGCCAGAAAACTCATGCGGATAGCGGTGGCGGCTAGCAGGGTCAAGGCCCACGTCCTCGAGCACCTGAACCACCTGCGCATCGCGGTCGGCCAGGCTGCACGGCGCGTGTACTTCCAGGCCTTCGCTGATGATCTGCTCCACGGTCATGCGTGGGCTGAGGCTGCCGTAAGGGTCCTGGAACACCACCTGCATCTGCTTGCGCCATGGGCGCATTTGCTGGTTATTCAGCGGGTCGAGGGCTGCACCCTGGAAGCGGATACTGCCGGTGGAATCGAGCAAACGCAGGATCGCCTGGCCCAGGGTGGATTTACCCGAGCCAGACTCGCCTACGATCCCCAGGGTCTTGCCACGCTGCACGCTGAGGCTGATGCCATCCACCGCACGCAGATAGGTTTTGCGCCGAAACAGGCCGCTGCTCAGCGGGAATTGCACGCTCAGGTCGTCGACCTGCAACACCGTCTCGCGCTCATCGCTGCACAGCGCATCACCGGCCGGTTCAGCATCCAGCAGCAGGCGGCTGTAAGGGTGCTGAGGCGAATTGAACAGGGTCTGGCAGTCGGCCTGTTCGACAATCTCCCCGGCGCGCATTACGCACACGCGTTGGGCAATGCTGCGCACCAGGTTGAGGTCATGGCTGATCAGCAGGAGCGACATGCCCAGGCGTTGCTGTAAGGACTTGAGCAGCAGCAGGATCTTGCGCTGCACGGTCACGTCCAGGGCGGTGGTGGGTTCATCGGCGATCAGCAACTCCGGCTCGCAGGCCAGGGCCATGGCGATCATCACCCGCTGGCGTTGACCACCGGAGAGCTGGTGCGGGTAGGCCTTGAGCCGCTCCTGGGGTTTCTGGATGCCCACCAGCTCAAGCAATTCGAGGATGCGCGCCTGCGCCGCCTTACCGCCCAGGCCCTTGTGCACCAGCAGTGTTTCGCCGATCTGCTTTTCGATGCTGTGCAGTGGATTGAGGGAGGTCATCGGCTCCTGGAAGATCATCGCAATGCGGTTGCCGCGCAGCTTTTGCAGGGTTGCCGCTGAGGCACCGATCAATTCCTGGCCACGATACTTCACCGAACCTGTGGTTTGCGTACCCGCTTCGGGCAGCAATTGCAGGATTGAATGGGCCGTTACCGACTTGCCCGAGCCCGACTCGCCCACCAGCGCCAGGCATTCACCGGGGCGCACATCCAGGCTCAGGTTGCGCACCACGGTCTGGCCACTGAACGCGACGCTGAGGTCGCGGATTTCGATCAGGTTCATACGGGAGCACTCACGAACGGGGGTCGAAGGCATCACGCAGTGCCTCGCCGATAAATACCAGCAGCGACAGGATCAGCGCCAAGGTGAAAAACGCCGTCAGGCCCAGCCACGGCGCTTGCAGGTTCTGTTTACCCTGGGCGATCAGTTCGCCCAGCGACGCGCTGCCTGCCGGCATGCCAAAGCCCAGAAAATCCAGCGCGCTCAAGGTCGAAATAGCCCCAGTCAAGATAAACGGCAGGTAGCTCAACGTCGCGGTCATCGCGTTGGGCAGGATATGCCGGCGAATGATCTTGCCGTCACCCAACCCCAACGCGCGTGCAGCCTTGACGTATTCCAGGTTGCGCCCGCGCAGGAACTCGGCGCGCACCACATCCACCAGGGCCAGCCAGGAAAACAGCGCCATGATCCCCAGCAGCCACCAGAAATTCGGCTCGACAAAGCCGGAAAGGATGATCAGCAGGTAAAGCACCGGCAGCCCGGACCACACCTCCAGAACGCGCTGGCCAATCAAATCCACCCAGCCACCGTAGTAGCCCTGCAAGGCACCCGCCGCAATGCCGATGGCGGCGCTGATCGCCGTGAGCGCCAAGGCAAACAGGATCGACACCCGCGCGCCAAAGATCACCCTCGCCAACACATCCCGCGACTGGTCATCGGTGCCCAGCCAGTTCACCGTTGAAGGTGGGCTGGGGGCAGGGCGGGTCAGCTCGTAGTTGGGCGTGTCATCGCTGAACGGGATCGGTGGGAACAGCATCCAACCGCCGTCGTGGTTGATCAGCTTTTGCACGTAATCGCTGCGATAGTCGGCCTGGAACGGCAGCTGACCACCGAATTGCTGCTCGGTGTAACGCTTGAACACCGGGAAATACAGCTCGTTCTTGAAGCTCAGCACCAAGGGCTTGTCGTTGGCGATCAACTCGCCGCCGAGGGTCAGGATAAACAGGCCGATAAACAGCCACAGCGACCACCAGCCGCGACGGTTCTTCTTGAACCGCTCGAAACGCCGACGGGCAACGGGAGACAGATTAAGCATCAGGCGTTCCTCGCGGCGAAGTCGATACGCGGGTCCACCAGGGTGTAGCAGAGGTCACCGATCAGTTTTATCAAGAGGCCGAACAACGTGAAGATAAACAACGAGCCGAATACCACCGGATAGTCCCGCGATACCGCGGCTTCGTAACTCATGCGGCCCAGGCCGTCGAGGGAGAAGATCACTTCGATCAGCAAGGAACCGGCGAAGAACACACTGATAAACGCCTGGGGAATGCCCGAGATCACCAGCAACATGGCGTTGCGAAATACATGGCCGTACAGCACGCGTCTTTCGCTCAAGCCCTTCGCGCGTGCGGTAACCACATACTGGCGCGTGATTTCATTGAGAAACGAGTTTTTGGTGAGGATCGTCAGCGTGGCGAAACCGCCAATCACCAACGACGTTACCGGCAATACCAGGTGCCAGAAATAATCGGCGATCTTGCCCACGGTGCTCAGTTCTTCGAAGTTTTCCGAGACCAGCCCGCGCACCGGGAACCAGTTCAGCGAGGTGCCGCCGGCAAACACCACGATCAGGAACATCGCGAACAGGAACGCCGGCATTGCATAACCAATGACGATGGCGGTGCTGCTCCACACATCGAAGCTGCTGCCATGGCGCACGGCCTTGCGAATTCCCAGGGGGATCGACACCAGGTAGGTGATCAGCGTTGCCCATAAACCAAGGGAAATGGTCACTGGCATTTTTTCCAGGATCAGGTCGATCACTGTTTTACCGCGAAAGAAGCTGTTACCAAAATCCAACTGGGCATAGCGCTTGAGCATCAGCCACAGGCGTTCCGGCGCGGGCTTGTCGAAACCGTATTGTTTTTCGATGTCCTTGATCAACTTCGGGTCCAGGCCACGACTGGCGCGGGAACCGCTGCTGATGCCTTCGCCGGATGAACCACCGACGCCACCGCCGCCGATGCCTTGCAGGTGGGCGATGGCTTGCTCAACCGGACCGCCGGGGGCGGCCTGTACGATCACGAAATTCACCAGCAGGATGATCACCAGCGTCGGGATGATCAGCAACAAGCGCCGCACGATATAGGCAAACATCAGCGCGAACCTCCGCGTTTTTTCAGCTCGGCTGTCATTTGTTCATTGGTCAGTGGCGTGGGGCTGATTTCCCACCAGGTTTCCAGGGCTTCGTCGTTCTTCGCCTCGATGGCCGGGCGACCGAAGCGGTTCCACCACGCGGCCGATGTGCCCGGTGGGTAGTAGTTGGGGATCCACAGGTAATTCCATTGCAATACCCGGTCCAGGGCATGCGCGTAGGTGAGCATCTGCGCCTGGGTGTCGGCCTTGACCAGGCCTTTGATCAAGGTGTCGACGGCCGGATCCTTGAGCACCATGTAGTTATTGGCGCCGGGGTCATAGGCCGCAGCCGAGCCGAAGTAGTTGTAAAGCTCCATGCCTGGCGACGTGGTGACGGGAAAGCCGATCACGATCATGTCGTAATCCCGAGTCATGATCCGATTCACGTACTGCGAAGCGTCAATACGGCGGATATTCAAGGTGATGCCGATCTGGGCCAGGTTGCGTTTGTACGGCAGCAGCAGACGCTCAAGGCCGTTCTGCGTATTGAGGAATGTGAACGCCAGTGGCTCGCCCTCGGCGTTCACCAGCTTATCGCCTTCAGGTCTCCAGCCGGCGTCTTCCAGTAAGGCCAGGGCTTGCAGCTGTTTGTCGCGAATCATGCCGCTGCCATCGGTCACCGGCGCCTTGAACACCTGGGTGAAGACCTCGTCGGGGACCTGGCCGCGCAAGGGCTCGAGAATCGCCAGCTCTTCTTTGCTTGGTAACTGGCTGGCAGCCAGCGGGCTATTGGAGAAGAAGCTCTGCTGGCGGATGTACATGTTGCGCATCATCTGCCGGTTGGCCCATTCGAAGTCCCACAGCATCGCCAGCGCCTGGCGCACGCGGCGGTCCTTGAACATCGGTTTTTGCACGTTGAATACATAACCCTGGGCCGCTTGCGGCATCTGCTTGGCCAAATGCGCACGTTGCAAGCGGCCATCGTCGAGGGCCGGGCCGTTGTAGCCGATGGAATAGCCGGTGGCGGAAAACTCGCGGTTGAAATCATAGGCGCCGCCGCGCAAGACCTGGCGGGCCACTTCGGTGTCACCGAAATACTCCAGGCTCAGGTGATCGAAGTTGTACAGGCCACGGCTGACAGGCAAGTCCTTGCCCCACCAATTCGGGTCGCGGGTAAAGGTGATGGTGCTTCCGGAGTCGATCTTGCTGATTTTGTACGGACCGCTGCCCAGCGGGGCCTCGTAACCGCCACCATTGGCGAAATCACGGGTTTTCCACCAGTGCTCCGGGAAGACGGGCAGGGTGGCAATGTCCAGGGGCAGGGTGCGGTTTTCATTGCTGGAGAAGTCAAAACGCACCTGGCGCTCGCCCTCGACTTCGACGTGCTTGACGTCGGCGAACAGCGTGCGAAAGCGCAGGCTGCCTTGGGTCATCAACAGGTCGAAGCTGTAGCGCACGTCTTCGGCGGTGATCGGCTTGCCGTCAGCAAAGCGTGCCTTGGGGTTGAGGAAAAAGCGCAGCGACAGGCCATCGTCGGCGCGCTCCATGTTCTCGGCGACCAGGCCGTAGACCGTGTAGGGCTCATCCAGGGAGCGCTGTGCCAGCGGCGCATAGAGCCAGCCATCGACCTGGGAAACACCAATGCCTTTGTCGATATACGGCAGCACATGGTCGAAGCGCCCGATTTCGATCGCCGATCGGCGCAGGCTACCGCCCTTGGGGGCATTCGGGTTGGCGTAGTCGAAATGGCTAAAGCCCGCGGGGTACTTGGCCGGTTCACCGTATACCGTAAGGTAAGGTTGGGGTGCCGCAATCAGGGCGGTGCTGGTCAGCAACAGGACCAGCGTCGAGCTAAAAAGGTAGGAAAAAGCCAATCGCATTGTCAGCCTTGAACGCCGTGTGAAGTAGAAAAGGGATTTGTACGCTAACGGCATCAGCGTCGCCAGTCGTCACATGCACAACGGCCCACCAAAAGGCGGGCCGTTGTTTATAGCATCAGCGCAGACTGGATCAGTCCTGGCGGCTGGTGACTTCCAGCAGGTGGTAGCCGAACTGGGTTTTCACCGGGCCTTGCACGGCGTTGACCGGGGCGCTGAATACGACAGTGTCGAACTCTTTTACCATCTGGCCTGGACCGAACGACCCCAGGTTGCCGCCGTCGCGGCTGGACGGGCAGCTGGAGTTGGCTTTGGCGATTTCTGCGAAATCGGCGCCGCCTTCGATTTGGGCCTTGAGTTCGTTGCACTTGTCTTCAGTGGAAACGAGGATGTGACGGGCGGTGGCTTTGGCCATGGGAAGTAACTCCTTGAGTAAAAGGGTGAGCGTACCGGATTCAGGCGGTTATTTCCTGGCAAAGTTCCACTGGGTTTTGGGTGCTGCGCTAAACCTGGGTAGGCATCTATCCATTGTTCAGCTGCTTCGGCGTAGCGCTCATAAGCGTTCAAAGCAGGACGATATAGTCGTTTTGCTGGGTGATGGGCCGATGCGGGCCTTGCACCAAGTGCAGATAACGGCCATCCACCAGGTCGATGGGGAGGCAGTCGTCTATATCCATCACAGCGTCAGTATGGGCCTGGGACCAGTGACGCAGCATCTGTTGCTTGCCTTTGCTCATCGCTTCCTGCTTGTTGCGTGCGACCACCAGCAGGTAGTGGTGAGCCTCGCCAAAGCTGTTGGCTTCATAACCACCCAGGTTGATGAAGTACAGGTGATGCGCGCCGGCAGCCGGTGCCAGGTGGCTTATCTCGACTTTCCAGCCGTCGACGCCGTCCACTGCCATCCACGAATCGATATGCACGCCCTTGGGGCTGCCGAACCAGTCGGCGCGCAATTGCGGGTAGGCTGCTTCCAGCGTGTCGGCCACAGCGAATATCACATCGTGCACTTCAATCTTTGCGCGAGGGTGCTTGCCCCCAAGCATGACGACAAACAGCATTGCAGGTTCTTCCTGGCGACTTGGCAAAGGCTAACCATACTTCGATTGAACCCTTTTGTCCGGTCAATGCCACACTGTTAATCCGCGAACTCATCAGGAGGTTGTCATGCGTACCATTGATCTGGCGGGCGTTCCCGTCCCTGTCATCGGCCAGGGAACCTGGCGCATGGGCGAAAACCCCGACCAGCACCGCGCCGAAGTCGCGGCGTTGCAACTGGGCATTGATGAGGGCATGACCCTGATCGATACTGCCGAAATGTATGGCGAAGGTGGTGCTGAAACAGTCGTCGGCGAAGCCATTCGCGGTCGGCGTGACCACGTGTTCCTTGTGAGTAAGGTCTACCCGCACAACGCCAGTCACAAAGGCGTTCCCCGTGCCTGTGAAGCCAGCCTCCAGCGCCTGGGCACGGACTACATTGATCTATATCTGTTGCACTGGCGTGGCCAATATCCTCTTGAAGAAACCGTCGACGCCTTCGAGCGCTTGCGCGAAGCCGGCAAGATTGGCCGGTGGGGCGTCTCCAATTTCGACGTAGCCGACCTGCAGGAGCTCGCATCCCCAGCCTGCGCCACCAACCAAGTGCTCTACAACATCGAGGAGCGTGGTATCGAATTCGACCTGCTGCCCTGGTGGCAACAGCATCACTTGCCCTTGATGGCGTACTGCCCGATCGCCCAGGGTGGCGAGTTGTTAGCCAGCCCGACCCTCAAGCAGATAGCGCGGCGCCACGAGGTTACGCCCGCCCAGGTTTCTCTGGCCTGGGTGTTGCGCCAGGACGGTGTGATCGCGATACCCAAGGCCGTCACCCCGGAGCACGTGCGACTCAACGCCGCAGCCGCCAAGCTGGTACTGGATGAGCACGACCTGGACGCTATCGATCACGTGTTTGGCGCGCCCAAGCGCAAGCATGCGTTGGCGATGGTGTAGCCAGCTGGCAGGAACGGCGTCTTCCTTGGCGCCGTTCCTGTATCAATCCTATCTAGCCCGCAACCGGGCTGCGCCAGTCATCAGACCCCGATGTCCCGGACACTTCATGGGTCCACACGATCTTGCGATACGTGAAGTACACATCTTCCAGGTGCGTGAAATGGGCGTTGTCCGGGTCCTGGCAATTGGGCATGCGTGACTGGATGTCAACGATGGTCGCCCCTTCCAACTCAATGGTGAAGTAGTGTTCCTGGGTGCCGGCCGACGAGGTGCGCAACCACTCCAGCCGACACTTGACCTCTTCGCCGCTGGTCAATGCGCTGAACAGCAATGGCGAAGACTTATCGAAGACCTTGCTGATCATCAAAGGTTTATGGACCCTCTGTCCCGTTGGCTGGCCCGACTGCGGATCGCGGGGAATGATCACCTGATGAGCAAAGGCCTGGACCAGGATCTGGTCCTCATGGCCTTCCTGATAAATGTTACCTACCGAGTCCTGGGTAAACGTGCCTGCCGTAATCAAACCTTGTTTGACACCGGTGATGGAGAGATACGCGGGTGTTGGCATGACGGGTTTCCTTGCCTGATTAATGAGGTAGCCCCAACCGATAATTGTGCCGGCTGGGCAAATACCTCTAACAAGAAGCGTGCCTGAAAGTACGTCGCCCAATAAAAGTAGGGGGCGCCTTTATATACGCATGGAGTTTCTATGAGATAGGCGGTTTTTAATTGCTTTGGAATGTGTTTGATTGCGCAGTGGTGCGCATTTAGTTGCTCAGGTAGATCGCTTGGTAAACCTTGTAGTTTTCGAAGAGGGCGAGCACCTACAGTTGTTTAAGTGCGCAAAAAGCTGCGCATTCTTCGATTTGGCATGTTTGTAGGAAAAGGATTAAGTGTAATTCCGTCGCTTGCTGAATGTTATAGGCGTGGCTAAGGTTTGGGAGCTTTGCAGGGGTTTCGGCAAAGTAAAGATGGCTTTCTGATACGCAGTTTTAATGTGATTAGTTAGCCTTTTTTTCTCGGTTAGTTGCGCGCGGTGCCAAATGTATTATTCGGACGAGCTTTGTGATTATTGGCTTAAAGTTGCACGGTCGCCGTGTACGCAAACACGTTTTGCGGGCAGCGATATGCGCTTTTCAAGCGAGTATGAAGTCTTGGAATCAGAGCTGGCCAAGGTGCAGTCGATTCATGGCAACGGCCAGCCCGATTGGCATAAGGTCCTGGAAACCAGCGAGATCCTGTTACGCCAGCAGTCCAAGGATCTGAAGGTGGCCGTCTGGCTGACCTGGGCGCTGCACCAGCGTGAATCCTTCCCAGGCTTACTGGCCGGGCTCGGGTTGCTGCGTTATCTCTGCGAGCATCATTGGTCGGTGGTCTACCCTGAAAAACCGCGCACCCGCGGCGCGGCATTCGGATGGTTGGTGTTGCGCCTTGAACCCCTGTTTATGCAGAGCCCGCCGCTGCAGAGCCAGCAGCCTCTATTCCGTGCCGTGCTTGAGCACCTGATATGCCTCGATGAACTGTGGGCCAAGCACTTGGGGGATGACGCGCCGCTGCTGCTGCCGATACGCAGGCAATTGGCCCAGCGATTGGAGCGGGCTGCGCAGGGCGACACCCCGGCGGTGGGATTGAGTGGCGTCATTGCGCAGGTCAAGCTGGCGACCAGCCAATTGCTCAAACCCGAAGCGGTGGTGGACAACGAAAAAGACGCCAGCAAGTTGCTGCGTACGTTGCAGGAACAAGCCCGTTCCCTGTGTGCCTGGTGGTTGCGCCAGAACGCTACTGACCTGCGCGCCCTGCGCCTGAATCGAACATTGACATGGCTGGCACTCGCCAGCTACCCGGATGCCGATAATGAGCGGGTGACCGCCTTGCGCGGGCCAGCCCCCGACAAGCTCAAGCGTTATCACGAACGTTTTGCCCAAGGCCATCACGCCGACCTGGTGCTTGAACTCGACGCCAGTCTCTGCGGTGCGATGTTCTGGTTCGATGGGTTGCGCATGCTCTGGCAATGCCTGGAGGCCTTGCAGGCCGAACAGGCCATGACCGAGCTGGAAGTGACCTTCGCTCTGTTGTTGCAACGCTTGCCGGAGCTGCCGGCTTTTCGCTTTTACGACGGCGCCCCTTTTGCCGATGCCGCCACGCGCGACTGGATCACGCTGCAGGTTGCGCGTCATCTACAAAGGCCCGAATCACCCACAGCGGTGGTTGATGCCGAAGCCGAGCCCTGGGAGATCGCCTTGCAAGCCGTGGCACCCCGGCTGCTAAAGGAAGGGCTCAAGGCCGCCATCCATGAACTCCAGCAAGGCATGCATGCCGCTCGCAGTGATCGCGCGCGTTTTTATTGGCGGCTGGCCCAGGCGCGCCTGTGTGTACAGGCCGGCAAACATGAGTTGGCGAAGATCCAACTCGAACACCTCGACCACGAATTGCAAGGCACAGGCCTTGAACGCTGGGAGCCGGAGCTGGCCCTCCAAGTCACCCAGCTTTTGTATCGCTGCTGCGATCTGCTGCCACAAAACCACGCCGTGCGCGAACGCAAGGAAGACGCCCACCGCAGGCTGTGCCTCTTCGATCTGGAAGCGGTACTTGAATAGGCTTTCGAGCCACTTGAAAAAGGAGATACACCATGGCCAAAGAAGCTTCGGTAGCCCCTAAGGAACGGATCAATATCACGTTCAAACCCGCCATCGGCGGCGCGCAGGAAGAAGTCGAACTGCCATTGAAATTGTTGGTACTGGGCGATTTCACCCAGCGTGAGGATGTGCGCAAGCTTGAAGATCGCAAGCCTATCGCGATCGACAAGAACACTTTGGATGACGTGCTGGCCAAGCAGGCGTTGAGCTTGACGCTGAACGTGCCCAACCGCCTGCAGGAGGAGGCAGACGTTGAGGAGCTGTCCATTCAGGTCGGCATTAATTCCATGAAGGATTTCAATCCCGCGAACCTGGTTGAACAGGTTCCCGAGCTGCACAAGCTGATGGCGTTGCGCGAGGCACTTATGGCGCTAAAAGGACCATTGGGCAACACCCCGAGCTTTCGCAAGGCTATCGAACAGGCCCTGGCCGATGACGAGTCCCGCGCACGGGTATTGGCGGAACTGGGGCTGGACAGCCCCGACACCTGACATTTTTCAGTAAAAGGACACTGACCACATGACGACACAACAGCACTCGCTACCTGCACAAACCGCTGACCAGTACAGCATCCTCGACAACATAGTTGCGCAGACACTACTGAGTGCTGACGACGAGGCGTATGGCATTGCCAAACGCGGGGTCTCAGCGTTTATCGAAGAGTTGATCAAGCCGCAAAACCGTGGCGAGCCCGTCAAGAAACGCTTGGTCGACCGCATGATTGCCGAGATCGACACAAAGCTCAGCCTGCAAATGGACGAGATTTTGCACCACCCGGACTTCCAGGCGCTGGAAGCCTCCTGGAAAGGGCTGCAATTGCTGGTTGACCGCACCAACTTTCGCGAGAACATCAAGATCGAGCTGCTGAACGTCTCCCGCCAAGACCTGCTGGAAGACTTCGAAGACTCACCGGAAGTGACTCAGTCCGGGTTGTACAAACATATCTACAGTGCAGAGTACGGTCAGTTTGGTGGCCAGCCTGTGGGGGCGATTATCGCCAACTACTTCCTGTCACCCAGCGCGCCCGATGTAAAGTTGATGCAGTACACATCCAGTGTGGCTTGCATGGCCCATGCGCCTTTTATTGCTGCCGCCGGGCCGGCGTTCTTCGGATTGGAAAGCTTCACCGGTTTACCGGACCTCAAAGATCTGAAGGACCATTTCGAAGGCCCGCAATTCGCCAAATGGCAAAGCTTTCGCCAAAGCGAAGACGCGCGTTATGTCGGATTGACGGTACCGCGATTCCTGCTTCGTACGCCCTACGATCCCCTTGAATGTCCAGTCAAGACCTTCGCCTACCATGAAAGCGTGGTCAACAACCATGAGCACTACCTGTGGGGCAATACTGCCTACGCCTTTGCCACGCGCCTGACTGACAGTTTCGCGCGGTTTCGCTGGTGCCCGAACATCATTGGCCCGCAAAGCGGTGGGGCAGTGGAAGACTTGCCTTTGCATCACTTCCACAGCATGGGCGAAATCGAAACCAAGATTCCGACTGAAGTACTGGTGTCTGACCGTCGTGAATACGAACTGGCGCAAGAGGGCTTCATTGCCTTGACGATGCGCAAGGGAAGCGACAATGCCGCGTTTTTCTCCGCCAGTTCGGTACAAAAGCCGAAATATTTTGGCCTCAGTCCCGAGGGCAAGGAAGCCGAGCTGAATTACCGCCTGGGTACCCAGTTGCCCTACATGATGGTCGTCAATCGACTGGCCCACTACCTCAAGGTCCTTCAGCGTGAGCAACTGGGGGCGTGGAAGGAGCGCACCGACCTTGAGCTGGAACTCAATAAATGGATTCGCCAGTACGTGGCCGACCAGGAAAACCCTAGCGCCGAGGTGCGTGGGCGGCGCCCCTTGCACGCAGCGCGCATTGTTGTCAGTGACGTCGACGGCGAGCCCGGCTGGTATCGCGTCAACCTGAGTGTGCGGCCGCACTTCAAGTACATGGGGGCAGACTTCACGCTGTCCCTGGTTGGCAAGCTCGACAAAGAATGAGCAGAGGCCAGGGAATGCCCCACCACCAAAACCTTTTCGAGCGCCTCGCGGCTGCCCCCGCCTGTGGAGTGACATCCGTCGCCATCCATCTCGGGAAAATGCTAAGTATCCGTGCAGGCAGCGTACAGACGCTGCCGGACTACGGTTTGCCCGACCTCAATGATATGAATCAGAGCCTGCATGAATCATTGAGTCAGTCACGTCTGTTGATCGAGCGATTTATCCGAGCCTACGAGCCGCGCTTGAAGCATGTGCGGGTCACAACGCTGCCGCGGGATCATGACCCATTGGCCCTGGCGTTCGCTATCGAAGCCACGCTGATGGTCAAGGGTACCCGGCAGCCCGTGGTGTTCACCGCGCGGCTATGTGACACCGGTCGTGTAGAGGTCATGCCGGATGTCGTTTAACCGTTATTACCAAAGCGAGCTCAGTGCGTTGCGCCAGCTTGGACGGCGGTTCTCCGAACGCAATCCGGCGCTTGCTCCCTTTCTCGCAGAGTCAGGCCAGGACCCGGATGTAGAGCGTTTGCTGGAGGGCTTTGCGTTTCTCACGGGGCGCCTGCGGCAGAAGCTGGATGACGAGCTTCCTGAACTGACGCATTCGCTGATGCATTTGCTTTGGCCGAACTACATGCGACCGATGCCCGCGTTCAGCATCCTGCAATTCGACCCCTTGAAACAATCCGGCCCTGGTGTGTGGGTCGCACGGGATACACCGGTCGAAAGCGCCCCAGTCAACGACGAACGATGCCGTTTTCGTACCTGTTACGCCACGCAGGTTCTACCGCTGCGACTGAGCGCGCTGGAGTACAGCTGCCAAGCAGCGTGTGCGATTTTGAGCCTACGCCTGGACGTGAGCGGCGAAGGAAATTTTTGTGAATCGACCTTCGATCATTTACGCCTGCATCTGACGGGAGATCGCTACATCAGCCAGGAGCTCTACCTTAGCCTGTTGCGTCATCTTGAAGGTATCGAGTTGCTGCCTTTGGGCCGCGATGGCCTGCCGCTCGAGGGGGTTGATGGTCAGGCAATATCGCTGCGATTGAGCGCCGACCGGGTACAACCCGTGGGGTTCAGTGAGGAGCAGGCGTTGATTCCGTATCCGTCGAACACTTTTCGCGGGTATCGCCATCTGCAGGAGTACTTTGCCTTTCCCGACAAGTACCTGTTTGTCGATGTGGGTGGCCTGGAGGTAATGCGCAGTTTGCCCGGTGCATTGCTCAAGCAACTGTACGGTGTGATGTTGCGATTCGAATTGCGCAATCCATCGCGTGAATCCCAGGTGCCTACCCTGGATAACGTGAAGCTGTACTGCACGCCCATCGTCAACTTGTTCACGCATGACGCCGTGCCGATTCGCCTGGATGGCAAACAAGACGAATACCTGCTGGTTCCCGGCGAGTATTCACGAGAGAACGCTAGCGTGTTTTCCGTAGACAGTGTCACCGGTTGGCAGCCTGGGGGGCTCGGATATCAGACCTACGTACCCTTCGAGTCCTTCGAGCATGATGGCGATACTGACCTTTCGCAAGGCGCACCGAGTTACAGCATTCGCCAGCGGACGTCGTCTCAGCATACGGGGCTCGATACCTGGCTTGGCTTTGGTAACGGGCTGGCGCTGGAGCCACAGACGCTGTCGATCGAATTGACCTGCACCAATCAAAACCTGCCTCGGCTGTTGCAGGTAGGCGATATAAATCAGCCTTGCGAGCAGACGCCCGAGGGGTTGTCGTTCCGCAATATCTGCGCACCGACAGCAAGTTTTTCTCCGCCCCTGGACCAGGATTTTCTGTGGCGGCTTATCAGCAACATGTCGCTCAACTACCTGTCATTGAGCGACATCAATGCTCTGAAGGTGATCCTCCAAACCTACGACTTTCCCCGCTATCACGACCGACAAGCACAGAAGGTCAGCGAGAGAAGGCTGGGTGCGATGCGATCCGTCAGCCATACAGCTGTCGACCGATTGCTGCGTGGCTTGCCGTTTCGCGGAGTGCGAATCGATCTGACCATCGACCCCCAAGGCTTTTTGGGGCAGGGCGAGGTATTCGTGTTCGCCTCGGTGCTCAACGAATTTTTCGCGCTCTACGCCAGCCTCAATGTCTATCACGAATTAAGAGTCATCAGCACACAAGGAGACGTGTACCTATGGTCACCAAGGATGGGGCAGCAGCCCCTGCTTTGACGCAACTGTCCCGGGTCATTCGCGAATATTCGCTGTTCCAGGCGGTTTTGCAGGTGATCGAGCGTCTGCGCGATGCTCATCCGTTGTTGGACGACGACGCGCTGTATGACCTGTTGGACTTTCAGGCCAACCCCGGCCTTGGTTTTCCCGGTCACGATATTGACCGGGTGGAGTTTTTTATCGAGCACGATCAGTTACGTGCGCGTCTTCGCCTCAACGTGTTGGGCTTGTGCGGTGCGGGATCGCCATTGCCTGCGTTTTACGGCGAGCAGGCCTGTGCCGATGAAGTAGGGGGCAACACTACGCGAGACTTCCTGGACGTGTTTCACCACCGCCTGCAACGACTGATGCTGCCGATCTGGCGTAAATACCGTTATCGGGCGTGTTTCCAGGCGGGCGCGCGCGATGCCTTTTCCGAGCAGATGTTTGCGTTGATCGGGTTGAGAGGGCAGCAGATTCGCAATGCGGCGCAATTGGACTGCAAGCGGCTGTTGCCCTACCTGGGGTTGCTTAGCCTGCGGGCACATTCGGCAGCCATGATCGAGACGGTGCTGCGCTACTACTTCAAGCACCGCCGCTTGTTCATCGAACAATGGGTCTTGCGCACGGTAGTGACGGCCGACTCGCAGAAAAACCGGCTGGGTGTTGCGAACAGCGTGCTCGGCCATGACCAGGTACTGGGAAGTCGTGTCGCCGACTGTAGTGGCAAGTTCAGGGTGCATTTGCAGGGCCTGGGCTGGCACGCATTCCAAGGTTTTTTACCCACTGGCAAGGACTACCCGCTGCTGTGTGCGTTGGTGCGGCTGACCACGCGGGATCCTTTGGCGTATGACCTACGCCTCGTACTGGCCAAGGAAGAAATCAGGCCGTTGCACATTGGCGAACACAACGTTTGTCGACTCGGCTGGACCAGTTGGCTGGCACATGAGTGCGCCGACGGTGTGGTTCTGGTGCCAAGCAGCGCTCACTAGGGATGAATCATTATGATGAATGTGGATCTGCAACAACTTATCCAGACATTGACTACCCTGACCCGCCGAGATTTGGAGCGCGCTGCTGAACGCTGCGTAATGCGCGACGGCAAGGAAGTGCTGGTGGAAGACCTGCTGTTGACTTTGCTGGAGCATCACGACGGCCTTCTTGTACGGGCATTGGCTGATGCGGGTATCGAAGTTGGCGAGCTGCAAGCCACACTGCAGCCCAAGGGTGAGTCGAGTGCCTCGCGCAATCCAGTGTTTGCCCAGGCGCTTGTGCAGTGGCTCCAACAGGCCCTGATGGTTGCCCATCTCGAGCTGAGACAGACTGAGGTCGATCACGCCGCCCTATTGCTGGCACTGTTGCGTCACCCGCTAAACCACGCAGGAAGTGGCTATCAGCGTTTACTAGGCCGGTTGGATGCGCAGCGTGTACATGGCTTCGTGTCCAGTCAGGCGCCTGAAATTTATCCTGCGCGCCAGGATGAGTCATTGCTGGAACGCTTCACCCAAGACCTGACACGCCAGGCTCATGAAGGGCGTATCGATCCGGTGTTGTGTCGCGATGCCGAGATCGGCCAGTTGATCGACATACTGATGCGCCGGCGCAAGAACAATCCAATACTCGTCGGCGAAGCCGGGGTAGGCAAGACGGCCGTTGTCGAAGGCCTCGCGCTGCGCGTTGCGAGCGCCCAGGTGCCGGCGCCTCTGCAAGATGTGAGGGTGTTGACTCTGGACATGGGCCTGCTCCAGGCCGGTGCAAGCATCAAGGGGGAGTTCGAACGGCGCCTCAAGGGCTTGATCGACGAGGTCAACGCCTCGGCAAAGCCCCTGATCCTGTTTATCGATGAGGCGCATACGTTGGTAGGCGCTGGTGCCCAGGCGGGTGCGTCGGATGCCGCCAATCTGCTCAAGCCGGCGCTCGCGCGTGGCGAGCTGCGTACCATCGCCGCCACTACTTGGTCGGAATACAAGAAATACTTCGAAAAAGATCCAGCATTGGCTCGGCGTTTCCAGCCTGTAATGGTTGGCGAACCCAGTGTCGAGCAGGCGATTTCGATCCTGCGCGGGCTGGTGTCGGTCTATGAGCGCAGCCATGGTGTGTATGTGCGGGACGACGCGGTGGTGGCGGCGGCGAAAATGAGTGCCCGTTACCTGGCCGGGCGCCAGTTACCCGACAAAGCGGTAGATGTGCTGGACACCGCCTGCGCCCGCTTGAGGATCAGCCGTGAAACAGCGCCGCTCGCGTTGCAACGCCTGTACGCGGAGCAAGCAGAGGGCGCGCGGCAGCTCCAGGCTTTGAGCCGAGACAGGGACGAAGGGCTTCCCGTCGATGAGCAAGTCTTGCGTGCGCTCAACCTGTGCATGGAAGGCATGCAGTGCGAGCGGCAGCATCTGGAGCAACATTGGCTGGAACAGAAAACGGTGGCGCAGCAGGTGTGCCCGCGCCTGGTGGCTGAGGTCATCAGCGCCTGGACCGGTATCCCGGTTGAGCAACTGGCACTTGAGCCCAGTGCGCGGGTCCTGGGCTTTGCCGATGCGCTGCGTTCGCGCATCCTCGGTCAGGAACACGCGGTGCGGGCCTTGGATCGCAATCTGCGCGCCGTTGCCACAGGGCTCAATAAAGCCGACGCACCGGTCGGTGTATTCCTGCTGGTCGGCCCAAGTGGCGTGGGCAAGACCGAGACTGCGCTCGCCCTCGGCGATCTGCTGTATGGCGGTGAGCGTTTTGTCACCACCCTCAACATGTCGGAATTCCAGGAAAAACACTCGCTGTCTCGGTTGATTGGCGCGCCGCCCGGTTATGTTGGTTTTGGCGAGGGCGGAGTGCTGACCGAAGCCGTGCGCCAACGCCCGTATTCGGTGGTGCTGCTCGATGAGGTTGAGAAGGCCGATCCGGAAGTGTTGAACCTGTTCTATCAGATTTTTGACAAGGGCCTGGCCAATGACGGGGAAGGCCGGGAGATCGATTTCCGCAACACTTTGATCCTAATGACTTCCAACCTGGGCAGCGAGCGTATTGGTGAACTGTGCGCAGGTGGTCAGCGACCTGACGTGCAGGTGCTGCAAGAGGCGATCCATCCGCTGCTGCGCGACCATTTCAAGCCTGCGTTGCTGGCCCGGATGCGCGTGGTGCCGTATTACCCCGTCACGGGTGAAGTTCTGTATGACTTGGCAAGGCTCAAGCTGGAACGACTGGGGCAAAGGTTGCAACTGCGCAAGTTGGTATTCAGCTATACGCCAGAGTTGGTTGCGCACATGGCCGAGCAGTGTATCCACAGCGACAGCGGCGCTCGTTACATTGACCAATGGCTCGAACTCCATTTGTTGCCGCAGGTGGTGGATCGGCTGCTGGAGGCCATGGCTCAGGGCGAATCCCTGGACCATGTGCATGCATACCTTGCGGGTAGCGGCTATCCAGTCTGTGAGTTCAGCCAATGAGGGACAACCGGTCCACCCAGATACCCCATCCCCTGGCCCACGCCGATGTGTTGCTTGGCTGGTTCATTCGCCTCGGAATTGATGGCGACGAAGCCACTTTGCCCGGCCTGTGCGTGGCGGCGGTGGCGCAACTGAGCCAGTGTGAACTCAGTCAATTGTATTGGCGAGATGAATCCACAGGCCGACTTGAACTGATCGCCCAGCATTTACCCGACGTGCTTGGCCTCGGCGATCTGGTCTGCACGGAGGACTTTCAGCATGAGCAGGTCTTGCACTACGTGCTTAGCCATCAAACTGCCTTGAGCCTGGAAGACCTCACAGGCAGCGTTTACGAATGCGGCTTCCTGCCTGCGATGGCGACGCCTTGGCGGGCGCTGTCATGCGTGCCGCTGTTCAACCGAGGCAGGGCTATCAACGGCGTGCTGCTGTGTGCCAGCCAGTGCCGGAAAAATCTGCACGACTGCATCACCTCCCTGGGCCAACTGGGCAGTTTTGCCTTGATGCAACTGGCTTTGTTGCGGCGTAGGTGCTCCTCAGAAAGCCTCAACCGGTCAAGTGGCTGCACGCTTCCCTCACGTACGGCATTTGGTTTGATCGGCAGCAGTACGGCCATGGATGAAACGTATCGCCTGATCGGCAAGGTTCTGCATACCCCCTACACCGTATTGCTGCGCGGCGAGACGGGCACCGGTAAGGAGGTGGTGGCGCGAGCGATCCATTCTGCGGGGCCGCGCAGCGGCAAAGCTTTCGTGGTGCAGAATTGTGCAGCGTTTCCCGAAGGGCTGCTGGAAAGTGAACTGTTCGGCTATCGCAAAGGCGCTTTCACAGGGGCTGAGCGCAACCATGCCGGGCTGTTTGACACGGCGCACGGTGGCACGCTGCTACTTGACGAAATCGGCGATATGCCACTGTCGCTGCAGGCCAAATTGTTGCGGGTGTTGCAGGAAGGTGAAGTCCGCCCCTTGGGCGCGAGTGCGGCACACAAGGTTGATGTGCGCATCATCGCCGCGACTCACCGTGACCTAGGCGCGATGGTGGCTCAAGGCAGTTTCCGTGAAGACCTTTATTACCGGCTGGCGCAGTTTCCCATCGAGTTGCCGCCCCTGCGCGAGCGCGACGGCGATGTGTTGCTGCTGGCGCGGGAATTCGCGCAAAAGGCTTCTGCTGCGCTTGGACGCGAAGCGGTGGCGTGGTCCAACGCAGCCCTCGATCAACTGTCGAGTCACACCTTCCCCGGCAATGTCCGTGAACTCAAATGCCTGGTGGAGCGTGCGGTACTGCTCTGTGATGACGGTGTGATCCTGCCGGCGCACCTGTCCTTGTCTGTGCCACCCACCAATGAGCCCATTGATACAACGTTGCGCCAACGCCTGGAGCGGGTAGAGCGGGTATTCCTGATCGATTGCTTGCACAAGAACCGTGGCAATCGCACCCGTACTGCGCGCGAGTTGGGCGTCGCACGGCGCACGCTGCTCTACCGGCTCGCGCGCCTGAAGATCCCCGTTGGCGATGTTCGCGAGGAGTGCTGATTTGGGAGCGTGTAGGCCCTTACTTTCATGGGAGATACCTGATGCCTTTTCATCCGTGGCAAGCCCTGGTGCTTGTGCTGTGTTTGCTGAGCGGCTGCAACGCCAATTATGTATTTGATGATGCCGACTACCGTCCGCTGGGTGATCCCCAGGCGGTCCGTCGTGGGCAGTGAGCAGAAAGGAGCGCTGCGATGCAATTAGTGTTTGAAGTCTGCAGTACCGCAAGCGGTGCGTCGCCTGCTCGCAAGACGTTTGATGGTGTCGGCGGCGTGATCGGCCGTGGGACAGGCTGTGACTGGGTCATCCCTGATGCCAGTCGCTTGATTTCCAGCCACCACGGCTTGGTCAGTTATCGAGAAGGTTGCTATTTCCTGACCGATATCAGCAGCAACGGTATCGGTGTGTCAGGAGGCATGGAGCGTTTTTGCAAGGGCCAGGCCCGGCTGATCAGTGATGGTGATGTGTACCAGTTGGGCAGGCTGGATATTCGCGCCCGGCTGATGGCACATGACCGGCAGGCCCTGGCGCGTGATGACGCGATTCCAGACGATGCGTACCTGGGGCTTGACCCTCTCCAAACACTGGATCGCGATCACCTTCACGACGATTCATCCGCACAGCAGGACGCTTTGCGCACGTCAACGCCGACAGCCGCCCAATCGCTATGTCAGGGGACTGTGGACCGCGATCACTTGGTCGTACCGACGTGGGCTGAGCCGGCCAGGGAGGTGATCTCTCCCGAGCCCATCACCGCCGCACCTGCCGCGTTGGAAACGTTCTGGTCGCAGTTCGCGCAAGCGTTGGGCCTGCAGGTGGACACGCTTGATATGCAGGGTCGCGAAGCCCTGGCGATCAGGGCGGCGGGCCTGCTCAGGCACACCATCGAAGGCTTGCAGCAAAGCCTACGAACCCGTGATGAACTTAACAGTGAGATCGATGGGGCGTTGGCCGACCCGCTGCTCAATACCCATAACCCACTGAAAACGTGTGCCGACAGCCACGCAGCCATGACGTTGTTGCTGGGCGCTGATGAGTCGAATCGCCTCTCTGCCGAGCAGGCAGTCGCTCAGGTGTACCGCGAGTTGCAAGTTCACCAACTGGCCTTGGTCGTGGCTTGCCAGGCCGCCGTACGGGGTGCATTGGCAGCCTTTGCACCTGGGCACCTGCTGCTGTGCTTCGAGCGTGAGGGTAAGCCTCCCAGGTTCCTTACAGATGGTGCCCATTGGCGAGCGTACCAGCGCCACTATCGACGGCTGACTGTCGAGGAACCTCTGGGCGAGCAGTTGTTGCGTAATGACTTTTCCAAGGCCTACGAGGAGCAGGTGCGCCTGGTCTCTACCTTGCACGCCGGTTACCCAGGATGATGTTCATGTATCGAGTTGCTGTTACATCAATGCTGTTAGCGCTTGCCCTGTTGGCCGGCTGTAGCAGCCTCTCACCGTTTTCAACCCTGACCAAACTGGACCTGAGATTGACGGCCAGCGACAAGGTCAATCCTGACCTTCACGGGCGTCCGTCACCGGTGGTGGTGCGACTGCTTGAGCTGCGGCACCCCGTGGCCTTTGAAAACGCCGATTTTTTCAGCCTCTACAGCCGGGCCGAGCAGGCACTGCCCAAGGATTGGGTGAGCAGCGAGGAGTTGGAATTGCGGCCCGGCGAACAGATGACGCTCAAGCTCAGCGTTGAGCCGCACAGCCGTTATGTCGGCGTGCTGGCGGCCTATCGCGACTTGCCTCACGTGCAATGGCGGTTGGTGTTGCCCGTGGGCCCGGGGCAACTGACCCGGGCCGAAATCGTGCTGGACCAGACGGGTATCCGGATGGCAGCGCCTCACACTGACAGGGCGGAGGATTGAGATGCAGATCCATAACGTTATCTGGCAGGAGGGCATGCTGCTAAGGCCCCAGCACTTGCAGCACAACGACCGGTACTACCATCGACAACTCAACCGTACCCGCCTGCTGAGCGGTGATGCCTGGGGTTTCCTGAGCTTGGACGTCGATGTGCAGTACCTCAACCTGGGCAAGGTGGTTGTCAACCAGGCCAGCGGTGTGTTGCCGGATGGCAGTCTGTTCGAGCTGAGCGGCGCGATGGAACCTTTGGTGTTGCAGGTACCTGCCAATGCGGGCAGGCAGGCCGTGTACTTGGCTTTGCCGCTGGCGACGGAGAATCAGGTTGAAGTGCGCACAAGGGAGCAAGGCGATGTCCTGGCGCGCTACGTTGCCTGTGAAACGGAAATCGGAGACTCGAATGCCGGCGTCGATTCACGTTGCCAGATCAACTGTGCACGCCCGGATTTGCGCCTGATGCTGGGGGAGGGACCCAGCGATCCGTGCTACGTGAAACTCCAGGTCGCCCAAGTGCAGGACTCCACCCATGAAGGCGGCGTGAGGCTGGATGCGGATTTTGTACCGACGTTCATCTATCTCCAGGGCTCGGGGTATGTGTCGTCATGCATCAAGGAGGTGATCAGCCTGCTGGCGACCCGTGGCGATGCGATTGCCGCGCGCATCCAGGCCAGTGGCACCTCTGCAGGGGCGCAGGTCGGTGACTTTCTTATGCTGCAACTGATCAATCGTGCTGAGTTGATATTGCGTCACTACCTGAGTCAGCCCCAGGTGCGCCCGGAGGCGTTATATCGGGAGCTTCTGTCGATTCTCGGCGAATTGTCGACGTTCGCCAGCGACAACAAACGCGTGCAGTTGGCGGTGCAGTATCGACATGGCGATCAGGGGGCGAGCTTTCGCGGGCTGATGGAAGGCC
Source organism: Pseudomonas sp. RA_5y_Pfl1_P24 (assembly GCF_963970945.1). Taxonomy (NCBI): domain Bacteria; kingdom Pseudomonadati; phylum Pseudomonadota; class Gammaproteobacteria; order Pseudomonadales; family Pseudomonadaceae; genus Pseudomonas; species Pseudomonas sp. RA_5y_Pfl1_P24. Next base: position 307,460 of record NZ_CAXAOJ010000008.1, on the reverse strand, counting down.
TTCGCAGCGTGTTGTCGTTGGTGCTGGAACAACAGGCCATCGAGCTGCCGCTGCAACAACGTCAATACGGGGTGCTGGTCTGTCCGGTAAGCGATCTCAAATTGTTGGGCGCCGCGACGTTCATTCTAGCGGCCACCGCCCAGTGCGATACGGAGGAGCTGCGTCATCGACTACCGGCGCATCTGAAGATCGGGCCCGTGGAACGTATCCGCGAGCTGGTGAACCTGCACCTTGCCGGCATCAAGGTCACACCGCTGCCGGTGGCGCCGAGGCAGATCCCGTTTCATGCCGGCAAGACCTATTTCATGCTCGAACTCAGCCCCCGTGACATCGCGCAGTTGGAGCAATCGGGTGGTTTTGCCTTCCACGCCAGCGGCGAATTCGCCGAGCTGGAACTTAACTTCTGGGCTATCAGGAACTGAACACCATGACTATGGACAGTGAATACCCGCAGGACGAAAAAACCGTGCTGCTTGACCGCGACGGGCTCGGCCCGGCGCAGGGGCCAGTTACGGACTTCCCATCGCCGCCCCGCTTCGAGCAACTGGAAGACCGAATGATTTATGCCGCCCACCTGCAGGGGGCACAGAACTTCAAAATGGGTGCCAACATCCTGATGGCAGCGGCCTGGGACCTTCTGTCGCAGGTTGTCCAGCTCAAGGTCAGTTCCGGTCGGGACAGCCTGCAGGCGCTCAATGACCAGCTTTCAGCGGGCGTCAACGCGTTTGAGACCCATGCCTTGCACCTGGGGGCAGAGCACAGTCAGGTGATGTCGGCGCGTTATGTGCTGTGCAGCGTCATTGATGAGGCTGTCGTCACCACGCCGTGGGGGAGTCGCAGCGACTGGTCAAAGAGGAGCCTGCTGAGCCGCTTTCACAACGAAACCTTCGGGGGGGAAAAGTTTTTCCAGTTGCTGGAGCGTTTGTCCCGCGATCCCGTCAAGCATGTGGCCATGCTGGAGCTTATGTACCTGTGCCTGGCGTTGGGGTTTGAAGGTAAATACCGCGTTATGGAGCGTGGAAGGGCGCAACTGGAAACGGTACACGATGCTGTGTACCGCCAGATCAGGCATGTTCGAGGCGACCGGCTGCCGGTATCCCTTTCGCCAGCGGCGGGGAGGGCATCCGGGGCACGGATACGCATCGTCTCCGCCACGTGGGTCGCAATCTGCGTACTGGCCGTTTTGCTCATGATGTATTCAGGGTTTGCCTGGGTGCTGGGCCAGGCGCGCATCACGACGCTGCAACCTTTTCAATCTTCGGTCTCAGGCCTGTTTCAGACGTCCTCTTAACGCAGGAAGCAATGAATGAACGCATTCTTCAAGGGCGTGGGTACGGTACTGCGCAAGAGTTGGGTATGGAGCCTGTTGCTGGTGTTTTCCAGTGCGCTGCTGGTGTGGTTTTTCGGGCCTCTGCTGGCGGTGGATGACTACCGTTTCTGGCAAGGCTCGACGTCCCGTTTACTGACCATCAGCGGGTTGTTGCTGTTGTGGGGGCTGGCAATGGTCGTGGTGGGTGCGCGCCGGACCACGCAACTGAATCAGCCTGAACACCATGAGCGTCATCAACGGCAGGAATTGATCAACAACGAAACCAGACACGTGCGTGGGCGCTTCAAGGAGGCGTTGCAGACGTTGAAAAGCTCCCGTCGCTACGGAGAGCGCAGCGAACGTTGGCGCAATGAGTTGCCCTGGTACCTGTTGATTGGCGAGCAAGGCAGTGGCAAGACCTGCCTGTTGGCTGCCAGTGGCTTGCAATCTCCGCTCGACCGAGCTGAAGCGGCGACGCCAGGCACGACCCCATACTGTGACTGGTATTTTGCCGAAGACGCCGTAATGGTCGAGGCGGCTGGCCGGTACTTGGACCAGCCAGACCACTTAGTCGATGCGGCAGGATGGTCGACACTGCTGGGTCTGCTCAAGACATGGCGCCGTGCGCGGCCGCTCAATGGCGTAATAGTGACGTTATCAGTCGATACACTGTTGAGCAGCAATGAGCACGACCTGGAGCGCCACGCGCGTCATGTGCGTACCCGCCTGCATGAAATCCAGCAGACGCTGCATGTGGACGTGCCGGTGTATCTGGTGTTGACCCAGGCCGATCGGTTGGCCGGGTTTGCCGAGTTCTTTGACGCGCAGCAGGGCGACGCTGCAGAAGACGTCTTGGGTGGGCGACTGGTTGCGGGTGCGGCCGGCATCCACATCACCCAGGTGAAAGAACAGTTCGAGAACCTGTTGCAGCGCCTGGGTGCGGAGCTGATCCCGCGCTTGCATCAGGAGCGAAACAGGGAGCGTCGAGGCCGGATGCTCGACTTTCCGCGACAGGTTGCACGTATCGGTGACCATCTGTGCCTGTTTATCGAGACTGCGTTTTCCGCTCATCGCTACCAGCGCATCAACGGCCTGAGTGGGTTCTACCTGACCTGTGCGAAGACCGGCGATGTGCGCCCTCACTTCGTTCAGGGCTTGTTCAGTCGCGTGATCTTTGCCGAGGCCAATCTCGCCGGTTTGAATACCCCGGAGCGGCAGCGACTACGTCGGCGTCATGGGCTGCTGGCGCTTGCCGCCTCTCTGGTCATCGGGGCGGCAGCGGCGTTATGGGCGCACGGTTACGCGTTCAACCATCAGCGCCTGGCGCAACTGGCGGAGTTGATCAAAACCCAGCCCTCCCGCCAATACAGTCCGGACGAGGGCCTTGCGTTGCTGGCGCTGCTGGACAGTCGCCTGGCTGCAACAAACGTGTTTGCACCGCTGGCAGAGGTCCGATGGGTTGATCGGGCAGCGTTGTATCAGGGGGAGATAAGTCGTCCGATTGTGGTCGGCGCTTATGAAGAAGCCTTGCGCCAGCAACTGCTGCCCCATGTGACCATGCTGCTCGAAGGCCAGGTGCGAGGCAGCCTGAGTGACCGCGAGCGGTTGCTGGACAACCTGCGCGCCTACCTGATGCTCAATCTGCGTGAGCGGCGTGATGCCGAGTGGCTGGCAAAGCATGTGGCTGGCCAGTGGTCGGGGGATGCTTCGACGCATAAGCGTTTGAGTGAACACTTCACGCGGCTCCTTGAACAACCGATTTTGGCGCCTTTGAATGATGAGTTGATCGCTCAGGCTCGCTTGGTACTGCGCGGTGAGTCGCTGGCGGAAGTGGTCTATCGGGCGCTGCGGGAACAAGCGCGGAACCTGGAACCTTACCGCCTGGCCGAAGGTCCGGCGCTCTCGAGGGGCGAGCTACCCATACCGGGTTTCTACACTAAAAAATACCTGCAGTTTTTCGAGAAACAGGGCCATCAGTTGGTTAATTCCATTGCTCAGGATAACTGGGTGCTTGGCGAAGGCACTGACCTCAGTGCGATGGATCTACGCAGGTTGATGCAGGCGTTGGAGCAGCGCTATTTCAGTGAATACGCCGATGCCTGGAGTGACGCCCTGGGGCGGGTCAGGCTGTTGGAAAGTTCTAGTCTGAGACAAGGTGCGGAGCAGCTTGCAAGCCTGACTTCCGCTCAGTCGGCATTGGTGCAAATGTTGCAGCAGGTTCGCGAAAACACACGCTTATCGCCGAGCCTGGATCGATTTGATGCAGCAAGCCAGCAGGTTGGTGAGTTGGGCGCGGCAGCCACCGGCGTGCTGACCAGAACGTTATCGCGCCAGGCGCAGGCTGATCCTGCCCGGCGTGCGTTGCAGCGCCGCTTCGAGCCTTTGCATCAGTTGCTTGATGAAGAGCAGAACCCTGGGGCCGAGTTGACGCAGACCTTGCGCTTGATCGATGAGCTGCAGTTGCAATTGTCGACACTGAACCGGGAGAGTTCGCCGGAGCAGGCTGCTTTCAGAATGGCCAGGCAACGCATGGACGGGCAGCAACCGTTATTGGGCAATCTGCGTGACGCGGCTGCCCGCTTGCCGCAACCGCTCAGGGGCTGGTTCGAAGGGGTGGCCGACCAGAGCTGGGGCCAGTTGCTCGATGGCGCGTATGGGTATGTGAATCAGCGTTATCAAAGTGAGGTCTATGGTTTCTATGCCAAGGCTATCCAGCGCCGATACCCCTTCGATGCTCACGCCGGCAGCGATGTTGCCCTGGGCGATTTCCAGGCGTTCTTCAAACCACGGGGCGCCATGGCGCGCTTTTATGAGGGTTACCTGCGGCCATTTGTCAGTGTCGAGGGCACCCGTTATCGCATGCGGGCCCTGGAAGGCCGCAGCCTGCCGATGGCGCGCTCGCTCCTCGACCAACTGACCAAGGCGCAGACCATTCGCCAGGGGTTTTTCACCGAGGATCAGGGTGATTGGGCCGTGCGGTTTACGCTGGCGCCCTACAGCCTGGACCAGGCCGTCAGCCGGGCGACGCTGCGAGTGGGCGACCAGCAGCTGGAGTACCGTCACGGCCCAATCGTGCCGATGGCGTTTCATTGGCCGAACGAGGTAGAAAACGGTCGCAGCAGCCTGGTGCTGGAGCGCGGTGCGGAGCGGCCCCTTGGGATTGAAAAAGACAGTGGCGCCTGGTCGTTGTTCCGGTTTTTCGACCTGATGCAAAGCGAGCCTGCCAGTGGAAGGGATGCGCAGATACTCAAAGCCGAGCTGGCCGGCCTGCGTGCCAATTACCTGCTCACCAGCCAACGCAACCCAAGCCCGTTCCAGATGGCGACATGGCGCACCTTTCGCCTGCCGAAGCAACTGTGAGCAGGGCGCACCCTTGGCGCAGTGCCGGGCGCACGGCGCAAGGCAAGAATCGTGCGCGCAATGAGGACGCGTTCCTGGATTGCCCGCAAGGTGGTTGTTGGGCGGTCGCCGATGGAATGGGTGGCCATCAAGCAGGCAATGTCGCCAGTCAATGGGTAGTCAGCAGCCTTGCTGCGCTGGCGGGGCAAGGGGGCTTCGATCAACGGATCGGGGCTGTGCAACGCTGCCTGAGAGGCCTCGACAGTCAGTTGCAACCTGCCGATGGCTTGGCGGGCATCATCGGCAGTACGGTGGTGGTGCTGTTACTCGAACACAACCGTGCGGCCTGTATCTGGGCAGGAGACAGTCGATGCTACCTTTGGCGTGGGCAGCGCCTGTACCAGCTCTCGCGTGACCACTCCCTGCAGCAACACCTCATGGATAAGCAACAACTGAGCCCAGAAATGGCCCAGGCTCATCCAGGCGCAAGGGCGTTGACCCGTGCAGTTGGAGCCCGGCAGCCGCTGAGCCTCGAGATACTGGAGCTGCGCCCCCATCCCGGAGATGTATTTTTGTTGTGCAGCGATGGCCTGTACCAAGGGCTCAGCTACAGGGAACTGGGGAGGGCCATGAGTGCAGGTACGCCACGGCAGGTGGTGGAGCAGCTATTCAGCGACGTATTGCGGGGGCCGGCGCGGGATGACCTCACCGCCGTGGTGATCCAGCCATGAGCGCGGCGGCAGGCCCGCCCAACCTGCTGGCGGGGCGCTATCGCCTTGAACGAATCCTGGGTACTGGCGGCATGGGCGTGGTCTATCGGGCCCGGGACCTGATGCATGAGGCGTTCGGCGAGCCCGACTGCCGTGTGGCGCTGAAGCTGTTGGGCGAGACCCTTTCTGCCTCCGCCGACGCTCATGTGTTGCTGTACAGCGAATTCGCCCTGACCCGAAGTCTGTGCCATGACCATGTGGTACGCGCGTTTTCATTCGAGGTAGACACCACGCACCAACTGGCATTTTTCACGATGGAAGTGATGCCGGGCCTGACCCTGGATCGCATGCTCCCGGAGTGTCCGCAGGGGCTGGCATGGCAGGAGCTGCAACCCATGGCCCTGCAATTGCTGGATGCACTGGCCTATACCCATCGGCAAGGCGTCCTGCATGGGGATGTGAAACCGGCGAATATCATGGTGGGGGAGCAAGGGGTACGCTTGTTCGATTTTGGCCTGGGCCATGCCGAGACGCAGGCAAAAGCTGGGTTGCCGAGCTTAAGCCGCAGTCGCCTGAATGCCTGGACGCCGGCTTATGCGGCGCCAGAGCTGATAGCGGGAGGGTTACCGTCGGCCAGTGCCGATTTGTACGGGGCTGCCTGCGTGCTCTATGAACTGGCCGAAGGCCGGCGCCCCGGCGAGCGCCAGCAGAATCAGCGACTGCGTCGGCCCAGGCAGTTGCCCAGGCACTGCTGGCCTCCTTTGTGTTCAGCATTGGCGATGGACCCCGAGCAGCGAACGGTCGGCGTCGCCGAGTTGCGCGACGCATTGGCGGGCCGGCGTCGTTGCTGGTTCCTGAGCTAGTGCGTCAACCGGGTAGGTCATGCAACTTGCAGTACTCGCTCCAGCCCAGGCCCGCCATCTGCGCCACTTCCCTGTGCACCTCAAGGCGCTGGGCTTCGAAGGCTTCGGCGGACTCGGAGGTCAGTTTGAGGGTCAATTCCCAGGCAAACAGGCCTTGGCGTTCGGCTTCCGCTTCGAAGGCTTCATGCAGCCGCTCGGCGCGGTACTGCGCCAGGGTTTCGCCCTTGGCCTGGGCGGCCAGCGGGTTCAGGGTATTGAGTTCGGAGGCCACATCGGGGTGTTCGTTGAGGAACCTGTCCAGTGCTAGCTGGTGGTTATCGCCAGGTGGTGACAAAGGCTTGCTCCAATCAAGGGCCGGATTCCGGTCGGTGGGATGCACAGAGGCGACGCGCGCGTTTGCGCAGCCGGCGGTAGGTCCAGGCGCGTATAGGGTTGAGTAAAAACAATAACAGATAGGCGCTCAGCACGATGGCCAAGTCCACAGAGCTATCGCTGGGGGACCCGGTCGCTCGTTCAATAACGCCCCTGCTGGTCAACAGCAGCGCAACGCCGAACACCCACAGCAGCACGTTGAACAACAGCGGGTGCCCCTTCATTGGCAGCTTACTTTGCATAGCCAGCTTACCTCCCTGGTGCCTGCTGCCTTCGCAAACAACCTTCCTTGATCAGTTGAGTCCCCGGCGCCGCGAGCCTGCACACATAAACACACAGACAGCCAGTATTGAAGCAGACTCCGCGATTGGCCCAGCTCAGAAAAGTCAATTATTTGGAAAATTTCAGCGAATTTCCTGTCATCCATTGTTGAAAAAACACCCGGATGAATGGCAAAAAGCTTTCGCTCACTGTGCCAGGACGTGTAGCGTTAGCCCGTGTTTCCGGCGCTGCCTTCCAGGGACAGTGGGCGATGGGCAGAGGGATGGGTTATGGCGCAATCGCTGTTCAAGCTTTTCTTCACCCAACGCCTGGCCGCCTTGGCCAGCACTGAGTCGCTGCGAGCGATCCGCGAAGGGTTGTTGTGGATCCTGCCGTGCCTGCTGGTGTCGGCGAGCTTTCTGATCCTGTCTGAATGTGCCCGCGTGCTTGGCTTCGACCCGCGGGTGGTGGCGTTCCTCGCCGGCCTCCACAATCAGATCAGCTCCGTCATTCCACTGCTGGTGGCCGCTTCCATTGGCTACATGCTGGCGATCCAGCATCGCCTGCCGCAACTGCCGGTGGCATTCCTGTGCCTGGCTCATGTGGTGGTGGCGACGTTTGTCCTGCGGGACTACCCGCGCGCCTCGGCCACCTTCGTACTGTTTATCGCGATTGCTTCGCCGCTGTTGAACGTGCCGGCCATTGCCTGGCTGCACCGTTACCGCTGGACCCGGCTGGTCAACGAAGACCTGGTGGGGCACAACCTGCGGGGCACGATCAACATGGTGGTGCCGGGGGCCATCACTGCCTTGGCGTTGGTGGCAGTGCTGTCCTTGTTGTTGCAGGTGCCCTATATGGCCCAACTCCAAGGGCCGCAGGTACTCAATGCGTTGGAATCGCCCTATGGCAGCGGCCTGTTTGTGACATTGATGAATTCGCTGCTGTGGTTTTTCGGGATCCACGGTGTGTACGCCATGCAACCGTTGTTCGATGTGCTGGACCAGGCCGTAGTGCTCAATAGCACGGCGTCGGCAGCGGGCGAGCCGATCAAGTATGTGTTGAACAGCGGCCTGTTGGGCAGCTTTGCGTTTATCGGTGGTTCGGGCGGTGCATTGTGCCTGTTGCTGGCGATCCTGCTGTTCTCCAAGAGCCAGTCCATGCGCCTGTTGGCGGTGGCGAGTTTGCCGCTCTCACTGTTCAACGTCAGTGAAGTGCTGCTGTTCGGTTTACCGATCATTCTCAACCCGCGCTTGTTCTTACCGTTTCTGATCGTACCTGCGTTGAATGCCACGGTGGCGTTAACCGTGGTGCAGATGGGGTGGGTGTCGCCAGCAGTGGTCAGCGTACCGTTCACTGCGCCTGTGCTGCTCAATGCCTATCTCAGTACCCACGGCGACCTGGCGGCGGTGGCGCTGCAACTGGCACTGCTGGCCCTGGGCACGCTGGTGTACGCGCCGTATGTGCACGCGATTCATCGCCAGGCCACTGAGGGCGGCACGGTATACCTCAAGTCCCTGGACATGACCTTCCGCGGCCTTGAGGAAAAGGGCCGGTTGCGCGAGCTGGACCCGGTGCTCGCTTCGCACAAGACCTTGGCGCGCCAGGCCACTGAGCTGAGCCGCATCCAGCAGATCAGCGACTACGAGTTCTACCTCGAATTTCAGCCGCAGGTCTCGACTCGCACAGGCCTTTGCACCGGCTGTGAGGCGCTGATGCGTGCCCGTGATGCCCAGGGCACGGTGCATTCGCCGTGGGAGTTCCTGCAATGGCTGGCCCAGGCGCGGTTGATGCCGGACGTGGATGTGTGGGTGGCATCCCAGGCGGTTCGCCAATACCAGAAGTGGCAAAAACTTGGCTTTGCCTTGCCGATGACCATCAATATTTCCAGCGCGACCCTGACCGACGCTGCCTATGGCGAGCGCCTTGTGGAGATTCTGGCCCAGGCCCACGGGCAGGTATCGGTGGAAATCACCGAGGACGCGCTGGTCAGTGATATCCAGGCCACGCGCCGGACCATCCAGAAGCTGCAAGCCATCGGCGCCAAGGTTTACATCGATGACTTCGGCACCGGGTTTTCGGCCTTGAGTTACCTGCACCAGTTTCCGGTGGACTTCATCAAGATCGACCGCAGTTTCGTGGTGGCCCAGCATGATCCCAAGGGCGCTCAGGTCATGACCGGCATGTTGCGTTTTTGTGAGGCGCTGAACCTGGGTGTGGTGGTGGAAGGGGTAGAGACTGCCGAGCAGTTAGCCTTCCTGAACACCGGCGCCGAATTGATTATCCAGGGCTGGTATTTCAGCAAGGCGCTGCCGGGCGATCAGTTGGAAGGCTTTGTGCGAGCGCGTGCCGCGTTAGCCAAGGGCTAATAACCGCGCTGGGTCTGCTCGATTTCCTCGACCAGGCCGTCTATCCCAGCCAGACGTGCGCGGTTGTCATGGTCCCAGGGGTGAAAACCGGGTTTGAAGTAATGCAACCACGGCACCAGCATCCGTGGGAAAACCCCCTTGGGCCCATACAGAAACTTCAGCATGCGCCAGAAGCCTTTCAGGTGCCCCCCCGATTTGCGGTCGGCAATCAGCAGGCGCAGGTGGAAATCGAATACCACCAGCCAGAAGAGCAACGTGGTGGTCAGCATGGTCCCGGTGCGTAGCAGGTAACGCTTGGGGCCGGGCTTGATCACGCGGTTCCACACATCGAAGGCCACGGCCTTGTGTTCGGTTTCCTCCAGAGCGTGCCAGTACCACATCTGCTGGTAGCCTTTGAGTGAATGGCCGAAACGCGTCGGGTCGCTCAGGAGTATTTCCGCCAGCATCGCGGTGTAGTGTTCAAGCGCAATGGTCACCGCGAGGTTGAAGGACGGCGGCAGATGTTTTTTCTGCAGATCGAGGATGAATTTAAGCCGTCGGTCCAGGGTGTGTGCCGGCAACCCTGCAGCTTGCAGCAGGTTGTTGTAGGCCACATGCTCACGGCTGTGCATGGCCTCCTGGCCGATAAATCCCTGGACCTCTTTCTTCAGTTCAGGATCATCAATGTGCTGGCGGTAGTGGCGCACGCTGTCCATGAAAAACAGCTCGCCCTGGGGGAACAACAGCGACAACGCGTTGAAAAAATGTGTGATGAACGGACCCTGTTCATGCCAGTCCTTGATACGCTCGGCGGGCAGGTCAAAATGGATGTCACGGCGGATCGGCAACATAGCGCATGCTCCTGTTCAGAGGCGGGGCTCGTCGTTGGTTTCAAACACCGGCGTGCGGGCTTTTGGGGCCATGCGCTTGCTGGCGAGTACCACCAAGGCTTGATAGGCCGCCGGCAGGCACCGGGCGAGCAGGTCGAGGAAATACGCGTCGCGGCCGATCAGCACACGACGCTTGTTTTTGCGCACGCCTTGCAGGATCACTTTGGCGGCTTGGTCTGCGTCAGTGATGAACAGCTTCTCGAAGTCGGCGCGGGCCTGCTGTTCGCTGTGGATCAGGAAACCCGTCATGTTCGCGTCGATACGGCTGCTGCGACAGATATCGGTACGAATGCCTCCCGGGTGTACGCAGGTGGCAGAGACGCCGCAGCGCTGCATATCCAGCTCTTGGCGCAGGGATTCGGTAAAGCCGCGCACGGCGAACTTGGTAGCGTTGTAGCCACTCATGCCGGGCTGGGCAAACAGGCCGAATACGCTGGACGTGTTGACTATGTGCCCGTCACCCGAGGCTTTCAGATACGGCAGGAACGCCTTGGTGCCGTGGACCACGCCCCAGAAGTTGATGCCGACAATCCATTCCAGGTCGGCGTAGTCCACACCTTCCACCGTGCTCGACAGGGCCACCCCGGCATTGTTGAACACCAGGTTGACCTGGCCGTGTTCGGCAACGCAGCGCGCGGCCCAATCCAGCATGGCCTGGCGGTCGGAAACATCCAGCACCTGGGTGGTGATCAACACGGGGGCCAAGGTCGAGGTCTTGATCAACGCCTCGGTCTGTTCCAAGCCCTGGCTGTTTTTGTCCGCCAGCGCCAAGTGGCAACCTTCCCGAGCCAGGGCCAGGGCGAGGGCGCGACCCATGCCGGATGCCGCGCCGGTAATGGCCGCTACGCGACCGTTGAATGACTTCATGACAGGCTGCCTTCTGCGGTGGAGTGGGGCGCCGGCACTGGACGGCTGGGCGCGTTGACCGGTAGCAGGTCGGCCACGTAGTCCTTGAGCGCAAACTGCCGGGTGACCTGCTTGAAGCGCCAGGTCGAGCCGGGCCATAGGGTGGTGTTCTTGCCCGTGCGCGGGTCGAGGTACCAGCTTTGGCAACCGCCGGTGTTCCAGATGGTGCGCTTGAGCTTGTCTTGCAGCTGTTGGTTGTAGGCGCTTTCGACACTGGGTTTGACGTCGACAGTGGCGATGCGATGCCGCTGCATGTGCTGGAGTGCGTCGAGGATGTAGGTGACCTGGGCTTCGATCATCAGGATCATCGAGTTATGCCCCAGGCCGGTGTTGGGCCCGACGATCAGGAACAGGTTGGGATAGCCCGGCACGGTGGTGCCCTTGTAGGCGTGGGCGCCGTCTTGCCAGGTGTCCATCAGGTCCACGCCACCGCGCCCGATGATGCAATCGCGGGGCAGGGGATCGGTGGCTTGGAAGCCGGTGCCGAAAATCAGGCAATCGGCCGGGTGCTTGATGCCGTCGGCGGTGATCACACCGTCAGCTTCAATGCGTACCACGTGTTCGGTGACCACATCGACATTGCTGCGCGACAACGCTGGGTAGTAGTCATTGGAAATCAACACGCGCTTGCAGCCGATGGTGTAGTCCGGGGTCAGCGTTTTGCGCAGCGAAGGGCGAGCCACTTGTTTATGCAGGTGGCGCAGGGCGATTTTCTGCACCATCTTCATCAGCCGTGGGTGCAGGGCGAAGCCGATTACGCGGCCTTCCAGCGCCCAGTAGAAGGCGCCGCGCACCAGGCGCTGAGTGAAGGGCAGGTGCTTGAACAGCCAGCGTTCGAAGGGCGAAACCGCGCGGTCGGGCTTGGGCATGATCCACGGCGGGGTGCGCTGGAACAGGTCCAGGTGAGCCACCTGCGGCGCGATCTGTGGCACGAACTGAATGGCACTGGCGCCGGTGCCGATCACTGCCACGCGCTTACCCTTCAAGGCGTAGTCGTGATCCCATTGTTGGGAGTGAAAGCGCTTGCCCTTGAAGCTGTCGAGCCCGGGAATTTCCGGCAGCGCTGGGCGCGACAAGCCCCCCATGCCCGATACCAGTACCCGCGCACTGACCTGACGGCCATCGCTGAAGCTCAACTGCCAGCGTTGCCGTTGGTCGTCGAACACCGCGCGTTTGAGGCCCATGCCGAAGCGCAGGTAGGGCGCGAGCCCAAAGCGCGTGGCGCATTGCTCCAGGTAAGCGCGGATCTCTGCCTGCGGCGCGAACTGCCGCGTCCAGTCCGGGTTGGGAGCAAAGGAAAACGAGTACACATGCGACTGCACATCGCAGGTGCAACCCGGGTAGTGGTTGTCCCGCCAGGTACCCCCGAGCGTGTCGGCCTGCTCGGCGATAAAGAAGTCGGTGAAGCCGGCCTCCTTGAGCTTGATCGCCATGCACAGGCCGGCAAAGCCTGAGCCGATGATGGCAATGTCGATTGAATCACTCTGGGCATTCATAAGCAGTCCTTCGTGGGCATCGGGTGTGCTCCCTTTCTTGTTTTGTCTTTTAGATAGAACACCATTGCAAAGAAAAATTGAATTACTTATTTTAAAAAAGATTTTAAATAATCTACCTGAAAATATCGCCTACGCTAGTCCCCGGTTCCTCATGTGCGATTTGTCCGACGGACAGGCACGACGTTAGGTCCAGGGTGTGGACGATAGCTGAGGCCTTGATCAATTCCGGTCGGGTCGCCAGCAGCAGGGATGCAGAGGACCGAGCTATGGCTGTTGAATGGGTTGTTGCTGCGGCTGTGTTTATGGGCGTGAGCGCCGCGTTGTGGGGGTTCAGTGTCTGGATGACGCGGCGTATCGAAGCGGCCGTTCCGAGCAACGGGCGTTTTGTGGAAGTGAATGGCGAGCGCTTTCACTATTACGAGGAGGGCAAGGGCCCACCTCTGTTGATGATTCACGGGCTGATGGGCAGCAGTCGCAACCTCACCTACGCCTTGTCCGGCCAGTTGTGCGAGCACTTTCGAGTGATCACGCTTGACCGTCCGGGGTCGGGCTATTCCACGCGCCATAAAGGCACCGCCGCGGACTTGCCGGCCCAGGCGCGGCAAGTGGCAGCCTTTATCGACACGCTAGGCCTGGCCAGACCGCTGGTGCTGGGCCATTCCCTCGGCGGCGCGATCTCACTGGCGCTGGCCCTGGACCACCCGCATGCGGTGTCCGGCCTGGTATTGGTGGCACCACTGACCCATCCGCAACCCACATTGCCCTTGGTGTTCTGGTCACTGGCGATACGACCGGCCCTGCTTCGGCGTTGGGTGTCATACACCCTGACCGTGCCAATGGGCCTGCTCACGCGCCGCTCGGTGGTCAAGGGCGTGTTCGCTCCGGACACTGCCCCAGAGGATTTTGCTACCCGCGGCGGCGGGCTGCTGGGCATGCGGCCCGACAACTTCTATGCGGCGTCCAGCGAGATCGCGCTGGTCAACGATTACCTGCCGGACATGGTCAAGCGCTACCCGCAACTGACGCTGCCGATCAGCCTGATCTATGGCGCGCGTGACAAGGTCCTGGACTTTCGCAAACACGGGCAGGCCCTGGCTGACAGGGTCCCCGGCCTGAAGCTGCAGGTGGTGGAAGGGCGCGGCCATATGTTGCCGATCACCGCCACGGCGCGGGTGGTCGAGGCGGTACTGCAATTGGCCAAGCGTGCCCGGCCGCCGGAAACCGCCGCGATCCTGCATCCGCCATTTGCCTTGGCGAACAAATAATCGTGGCCTCCACTGCGCGGTGGACGGTCCGAGATGCTTGCCCTAGAGACCTGACCAAACGGCAGAAAAACAGACTGCCCAGTCACGCGGAAAAGGCCTCGAAAAAATAGTTGACGACCTATCGATTCCGCGCTATTTATTTAAAAAAATATTTCAATGTTTATTTTGAAATGATTTTTGAAATGCCTAAGAGCGAATAAAAATGAAAAAAACGCCTTTTATCGCATGGTTGATTTCCCGGAGCATTCAGCGCTCCCTGAACCTGTTTTCTGCCTCCCTGCCGCGGAGGTTGCCATGAATCAGACTCTGGCAGCCCCAAGCGTATGGACCGACGGCAAGCGTCATCTGTGGTGGCTGGGCATCACGCCCCTGGCCACGCCATTGCTCTCCGGTGCACTGGCCATCTGCACCGGTATCCAGCAACTCTGGTGGGTCGGCGTGCTGGTGATCTTCGGCCTGATTCCGCTGATCGACAGCTTGCTCGGTGAGGATGTGAGCAACCCGCCCGACTCCGCCGTCAGCCACCTCGAATCCCAAAGCTATTACCGCTGGATCGTCTACACCGGCGTGCTGTTCGTCATCTCATCGGTGGTGATCACCGGTTGGCTGGCCGCCGGCGGTATCGACTGGATCATCCGGGGTGGTTTGTTGCAGGCTGCGGCGAACCTGGAACCGTCCAACTGGCTGTCCCACGCCGCCAGCTACATCACTGCGCGCACTCAACTGCATGGCGAAGCGAGTTGGTTTACTTACCTGGGCATGGCCATGTCGACAGGTGCCGCTACCGGCATCGCAATCAACACGGCCCACGAACTGGGACACAAGCCCAACGCGCTGGAAGTGTTCCTGGCCAAGGTCACCCTGGCCCCGACCTTTTACGGGCACTTCTACACCGAACACAACCGTGGCCATCACGTACGTGTGGCTACCCCGGAAGATCCAGCCAGTTCGCGCCTGGGGGAGAGCTTCTGGGCCTTCCTCCCGCGCTCGGTATGGCTCAGTGCCCGTTCGGCGTGGAACCTGGAGCGCGAACGCCTGCGCAAGCTCGGCTTGCCGGCCTGGCACTGGCAGAACGGGGTACTCAGCGCGTGGATGTACAGTGTGGTGTTGTGGGGCGCGATGATCGCCTGGTTGGGGGCGGCAGTGATCCCGTTCCTGATCATTCAGGGCATCTACGGCTTCTCGCTGCTGGAAGTGGTGAACTACGTCGAGCATTACGGGCTTAAACGCCAGAAGTTGCCCAACGGTCGTTATGAGCGTTGCTCACCACGGCATTCATGGAACAGTAACCGTATTGTCACCAATATCTTTCTGTTCCAATTGCAGCGGCACTCCGATCACCATGCCAACCCAACCCGTAGTTATCAGTCGTTGCGCCACTTTGATGAGTCGCCGCAACTTCCCTACGGCTATGCGAGCATGATCGTCTGGGCCTATGTGCCTTATTTATGGCGACGTCGCATGGATCATCGAGTGCTGAATCATTATGCCGGGGATATCACCCTGACCAATCTTCAACCGTCACAGCGCTTGAAGTATCTGGAGAAGTACAGCGGCAGTGCCAAGCCGTTCTGATGTGAATTAAAACGTGTGTTACGCGCTCGGGATCTGTGCATCGCGCAGGTCTCTATCGCCCAGGACTCTTAAAATTAGTTGCAAAAAAGTTGTTTGACCCGAACAAAAATAATTTCAAGGGAAGGACGTACATCATGCAATCACCTGCCAAGTTCACCACCCATATCGTATTGGCCGCGCTGGGCCTGATCGTCTACCACCAGGCTCAAGCTGCGCGCATTGAGCCAGCCGGCAGTGCGTTTAACGCCCAGGGCCCCATCAGTTTTTCCAAAGGTGCGCTGATCAGCGCCGACTGCACCATCAAGGTCGCCGGCAAAGTGGCGGCCGACGGCTCATCGGTGAATGTCGACAAAGTTGAATTCGATGGCGGCCTCAAATGCAGCCGAGTCGAAGCCGTTAACCTGCCCTGGGTATTAGTTGCCAAAGACACCAAGAGCGGTTCCATGTCGAACATCAGCGTAGATGTGCATGCGTTTGGCCTGGGTGGTACGTGCGGGCCTTCTACCGCCGAGGGTACATGGGATAACGCCACCGGTAAGTTGGAAGCCGCGAACGTGCCGATTGGCGAAGACTGCACAATCAAGACGGTGTCGATCAAAATGCCGCCGAACTTCAAAGTGGTTGAATAACAGCAAATGTTGTTGCGGTAATTGAATTGAGATTTGGCTGGAAAGGGAAGTTCTGCAGTTTCACCGTGACCTCTCGTTCATGGCCATTACCCCCTGGCGAATGACTCGCCATAACATGTGAGGAAAAACAATGAAAAGTTTGAAAACCCTCGTATCGTTGTCTGCTTTGGCTGTTTGCATGGGTGCTGCTTCGATGGCCAATGCGGCTTCGATCAGCCCTGAAGGCCCCTTTACCACCACCGCAGGTTCCATCGTGGTGCAATCACCGTCTTCATTCGGCGGCAGTGTGACCTGTGGCATCACTTTCAGCGGTACTGTCAGTGGCGGTGTTGCCACTATCACCAATGCCGCACTGACCGGAGGTGGCTTGTGTGCTTTGCCTACGCTCAAGAGCATTCCGTCGCCAGGCTGGGTGCTGACTGCGTCGTCGGCCACTGAAGGCAAAGTGGCAAACGTCGGTTACACCATTAAAAAGACTTTTATTATCCCCGGCACCGACTGCGGCCCATCCTCCATCAATGTGACCTGGAATGCTTCGTCTCACACCCTTACCGCGGCAAACCAGCCTCTGAGTGGCGGTTGCAACATTGTATCGCTGACTACCACTGCCTCTGGTCTGACGGTTAACCCATAACGGGCACACGTTAAGGAACGCAGGGTTGATCACCCTTTGAAAGGCCGGTGCCTCGTTTGAGGTGCCGGCTGACGTAGAAAGCCGGCATTGCCGGAAGCGAATAATAATAAGGAGTGCCGCATGATCACTAAGAAACAACAGGCTCATACACTGTTGGGGTTGGCAATACTGGGGGGGCTGATGACGGCCGCTACCGTGCAGGCGGGTGGGTTCTCTACGCCGACTTACGGTGCCCCAGGTTGGGGCCGGGCGTTCGGCGGCGGTTCTCTGTTCAAGAATGACCCAAGTTCTGCATACAACAATCCGGCAGCGATGGCGTTCGTCGATCAATCCGTGGTTCAACAAACCGTCGACTATGCCCGGATCAAGATCAAATACACGGGGCAGTCTTACGATTACACCGGTAATCCGGCCAGCAATACCGCAGTGTCGCCCGATGGTAGCTTTGATCCGAGCACTGCAACCGTCAATAACAACAATGGCGGCCAGGGTGGTTTCACCGCGTGGCTGCCAACCGGGTTTCTGGTGATCCCGATTGGCGACCGCTTTGCATTCGGCCTCAGTCAGGTCGTGCCGCAAGGCATGCGCAGCACCTGGAATGAAAATTCCAAGTTTCGCGACTTCGCCGTGGACACCAAAATTGAAACCGTCGGCTTGACGGGGTCCTTATCCTTCAAGGTGCGCGACGACTTTTCCATCGGCGGTGGCATGATCGTCCAACGTAGCCAAGGCTTCGTCAGCCAGAACATCGATCTATTCTCGGCTGCTTCGGTCTCTCCCGGCTTGGGTAACGGGGCGTTCCCGCCAGGCGTAGGTACTGCGCTGATGCGGGTCAAAGTGGACAATGTTTCCGTTGGCTGGTTTGGTGGCGTTGTGTGGAAACCGACCGACAAAGACTCCTTGGGTCTGAACTACCACGCCAAAATCAAAAACAAGCTGACGGGTAAGTACAAGGTTCGGGCCGATGCACTGAACAACGGCTTGATGACGGACGATTCGATCTTTGGTGATGGCAAGACGCTGGTTGAAACGGCGTACCCTGGACTGAAGTTGTTCCCCAATGGCGCCAATGCCAGCACGCAGTTGGATATTCCGGCGACTGCCGCTATCGACTGGGTGCACCAGTTCAATGATCGTTGGACGTTAGGCGTCAGCGCCGTGTGGACGCAATGGTCGTCCTTCAAGGACCTGACACTCAAGTCCAATGGCTCGACGATTGTTGCCATTCCTTATAATTATCAGGACACGTGGATGTACTCCCTGGGGGGCGATTTCAAGGCCACGGATGAGTTGACCTTGAGGGCAGGCGTGGCGTATGACCAGACGCCGACTCGTAATTCGACGCGCGATCCGCGCATCCCCGACGGCGACCGCTATTTTGCATCGCTGGGCGCGGGTTACGACGTCAAGGCCATTCCCGGCCTGACACTGGATGCCGCGTATTCTCACCAATTCGTTCAGAAGGTCAATATCAAAACCCAGAACGTCGATCGTCTTGGTGGTGGCCGTCTTGACGGCACTGCCGAGTCTTCAGGCGATGTCGTCAGTTTGTCGGCCACCTACAAGTTTTAACCCCGTTATGGCGTGAGCATCAAGCGCATCTTGGTGTTCGCGTCATAACCCCTCTCGATGGCTGGTCAAGTCGTATGACTCGCGCTCGCCATTTTTTTGCCCGGACATTCACTGTGGCGGTTCTCCTGCCAGTCCCCCTGTAATTATCAGCCTTGAGGCAACTTTCCTACATTAACCCGAGCATATTCGCTTGGGTTTTTGCGTTGCTTTCTGATCGATTTTTTGATGGGCACGATATTTGAAATACCTCGAAATCGTCCAGCGCAAGAGCCATCAAATCTGACATCGCGTGCTTCCTTAGTTACGTGTGCTTACTGAATTACGTCGCTCAGATTTTTCCTATTTCGGTGCGTGCTTAGTTGCCAGAAAGTTGTTCTGTCCGAACACGAATAGTTCAAAGGGGGAACGCTTACTATGCAAGCATCCAGCCAATTAAACGATCTGCGTCGTAACTATTGCGCCACGCTCGACCCATGCAGCAATGGGTGTGCTCAGCAGCGTAATCCTTCAGGGTTATCGAATAAATCCATTCGTATTGTTTATCGATTGTTCAGTTGAAATGTGGCTGGAACGAGAAGATCTGCTTTTTTTGCACGACTTTTCGATCTGGGTCATTACCCTGGCGAATAACTCGCCTTTATCTGTGAGGAATTATAATGATGAACGTGAAAACCCTAGTGTCGTTATCTGCCTTGGCAATTGCCATGGGCGCTGCTTCCATGGCCAATGCGTACAGTATTACCCCGGTAAACACGCACTTCACCGCGCCCGGCACGATCTCGGTGAAATCACCGTCTTCCTACCAAGCGGCTGTTAACTGCGGCGCCACTTTTACCGGCAATGTCGACGCCGATGGCGTTGCAAAAATTACCGGTGTAGCCATCACCGGCGGGGGGCTGTGCAGTCTGCCCAAGATCACCGGCCTGCCTTGGACATTGACGGCGACGGGTGCCACGGGGGGCTCTGTGACCAACGTCGGGTACACCATCGCCGGTTCGATTCTGTACCCGGTCTCCAATTGCGGTGCTTCCACGATCACTGCCAGCTACAGCGGTGGTGTGTTGACAGCGACCAATCAACCGCTGGCAGGCAACTGCACCCTAGTGAGCCTGAGCGTCAAGCCAAATCCGGCATTCACCGTTGTGCCTTGAGGGGGACTTGAGCAAAAAGGGCTGATTGCCCGTTAAAAGACAGGCGCCGTCAACCAGGCGCCTGTTGGGCTTGGCTGAGTGAGATGGCAGTAGGAATACCCTATGAATAATAAAAAACGATCGGTGCCGGTTCTGTTAGGACTGGCGTTGATGGGCGGGGTGATGGTTACGGCACCTGTGCGCGCTGGTGGTTTTTCCACGCCCACTTATGGTGCGCCCGGCTGGGGGAGGGCGTTTGCCGGTGGCTCGCTGTTCAAGAACGATCCGAGCGCTGCCTACAATAACCCGGCCGCGATGGCCTTCGTAGACCGTCACGTTGCGCAGTTCACAGTCGACTACGCACGCATCAGGATCAAGTACAAAGGCGATGCCTCTGACTATGCAGGCAACCCGATTTCCAGCACCCCGTTGGATGACAACGGTTTCCCTGATCCCACAGCGACTGCCGCAAACAATAATGACGGTGGCCAAGGTGGTTTCTCCGCCTGGCTGCCGACGGGTTTCATGGTGATGCCGCTGGGCGACCGATTTGCCTTCGGTCTGAGCCAGGTCGTGCCCCAAGGCATGCGTTCAACCTGGGATGAAGAGTCGAAACTGCGCGGCTTTGCAGTGGATACCAATATTGAAACCGTAGGATTGACGGGGTCGTTATCGTTCAAGATAAGCGACGAGTTTTCCATCGGTGGCGGCGTGATCGTGCAGCACAGCAAGGGCTTCGTCAGCCAGAACATCGATTTGTTGTCGGCGGCGGCGGTGTCTGATTCTCTGCTGGGGGGGATTGCGTTCCCGTCGGACGTCGGTGGTGCGCTGATGCGGGTCAAGGTCGACAATGTCTCGGCTGGCTGGTTTACCGGCGTCGCCTGGAAGCCCACCGAAAACGACACCCTTGGAGTGAACTACCACGCCAGAATCAAGAACAAGATGACCGGTAAGTACAACGTGCACACCGATCAGTTCTCCTACAACCTCATGACCCAACCCAGCCCATTTGGCGGCAGCGGCACGCTGGTGGGCACCGCCTACCCGGGGCTTGAACTGTTCCCGGACGGTGCCCATGCCAGCACCCAACTGGATATTCCGGCCAGTGCGGGCCTGGACTGGGTGCACCGGTTCAATGATCGATTCACCTTGGGTGCGAGCGTGGTGTGGACGCAATGGTCATCGTTCAAAGACCTGACGCTCAAATCCGGTGACATGACGGTTGTTTCAATTCCCTACAACTACAAAAATACCTGGATGTACGCCCTCGGAGGAGATTTCCGTGCGACCGATGCGCTGACCTTGCGTGCAGGGCTAGCCATTGACCAGACACCGACCCGCAATTCGACGCGTGACCCTCGGATCCCCGATGGCGACCGCACCTTCTTGTCATTGGGCGCGGGGTACGAAGTAAAGGCTATCAGCGGGCTGACGCTTGATGTCGCCTATTCCCACCAGTTCGTTCAGCAAGTCAAGTTGAAGACCAGAAACGTGGACCGTCTGGGCGCTGCGAGTCTCGACGGCAAGGTTAACGCGTCCGGCGATGTCGTCAGCTTGTCAGTCACCTATGCCTTTTGACGATTCAGAGGGGTGACCCTTTACAGGACTGATTGACCAGGCGGCCCGCTCAGCCGCCGTTTTTTCGATTGCAGGTTAAATAATAATTTCAAAACAAAATTTGAATATAGTTTTCGAATTTTGTAATGTGCCGTTACGCCGCATGTCATTCGACCTGGCGCACGTAGGCCGTACCCTGAATCGAGTAGAGGTATCTCCATGGTTATCTGGTTACTGGTGGGTTTCGCAGCAGCGATCGCCCTGGCATATCGACAAGCTGCCGCCGCCCTGTGGTTGGGCGCTGGCCTGATCTGGCTGGCGGCAGGTTACCTGTTCAACGTGGTGGCCGGTTTCGGCGTGAGCGTCGCGGCGGTGCTGGTGGTCTTGCCGGCGTTGTTGATGACGATCAAGCCCCTGCGCCGCACCTTGCTGACTCGGCGGGCCTTGAGCCTGTTTCGTACGGTTATGCCGGCCATGTCCGACACTGAGCGTGCCGCTATCGAGTCTGGCACCGTGTGGTGGGACGCCGAGTTGTTCAGCGGCAAGCCGAATTGGCAGCGCCTCTTGCAAGCTGCTCCGGCCAGCCTGAGCGCTGAAGAACAAGCCTTCCTCGACAACGAAGTGGAAACCCTGTGCGACATCGCCAATGACTGGGAAACCACCCAGGTCTGGCAGGACATGTCGCCGCAAGGCTGGCAGTACACCAAGGATGCCGGGTTCCTTGGCATGATCATTCCCAAGCAGTACGGCGGCAAAGGGTTCTCCCACTACGCGCACTCGCAAGTGGTGATGAAGCTGTCGACGCGCTGCTCGGCGGCGGCGATTTCGGTGATGGTGCCCAATTCCCTGGGCCCGGCGGAGCTGCTGTTGCATTACGGCACCGATGCCCAGCGAAATTACTACCTGCCGCGTCTGGCGCGGGGCGAGGACATCCCGTGCTTCGCGCTGACCAGCCCATATGCTGGCTCTGATGCGGGGGCGATTCCCGACCTGGGCATCGTCTGCAAAGGCACCCATGAAGGCGAGGAAGTGCTGGGTTTTCGTGTGACCTGGGACAAGCGCTACATTACCCTCGGCCCGATTGCCACGGTGCTGGGCCTGGCATTCCGCGCCGAGGACCCGGACGGCTTGCTCGGCGCTCCCGGTTCACTCGGCATCACCTGTGCACTGATTCCAACGTCGCATCCCGGCGTGAACAGCGGTCGCCGTCATTGGCCATTGAATGCCGTGTTCCAGAACGGTCCTACCACCGGTAAGGATGTCTTCATCCCACTGGAATGGGTGATCGGTGGCCGCGAGCAAGTCGGCAATGGCTGGCGCATGTTGATGGAATGCCTGGCCGCGGGGCGGGCCATTTCCTTGCCGTCGGCCAACGTCGGCCTGGGCAAGGTCGCGGTGCGCGGCACCACGGCCTACGCTGCCATGCGTAAACAGTTCGGCCTGCCTATCGGGAAATTCGAAGGCGTGCAGGCGCCACTGGCGCGCATGGCTGGGCACCTGTATGCCTGCGATGCGGTGCGTAAAGTCTCGGTAGCGTCCTTGGATGCGGGTGAGAAACCCTCGGTGATCTCGGCCATCGCCAAGTACCACGTCACCGAGCGCGCGCGCATCATCGTCAATGACGGCATGGACATCGTTGCTGGCAAGGGCATCTGCATGGGCCCGAACAATTTCCTGGCGCGTGCCTATCAGCAAAGCCCCATCGCCATTACCGTGGAAGGCGCGAACATCATGACGCGCTGCCTGATCATCTATGGCCAGGGGCTGATTCGTTGCCATCCTTATGTGTTCCGCGAGATGGAAGCGGCACGCAACCCGGACCGGCGCAAGGCGCTGGAAGACTTCGACAGCGCGATGTTCGGCCATGTGAGCTTTGTGCTGGCTAACACCGTACGCGCGGCGGTGCATTCTCTGACGGCGGGGCGGCTGATATCCGTACCGGCCAAGACCGACCCCGCGCTGGCGTCCTACTACCGCCAGGCCAATCGTCTGTCGGTGGTGCTTGCGTTGATTTCGGACGTTTCCATGGGCGTACTGGGCGGTGCCCTCAAGCGCAAGGAAAGTATCACCGGGCGCCTGGGGGATATTCTGTCGCAGCTGTACATTTTGTCCTGCGTGCTCAAGCGCTTCGAGGATGACGGCCGGCCCCAGGCGGACCTGCCGTTGGTGCACTGGTCGGCCCAGGATGCATTGCTGCGGGCTCATGAAGCGCTGGCCGAGGTGCTCGACAACTACCCGTCAAAAGCGGCGGCGGCCGTGGTGCGGGCGTTGACGTTCCCGTTCGGTATCCCGCTGCGCAAACCTTCGGACCGTCTGCTGGCCCAGGTGGCGGATGTGGTGCAGACACCAGGCGAAACCCGCGACCGTTTGCTGGCCAATTCCTATATCCCACGTCCGGAAATCGACAAGTTGGCCTACGGCGAACTGGGTTTCCGCCTGTTGCCGCAGGTGGAGTTGATCGACGCCCGACTCAAGCCCGCCGTCAAGCAGGGCTTGATCGAGCCGATGCCGATCTCAGCCACAGCCTTCACCGCTTGGCGCGTCAAGGCGCGGGCGCTGGACCTGATCAGCGACGACGAAGACACCTTGCTCGGTCGCTATGTGGAATACGCCGACCACGGCATCCAAGTGGATGACTTCCCGCAGGACTTCGGGTTGCTGGAGGCGTTGCAGCGGCGCAAGCAAGCGCTGGAGCCCGTGCCAAAGCGCCGAACCGCCCAAGGTGAAAACGCCTCGGTCAATTGAGTGGCACTGAATGTACACGGTCAGTGTGGGAGCTGGCTTGCCTGCGATGCTGACGACTCGGTCCATCAGAAGCACCGAGGTGATGCCATCGCAGGCAAGCCAGCTCCCACATTGATCGGGTTTACACGCCAAGACAGTGGGTCTACTTATGAGTGACAGCTACCTTTCTTTCGTCAATTCCCCTTGGGGCCGTCGCCTGGCCCAGGCCGTTGGTCTGCCGCAACCCTTGCCGCTGCAACGTCATCGCAGCGACCAGCAAGGCCTGGCCAACCCGGTGATCCTCGCCGGGGCAGGGCGCCTGGCCTTTGAGGTGCAGCGGATTTTCGCGGCCACCGACACAGTCACCGCTACCCCGGCCACGCTCAAGGCGCCGTCCACGGTGAACGTGCAGGGCGCGGTGTTTGACGCCAGCACCGTGGGCGATCTGCAGCAACTGGATGAGCTCTATGTGTTCTTCCACGCCAACGCCAAGCGCCTCCGTCAGCACGGCCGCGTGGTGGTACTCGGTACCGCGCCGGAACACTGCCAGGACTTGCCCCAAGCCATCGCCCAACGCGCCCTCGAAGGCTTGGTGCGTTCGCTGGCCAAGGAGTTGCGCCGGGCGATCACCGTGCAACTGATCTACGTAGCGCCTGGCGCCGAAGACGCACTGGACAGCAGCCTGCGGTTCTTCATGTCGCGCCGTTCGGCGTATGTCTCGGGGCAAGTGGTGCGCCTGGAAAAACCGGTGGACGGCCAGGTTCCCGTCAACTGGGACAAGCCCTTTGCCGGCCGCCGCGCGCTGGTCACCGGCGCTTCCCGTGGCATTGGTTTGGCAATCGCCCAAGTGTTGGCGCGCGACGGCGCCCATGTGGTGTGCGTGGATGTGCCGCAGGCCCAGGCGTCGCTGCAACAAGCGGCGGAGAGTGTCGGTGGTTTGGCGCTGCCCCTGGATATCACTGCAGCGGATGCTGCCGCGCTGCTGCAGGCCCATGTCAGTCAATACGGCGCTTTTGACGTGGTGGTGCACAACGCCGGGATCACCCGCGACAAAACCATCGCCAAAATGACCGAGGCGGCGTGGCGCAGTGTGCTGGCGGTCAACCTTGAGGCGCCCCTGCAACTCAGCGACGCGTTATTGCAAAACCAAGGGTTGAATCCCGGTGGGCGCATCGTGTGCGTGTCGTCGATTTCCGGCATTGCCGGCAACCTCGGGCAAAGCAATTACGCCACCTCCAAGGCCGGTGTGATCGGCCTGGTCCAGGGCCTGGCACCGCGTGCGGCGGCGCAGCACGTCACCGTGAATGCGGTCGCGCCGGGGTTTATCGAAACCCAAATGACCGCGAAGATCCCGCTGATGATTCGCGAAGCGGGGCGGCGCATGAATTCGCTGTCCCAAGGCGGGCAGCCGATGGATGTGGCCGAGACCATTGCCTGGCTGGCGCACCCAGCGTCTGGCGGGGTCAACGGCCAAGTCGTACGCGTGTGTGGCCAAAGCCTGCTGGGAGCCTGAGCCATGGACTACGTGACACAGATTATCGACCCGCCGCCATCACGCACCCGCTTGCTGCTGGACGGCGTGCGGGCCTTGCGCAAGCCAGCGCTCGACGGTGCGCCTGTATTGCCCAAGGAATGCCTGGTGCGCTCGGCAGTGGAGTTATCCGCCGCTGGCATCGCCGCGTATGGCCGTGCCTGTGGTTTTCGCCGCGAGCAAGGCGTGCCGCTGTCTTATCCCCATGTGTTGGCGTTCCCGCTGCACCTGATGCTGCTGACCCGCCCGAGTTTCCCGTACCCGGCCAGCGGCATGGTGCACCTGGCGAATCGCATTCGTCAGCACCAACGCCTGCACGAAGGCCAGGCCTTGCGCCTGGAAGTGTATTGCGAGCGCTGGGTCGCGCATCCCAAGGGGCAGGCGTTGAGCATCGCGACCCGTGCCTACAGCGCGGGCACCCTGGTATGGGAAAGCGACAGCCTGTACCTGCGCCGGGATGTCAAAGACCCGGTCGGCGAGCCCTGGGACGACGCGTTGCTGTTGCAGGAAGAAGGGTTGTTGCGCACTCAACGTTGGGTGCTGCCCGCCGACCTGGGCCGGCGCTTTGCCAAGGTGTCGGGGGATTTCAACCCGATCCACACGTCGCTGATCGGCGCGAAAATCTTCGGCTTTCGCCGTGCCATCGCCCACGGCATGTGGACCTTGGGCCGTGCCCTTGCTGCGCAGCAACCGCCCGGTGGGCTGGACCAGGCCGAGGCGCATTGCGACTTCAAGCTGCCGATCTTCCTGCCCGGCCAGGTCGCGCTGTGGAACCGTCCGACAGCGGGCCCGTGCCGTGAGTTTGAAGTCCGCAATTTCGCAGGTGACAAGCCTCACATGCGTGGACTGTTCGTCTGGAAAGAGAGCCTTAAATGACTGATTACAGCTTCAACCCAGCCCCGGTTCGCCGCGTCGCGATTATCGGCGGTAACCGCCTCCCTTTTGCGCGCTCCAACACGGTGTATGCCCACGACAGCAACCAGGACCTGCTGGTCGCCGCCTTGCAGGGGCTGGTCGACCGCTACAACCTGCACGGCCAACGCCTGGGTGAGTTTGCCGCCGGCGCGGTAATCAAGCATTCGCGGGATTTCAACCTGGCGCGTGAGTCGTTGTTGTCCACCACCTTGTCTGCGGATACGCCGGCCTATGATGTGCAGCAAGCCTGCGGCACCGGCCTGGAAGCAGCATTGCTGGTGGCGAACAAGATCGCACTGGGCCAGATCGAGGTGGGCATTGCCGGTGGTTCCGACACCACCTCCGACGCCCCCATCGGGATCAACGAATCCCTGCGCCACACCTTGCTCGCGGCCAACCGCGCCAAGGGCATGGGCGACAAGCTGAAAGCGCTGCTCAAGGTTCGGCCGTCGATGTTTTTCAAGCCCTTGCTGCCCCGCAATGGTGAGCCACGCACCGGCCTGTCCATGGGCGAACACTGCGAGGAAATGGCCAAGCGCTGGCAGATCAAGCGCCTGGCCCAGGATGAGCTGACACTCACCAGCCATCAGCGCCTGGATGCCGCTTACAAACGTGGCTTCTTCGACGACCTGATCAGCCCCCATCGCGGCCTGGCCCGGGACAATAACCTACGCGCTGACGCCAGCCTGGAGAAGCTCGCCGGGCTGTCACCCGCTTACGACCGCCAGAACGGCACGCTCACCGCAGGCAACTCCACGCCGCTGACCGATGGCGCTTCGGTGGTGTTGCTGGCCAGCGAAGAATGGGCGGCCGAGCACGGCTGGCCAGTGCTGGCTTACCTGCGGACCGGCGAAACGGCAGCCGTGAACTTTGTCGACGGCACCGAAGGCCTGCTGATGGCCCCGGCCTACGCGGTGCCACGCATGCTCAAACGTGAAGGCCTGAGCTTTAATGACTTCGATTTTTTCGAGATCCACGAGGCCTTTGCCGCCCAGGTGCTGTGCACGCTCAAGGCCTGGGAAGACGCCGATTATTGCCGCGAGCGTCTAGGCTTGGACGCGCCGCTGGGCCCCATTGACCGGGCGAAAATGAACGTCAACGGTGGCTCGCTGGGTTGCGGTCACCCGTTCGCCGCCACCGGAGGCCGGCAATTGGCAGCGCTAGCCAAGATCATCCATGAGAACGGCGGCGGGCGCGGCCTGATTTCCATCTGTGCGGCAGGCGGACTGGGCATTACTGCCATCGTCGAAAAGTAGCGCTATCAAAAACAACAATAAGGAGACTGCCATGAACGCTGTAAGCCTGGAACAAACCGAACGCATCTGGCTTGACGCTTACCTGCCTGGCGTCCCGGCGGATATCGATGCCGCGATTGAAGATTACCCATCGTTGCGCGAGGTGTTCCTCGAACACTTGGAGAAATTCCACGAGCGTGTGGCGTATGTGAGCATCGGCACCGAAATGACCTACGCTGACTGGCAGGTGCAAGGTATTGCGTTCGCCGCCTGGTTGCAGGGCCAGGGTGTGCAAAAGGGCGACCGCGTCGCGTTGATGATGCCCAACTGCTTGCAGTACCCGATCTGCCTGCTGGGAACGATCCTGGCCGGCGCGGTGGTGGTCAACGTCAACCCGCTGTACACCTCTCATGAACTCAAGCATTTGCTCAAGGACAGCGGCGCGCAGACCGTGGTGATCTTCGAAAACTTCGCGCATACCCTGGAAAAAGTCATTGCCGGCAGCAGCGTCAAGCGCGTGGTAATCGCGGCCATCGGCGATTTGCTCGGCACCTTCAAGGGCGCAGCGATGAACTTTATCCTGCGTAGCGTGCAAAAGCAGGTGCCGGCGTTCAATCTGCGCGGCTCGGTGCGGTTCAATCAGGCCTTGAAACAGGGGCGCGGGCTCAATCATTTTCCGGTGGAAATGCACCTCGATGACCTGGCTTTCCTGCAATACACCGGCGGCACCACCGGCGACGCCAAAGGCGTGATGCTCAGCCATCGCAACATCATCGCCAATCTGCTGCAGGCCAAGGCCTGGGTCGGTGACCAACTGGACCAGCACAAGCAGGAAACCAACGTCACCTTGCTGCCGCTTTACCACATCTTTTCGCTGACGGTGAACTGCCTGATGTTCATGTGCCTGGGCGGGCGCAATATCCTGATTGCCAACCCACGGGACGTGAAGCGGGTGCAGATGATCCTGCGCAAGGAGCGCTTCAACGGCATTGCCGGGGTCAACACGTTGTTTAATGGCTTGCTGGAAAACAAGGCGTTTTGCGCGCGGGACTTTTCCGACCTGCGCATGGTAATCGCGGGCGGCATGGCCACCCACACCGCAGTGGCCAAGCGTTGGAAGGAAGTCACCGGACTGCCGATCATCGAAGGCTATGGCCTCACCGAGTGTTCGCCGGTGGTGAGCATCAGCCCGATCAATATTGCGCGCATGCGCGAGATGGAATTCACCGGCAGCATCGGTGTGCCATTGCCGTCGACCTGGGTGCGGTTTATCCGTGAAGACGGGGAGCTGGCCGAGATTGGCGAGCAGGGCGAACTACAAGTGCGCGGGCCGCAGGTGATGCAGGGCTACTGGAAACGCCCGGAAGCCACCGCCGAGGTGCTGGATGCCGAGGGATGGCTGTCGACCGGCGATATCGGTGTGATGGACGAGCGTGGCTATATGCGCCTGGTGGATCGCAAGAAAGACATGATCCTGGTCTCGGGCTTCAACGTGTACCCCAATGAAATCGAAGACGTGGTGGCGTTGCACCCAGGGGTGGCGGAAGTGGCGGCGATTGGGGTGGAAGATGGCGTGACGGGGGAG
Organism: Pseudomonas sp. RA_5y_Pfl1_P24; assembly: GCF_963970945.1. Lineage (NCBI taxonomy): Bacteria > Pseudomonadati > Pseudomonadota > Gammaproteobacteria > Pseudomonadales > Pseudomonadaceae > Pseudomonas > Pseudomonas sp. RA_5y_Pfl1_P24. The sequence goes on along the minus strand of NZ_CAXAOJ010000008.1, from coordinate 278,617 downwards.
AAGGTCAAGATCATCGTGGTGCGCAAGGACCCGAGCCTGACGCAGGAGCAGATCCTGGCGCATTGCCGCGAGTATCTGACGGGGTACAAGGTGCCGAGGTATGTGGAGTTTCGGACCACTGAGCTGCCTAAGACCACCGTGGGTAAAGTGCTGCGCCGAGCCTTGCGCTGACTCGAAGGTTTAGGTGATCCAAATGTGGGAGCTGGCTTGCCTGCGATAGCGGTGTAACCGTTACACCGCTATCGCAGGCAAGCCAGCTCCCACAAAGTTCTGTGGTGGATTTTAGAGTGAGTTCACGGCTACCCAGCGTTCTTCCCTGGCAGCCAGGCGAATCGCCGTCGCCAACCGCTCAACCTCCCATGCCGCCTCAAAGTCAGTGCCATCCGTACCTTGGCCCGCCACGGCCAGGATCAACGCCTGCACTTCCAGGGTTTTCAACTCGTTGTACCCCAACTGGTGCCCCGCAGCCGGGCTGAACGCCGCATAGCCGGGCAGGGCGGGACCGGCCAACAGACGCTGGAAACCCTCCTGACCAACCCGGTAAACGCGCAACTCATTCAAGCGCTCCTGATCGAACGCCAGGGTGCCTTTCGTCCCGCTGATCTCGAAGCTCAGGTGGTTCTTGTAGCCATGCTTGAGCCAGCTACTGCTCACCGTGCCGCGCGCGCCGTTGGCGAAGCGCAGCAGGGCATGCACCTGATCGTCCACCGCGATGGGTTTCAAATCCTTGCTCCCTTTGACGGCAGGGCGCTGGGCGTGGGCAGTGTGGGTATCGGCGCACACGCTGACTACATCCCCCACCAGATAACGTGCCATCGACAGCAAGTGGCTGCCCAAGTCCGCCAGTGCGCCGCCGGCATGTTCCACTTCGCAACGCCACGACCAAGGCGACGACGGGTCGGCCATGAAGTCTTCGCTGAATTCCCCCTGGAAGCTGATGATCTCGCCAAGCTCACCAGTGGCAATCATCTGTCGGGCCAGGGTGATCATCGGGTTGTGCTGATAGTTGTAGCCGACCCGCGTGACCACGCCGGCCGCACGGGCGGCGCGGCGCATGGCGTCGGCTTGTTCCAGGTTCACGGCCAGGGGTTTTTCGCAGTACACGGCTTTGCCTGCGGCGATGGCGGCCATGGCCATGGGGTAGTGCAAATGGTTGGGGGTGGTGATGGCCACTACATCGACGCCGGGATCATTGATCAACGCCTGCCAGTCGCCGTGGGCCTGGGCAAACCCCCAGGCGTTGGCGCAGCGCTGGGCACGCTCGGTGTCGGCATCGGCCAGGGCGGCCAGCTTGAGCTGTACCGGCAGCTCAAATACCGCTCGCGCATTGTTGAATGCCAACGCATGGGCGCGGCCCATGAAGCCTGTGCCGATCAAGCCGATTCCGAGTTCGCGCATTGCCGTGGTCCTTTGCATTATTATTTTGAGAGAGGTTATTAATGGAATAAAAATTCTTTAAATTCAAGATATGGAATAAAAATTCATTAGCCTGTCGAAGATCACCCCAGCGAATGCAGCTATATTCAGGCGAGGGGGAAACGGCATCAGTTAACAAAAGATAACGTAGCGCCGATTGTCAGACGATTCGAAAGCCCGATAGGATGGCCCCTGCTTCCTCCAGGCGCTCTAGATTGCAGGTTTCAAGGCCCCGGAAGGCAGGCGATAACAATAATAAATGGGAGAAAGGTCTATGAGTGAGCCTGTCATGGGTTGGGTTGTTTGCCGCCCACGCGCCGCACGCACGGTTGCGTTGTTGGCCACAGCGCTCTCGTTGCTGGTCGGTGGCGTGTTGTCAACGTCCGCACTGGCAGCCAGCGATACCACCGCAACGCCTGCGTTTGCGATTGAATCCCCCAAGGCCGCCAAAGGCCTGATGATCGACGTGGTCCATGCCGGCAAGCGCCTGGTGGCCGTTGGGGATCGCGGGCATATCCTCTATTCCGATGACCAGGGCAGCACCTGGACCCAAGCCAAAGTCCCCACCCGGCAACTGCTCACGGCGGTGTTTTTCGTCGATGAGAAGCAGGGCTGGGCGGTGGGCCATGATGCGCAAGTTCTCGCCAGTTCCGATGGTGGCGCTACCTGGACCCAGCAGTATCAAGACCTCAAACGCGAAGCCCCGTTACTCGACGTGTGGTTCAACGACGCCAATCACGGCCTGGCCGTCGGCGCCTACGGTGCGTTGATCGAAACCACCGACGGCGGCAAAACCTGGAACGACGTCAGCGACCGCCTCGACAACGAAGACCAGTTCCACCTCAACGCCATCGCCCATATCAAGGACGCCGGCCTGTTCATCGTCGGTGAGCAAGGCAACATGTTCCGCTCCAGCGACGACGGCCAGACCTGGGAAAAACTCGAAGGCCCTTACGAGGGCTCGCTGTTTGGCGTGATCAGCACCGCCCAACCGCAGACCCTGTTGGCTTATGGCTTGCGTGGCAACCTTTACCGCTCCACGGATTTCGGCAGCACCTGGGAACAAGTCGAGCTGAACGCGGCGCGGGGAGCGCTGGAGTTTGGTTTGTCGGGCGCGACTTTGCTGGATGACGGTTCCATCGTTGTCGTCGGCAACGGTGGCAGCGTGGTGATCAGTCATGATGATGGGGCGACCTTCAGCGTGTTCAATCGTCCGGACCGTATTTCGCTGTCGGCCGTCACGGCGGCAGGCAACGGCAACTTGATTCTGGCCGGGCAGGGTGGCGTTCGTGTTGCCATGCCCACCGGCGCCGAACCGACAAAACAATAAGAAGGCGGGCAAAGAATGAGCAGTCATCACAACGATAAAGCGACCTTTCTTGAGCGCCTGATCTTCAACAACCGCCCGGCAGTGATCGTCATCTGCCTGCTGGTGAGTATTTTCCTGTTCTGGCAGGCGACGTTGATTCGCCCGTCCACCAGCTTTGAAAAGATGATCCCCCTCAAGCACCCCTTCATCGAGAAGATGATGGAGCACCGCAACGACCTGGCCAACCTGGGCAACACGGTGCGCATTTCGGTGGAGGCCAAGAACGGCGACATCTTTACAAAGGAGTACATGGAGACTCTGCGCCAGATCAACGACGAAGTGTTCTACATCTCCGGCGTCGACCGTTCGGGCCTCAAGTCGCTGTGGAGCCCCAGCGTACGCTGGACCGAAGTGACCGAAGAAGGCTTTGCCGGTGGTGAAGTGATTCCGCAGAGTTACAACGGCTCGCCGCAAAGCCTTGATCAACTGCGCAACAACGTGCTCAAGTCCGGCCAGGTCGGGCGCCTGGTAGCCAACGATTTCAAATCAAGCATTGTCGATATCCCGCTGCTGGAGTCTTACCCGGATCCGCAGGACCAAGGCACGTTGCTGGCCCTTGACTACCGCAAGTTCTCCCATGAGCTTGAAGACAAGATTCGCGACAAGTTCGAAGCGCAGAACCCCAACGTCAAGATCCACATCGTCGGTTTTGCCAAGAAGGTCGGCGACCTGATCGATGGCCTGGTGATGGTGGTGCTGTTCTTTGGCATCGCGTTTGTCATCACGCTGATTCTGCTGCTGTGGTTCACCCACTGCCTGCGCAGCACCATTGCGGTGTTGAGCACGACATTGGTGGCGGTGGTCTGGCAGCTCGGGTTGATGCACTTTTTCGGTTTTGGCCTCGATCCGTATTCGATGCTGGTGCCGTTCCTGATCTTCGCCATCGGTATTTCCCACGGCGTGCAGAAGATCAACGGCATCGCGCTGCAGTCCAGTGAGGCCGACAACGCGCTGACGGCGGCGCGACGCACATTCCGGCAGCTGTTCCTGCCGGGAATGATCGCGATCCTCGCAGATGCGGTTGGCTTTATCACGCTGCTGATCATCGATATCGGCGTGATCCGCGAACTGGCCATCGGCGCGTCCATCGGGGTGGCGGTGATCGTGTTCACCAACCTTATCCTGCTGCCGGTGGCGATCTCCTATGTCGGCATCAGCAAGCGCGCCATTGCCCAAAGCAAGAAAGACGCGCACCGCGAACACCCGTTCTGGCGCCTGCTGTCGAAATTCGCCAGCGCCAAAGTGGCGCCAGTCTCGATCCTGCTCGCGTTGGTCGCCTTTGGTGGTGGCCTCTGGTACAGCCAGAACCTGAAGATCGGCGACCTGGACCAAGGCGCGCCGGAACTGCGCCCGGACTCGCGCTACAACAAAGACAACAACTTCATCATCAGCAACTACTCGACCAGCTCTGACGTGCTAGTGGTCATGGTCAAGACCAAGGCCGAAGGCTGCTCGCGCTATGAAACCATGGCGCCCATCGACCAGTTGATGTGGAAGATGCAGAACACTGAAGGCGTGCAGTCGGCGATCTCGCTGGTGACCGTGTCCAAGCAGATGATCAAGGGCATGAACGAGGGCAACCTGAAATGGGAAACGCTGTCGCGCAACCCGGATGTGCTGAACAACTCCATCGCCCGTGCCGATGGCCTGTACAACAACAACTGCTCCGTGGCGCCAGTGCTGGTGTTTCTCAACGACCACAAGGCCGAAACCCTCGACCGCGCGGTGCATGCGGTGCAGGACTTTGCCAAGGAAAACAACAAGGATGGCCTGGAATTCATTCTAGCGTCTGGTAATGCCGGGATCGAGGCAGCTACTAACGAGGTGATCAAGGAATCGGAGTTGACCATCTTGATCCTGGTGTACCTGTGCGTGGCGACCATGTGCATGATCACCTTCCGCTCCTGGGCCGCGACCCTGTGCATCGTGCTGCCGCTGGTGCTGACCTCGGTGCTCGGCAACGCGCTGATGGCGTTCATGGGGATCGGCGTCAAGGTCGCGACCTTGCCGGTAGTGGCCTTGGGCGTGGGGATTGGCGTGGACTACGGCATCTACATCTACAGCCGCCTGGAAAGCTTCCTGCGTGCCGGCCTGCCGCTGCAAGAGGCGTACTACCAGACGCTCAAGTCCACCGGTAAAGCCGTACTGTTCACCGGTTTGTGCCTGGCGATTGGCGTGTGCACCTGGATCTTCTCGGCCATCAAGTTCCAGGCCGACATGGGCTTGATGCTGACTTTCATGCTGCTGTGGAACATGTTTGGTGCGCTGTGGCTGCTGCCGGCGCTGGCGCGGTTCCTGATCAAACCGGAGAAGTTGGCGGGGCAGAAGGGCAATTCTTTGTTTGCTCACTGACCGATAGAGACCATTGCCGCAAGGCACTGCGGGGGAATTGACCTATCATGTGTCTTTTCCCCCGCAGTGACTTCACATCATGACCGACGCAGCACCCAACCTGAGCACCGCCCTGAAAGACAGCGACATGCTGATCATCAACGGGCTGCACGCCTTCGACTTCACGTTCGATCAGCACTTGCAGATCGAAAGCATGGACGGCCGGGAACTCAAGCGTTGGACGTTCAGTCCAGATCAACTGAACGCCGCCACCTTTGATGGCAGCTTGCAAAGCTGGCTCTTGAGCAACGAAGACGGTGAACACCGTCTGGTCTGCCTGAGTGCGATCAAGGGCGACAACAACAACGACGAGGATGAAGCGGATGATGCGTAAATTCTGGCCCCTGCTGATGGCCGGCAGCGTAGGCGCGATGTCGGTGCAAGCCGCGCCGGCCGACACCTATGAACTGCTGGTGGGCACCTACACTGCTGGCACCAGCCAAGGCATCTACCGCCTGCAATTCGACAGCCGTACCGGCGCGTTCCAAGGCCAGCCGGTGTTAGCGGCCAAGGCGGCGAACCCGTCATGGCTGACGGTCTCCAAGGACCAGAAGCACCTGTTTGTGGTCAACGAAAACGGGCCGGGCCAAAAGGATGCGGTCGGCCGCGTGAGCAGCTACAGCATTGATCCGAAGAATCATCAGTTGACCTTGATCAACCAGGTCCAGAGCCTTGGCAACGAGCCCACCCATTCCAGCGTGGCCGCCGATGGGCGCTACCTGTTTGTGGCCAACTACTCGGTAGTGGAAGATCCGGGCGGAAGCCTGGCGGTGCTGCCGGTCGATGCCGAGGGCAAGCTGTCAGCCCCGGTGCAACTGAGCGGCCACCCGGCCAGCCGCGTCAACCCGGAGCGCCAGGCATCCAACCATGTACATTCGGTGGTGTCGTCGCCAGATGGTAACTACGTGTTCGTGCAGGACCTGGGCGCAGACAAGGTGTTTGCCTATCACTACGACCCCAAGGCCAATCATGAACTGCCATTGACCCCGGCCACTCCGGCGTCGGTGCAACTGCCGCCGGGCAGCGGTCCGCGTCACTTGTTGTTCAGCGCTGATGGCAAGCATGCCTGGCTGACCACCGAGATGAGCGCACAGGTCGCGGTGTTTGACTACAAAGATGGGCAACTGACCCAGACGCAACGGGTGGATTTGGCGGCCGAGCAACCGGTGTCAGACAAGGCCAGCGCCGCGCTGCATGCGTCCAGTGATGGCAAATTCCTCTACGTGAGCAACCGTGGCACGGCCAATCAGTTGCTGGTGTTCAGCATCGACCCGGCCACCGCGCACCTCAAGGAACTGCAACGCCGTTCCGTGGAAGGCGACCACCCGCGCGAGTTCAGCCTGGACCCGAGCGGCAAGTTTTTGCTGATCGCCAACCAGAAAAGCAACGAAATCGTGGTGGTTGAACGCGACCCCAAAACCGGTCTGCTGGGTGAAACCGTGCAGAAACTGGCGATTGATGCCCCCAGTGACCTCAAGTTCCTGGTGCGTCAATAAGCCACAGGCCCCGCACTGTGGGGCCTGACCCGGTGTATTAATTTTATTAATAGCGGCTAATGTTTCAAAGCATTTCTAAGGTTTAACCCTCGGGCGTAAGTTTGGTTCCAAGGCCTTCCCAGGCCACTCAACCAAACGAACACAAGGGGTACCGACATGAACTTGAATCTCTTCTCCATCATCGCCGCTTCCGCAGTTTCCGCCACTGTTGCCCTGCCAGCGGCGGCCAGTGTGGAAGTCTCCGACAAAAAATCCAGCACCAGCGCCTACACCCAGAAATACCTGCAACAAAGTGCCAACTTCTACGCCGCACTGGATCACAAGACTCAGCAATAACCTGCACAAAAGCAGGCGCCAAACCACTGGAACGAAGCCTGGCTCGTTCGAGTGGTTTGGCGTTTGTGCATCTGCAGAATAAAAATGATTGATATCACATTGCCATGTGTTTAAATTTGACGCTCAAATATTGACGCATTTATTCCTGGAATCGACAGCATGGCACTCCGACTCGCCGCACTCATCCTGGTTCTCTACTCCGCCCCCATCCTGTCCTCCATACAAGGGGTGGACGGTGAGCCGGAGATTGCCCGTGAGCGGTTGCTTAACCTGGTTGAAGGCTAAGCCGAATAGCTTGTGGAACAGGCTCTTTGCAGTGAGCCCTTTTGACGCCGGGTGTCAGTTCTTTGCCATCACGGCAATGAACAGCGGCGATTGCAGGAAGCGCTCCAGCCACTGCTGTAACCGGGGATACGGTGCACCGGTAAACCATTCCCGATCCACATGGGCGAACTGCCGCACAAACGGCGCCAGGGCCATGTCTGCCAGGCTTGGGTGATCGGCGAATAGGTACTCGTGATTCGCCAATAATCCCTCAAGTGCGCGCAAGAACACCTCACCCTCGGCCCGATAATGTTCCATCGGTTGTTCCGGATAGCGTTCGGCATACTTGTATCGATTCAAGTGATACTTGAAGCCCACATCGTTCTCGGCAATCAACGCCAATACCGCCGGGTTACCCGGCAGCAGCCAATCCTGCGGATCGTGCTGAGCCAGCGCCCATTGCATGATCGCCAGGCTTTCATCGATCACCTCGCCATTCACGCTCAACACCGGCACCGTGCCTTTGGGCGACAGTGCCAGCATCTCGGCCGGCTTGGCCTTGAGGCTCACTTCGATAATGCGCACGGGCACCCCCGAATAGCGCAACGCCAGGCGCGCACGCATCGCATACGGGCAGCGCCGAAACGAATACAGCAACGCCTCACTCACTTGACCTCCAGCGTGCTCAAGCCATTGCCCTGGCGCTTGACCTGGATCTGCACCGGAATGCGCTCGTGCATTTCCTGCACGTGGGAGATCACCGCCACTTTGCGGCCCTGCGCCTGCAAACCGTCCAGTGCGTCCATGGCCAACTGCAGCGACTCGGGGTCCAGGCTGCCGAAACCTTCGTCGATAAACAGCGACTCGATCTTCAACGTGCTGGAGGCCATCGACGCCAGGCCCAAGGCCAACGCCAGCGACACCAGAAACGTCTCGCCACCGGACAACGAATGCACCGAGCGCAGTTCATCGCCCATTTCCGTGTCCATGACCAACAGGCCCAGCATGCTGCCGCCGCGCTTGAGGCGGTAGCGACGCACCAGTTGGCGCAATTGCACGTTGGCGTGGTGCACCAGCAGGTCGAGGTTGTAGGCCTGAGCGATCTTGCGGAAGGTGTCGCCCGTGGCCGAGCCGATCAGCGCATTCAGGCGTGCCCAGCGTTGCCATTCGTCATAGGCCTTGGCGATCTGCTCGGCGAAGGCCTGATTGGCATCCTGGCGGCGCTGGTCTTCGGATTGGCGCGCGCGCAATTCGGCGCAGGCTTTCTCTCCCTCGGCCAACTGCTGGTTGAGCGCGGCCAGGGCGCTGTCCAGTGCTTCGGCGTCGAGGTTGCCGTTGTGCAGGGCCTGGTGCTCGGCGAGGCGTTGCTCGCGTTCCTGCAGCAGGACCTTGGCTTGTTCGACGGCTTTTTCGCTGTGCTGCAACTGCTGGCGCAATTGGCTGACCTGGGCGTCATCGTAGGCCAGCAGACGGTTGAGGCCGTCGTCATCGAGTTCCGGGTGCAGGGCGCGCCACTCGCTGAGGCGTGTGCCCAGCGATTGCTGCTCGGCGTGTAACGCTTGCTGACGCTCCTGTTGGGCCTTGAGATCGGCGGCCAACTGGATCAATGCGTTGTGGATCTCTTGCAACTGCTTGTTGGCGTCGGTTTCACGCTGGCGTGATTGGGTCACGGCCTGATCCAACTGCTGTTGCCAGTGTTCGGCACTGCTGTGCTCGCCCAGCAACGCGCCGAGTTTGTCCTGAGCTGCTTGTTGCTGGGCGGCCAACTCGTTGACCTGCTGATTCAGCGCATCGAGTTGCTGCTGACGATGCTGCTGATGGGTCTGTTCTTTCTCGATCGCCTGTTGGCGTTCTTGTTGCTCGGCCAGCTCATCGCGTTGATGGCCGAGCTGTTCCAGGCGTTGGCTGACCTGCTGGTCCAGCTGCATGAAGGTTGCGGCCGGCTCGGCACGCAAACCTTCCAGGGTTTCGGCGGGCAACAAGCTGGCGAAGGCAGTCAGTTCCTGCTCAAGACGTTCGCGGTCGCTGGCCAACTCGCGTTGCTGATCCACCAGCAATTGACGCGCCTGCTGGCTTGCTTCCTGGGCGGCTTGCAGTTGTTGCTGCAAGCGCCCGGCGTTTTGTTGCAGGTTGAGCAGGGCGCCTTGGCGTTGTTCGTCCTGGGCGATGCTCTGGGTCAGTTGACTCAACTGTTGATCAAGCCAGGCGCTGCGTTTGGCCGCCTCCTGGTTGAACAGCGCGGCCGACAGTGGGTGCGCATCCAGGCTGGGCTTGAGTGCTTGTTGTTGCGTCGCCAGTTGCTCCTGCTGTTGCAGGTATTCCTTTTGCTGGGCGATCAGACCGCCGACTTCGCCGCGCAGCTCGGTGAGCTTTTCCTTGAGTGAGTCGACGGCTTTCTGCGCCGTGGCTTCCTCGTTTTCGTCATGGCGACCGAGGCTCTGCAGCAGCGCTTCGGGCTGGTGGTACGGGTGTTCGTGGCTGCCGCACACAGGGCAGGGCTGGTCGTCCTGCAACTGCTCGCGCAATTCCTCGACACTGGCGCTGCGGGCCAGGCGCTGGCGCTCAAGCAGTTGCTTCGTGACCGCCAGGGTTTGTTCGGCAATGGTCAGCTCCGCTTTGGTTTGCAGGCCGGTCTGGTTCAGTTGCTCGCGTTGCTGTTGGGCATCGGCGAGCTTTTGCGTCAGTACGCTGGCTTGCTGGTCCAGCTGTTGCTGGCTGTCCCACAGGCGCGTCAGGTCTTCGAAGGCGCGTTGTTGTTTGCGATTGTCTTGCAGCAGGCTGGCCAGCAACTGGATTTGCTCGGCCACGGCATGGGGCTCGGCACCGGCTTCCTGATAGAGCAGGTCCAGAGCCTCGCGTTGTGCGGTGAACTGTTCGGCTGCGTGGGCGGCGCGTTGTTCCAATTGCGGCAGTTCGGCCTGGCCTTTGTTCAGGCGATTGCCGATCAACATCAGCTGTTGCAAGCGATCGCGGTAGGCGGTCCAGGCGTCGCTCAAGGGGGCGAGGGCGGCGCTGCGATCAAGTTCGGTGACCAGGCGTTGGAGGCGTTCGGCGACTTGGTTCTGCTTTTCCAGCAGACCGTTAAGCCGGGCCTGGCCTTCGGTGCAGGCGTGTTCGTGCTGCTGTTTGTCCTCGGTGCGCTTGACCAGCTCTTTGGTCAAGTGGGCGAGGGTGCTCTGCTCTTCAAACGCCTGGCGCAGCAAAGGCACGGCATCGGCCTGGTTTTTCAGCGCCTCGGCCAACGCGGTTTGCGCGCTGGCTTGCTGTTGCTCGGCCTGCGTCTGGCGACTATGCAGTTGGCCCTGTTGTTCGATATGCAACTGAATCTGCACGGCCAACGGGGCAAGCACGCTGTTGAGTTCGGCTTGGCGGGCGAACTGATGACGTTGCGGCGCCAAGTGCTCCAGGCGACTCAGGTCCTGGCGTTGCGGGCCCTGGGCATCCCAATCAGCCTGCGCGCGCTGCAGTTGTTCGGTGGCGGCGAGCTGGCGTTCCTGCCATTCGCGCAGTTCCTTAAGCCAGGTGTGTTGCCGCTCCAACTGCTTGAGTTGGGCCTGTTGGGCCTTGAGCTGGGCGTTTGCGGCGTCGAACTGCTGATCCAGTTCGGCGCGGGCTTCAGGGGCCAGGGGCACCACGCCGGTGGCTTGGTCCTGCAACTGCTTGTGCGCGTCCCTGGCGTCTTTGGCCTTGTCGAACGCGCGTCGGCCAAGCTGGGTGTAGAGGGCCGTGTCGGTGAGCTTTTCCAGCAGTTCGCTGCGCTCGTTATCGTTGGCCTTGAGGAAGGCACTGAACTCGCTTTGCGCCAGCAATACGGCGCGGGTGAACTGCTCGAAGTTCAGGCCCAGGGCCAGTTCCAACTGGGTCTTGTATTCGGTTTTCTGGCTGGCCAGCAGTTGCTCGCTGTCCAGGTCGATCAGGCTCTGGCGGCTGTTCTGCAACTTGCCACTGGCCTTGTCGCGGGCGCGGTTGGCTTCCCAGCGCGCACGGTAGCGGCGGCCGCTGACGCCGACAAAATCCACTTCGGCATAACCACCACCGGTGCCGCGACGGATCAAGGTGCGCGGGTCGCCGATGGAAATGTCGCTGTCGGCGTCCGGCATCTTGGCCTGGCCGGTATCGCCCAGGCGCGGCACCGCACCAAACAGCGCCAGGCACAGTGCATCGAGCAGGGTGCTTTTACCGGCCCCGGTGGGACCGGTTATCGCGAACAACCCCGCGCTGGCCAGGGGCTCGGCGGTGAAGTCGATCTCGAACGGGCCAGCCAGGGAGGCGAGGTTTTTCAGGCGAATGGCGAGGATCTTCATGGCTGTTGCTCCTCCTGTTGCACTTCCTGGAGCAGCACGGCGAAATCCTTCAAGGTCTGTTCATCCACTTCACTGCCGTAACTGTCCTGCCAGGCGCGGCTGAACAGTTCCTGGGGCGTGAGCTGGTCGAGCTCGATCAGGCGCTCGTCGTCCGTGTTGTCGCTGGCGCGTTTACCCGCGTATTCGGCGGCGATGCGTACCAGGCGCACGGCTTTGCCTTGCAGGGCGGTTTCGATTTGCTGGCGCAGGTCGGGTTGCGGCTCGTCCAGGCGTACACGTACTTCCAGCCAGGGGTGGCGCTGGGTTTCGGCGAGCAGGTCGACGTCCGGCAACTCGGCCAAGACCTTGAGGATATCCGCCAGCGGCGCGGCCTCCAGGCGTTGCAGGTCAACCGAGCGCGGGATCAGCAGTGGCTCGACACTCACCAGGCATTGGCCCTGGAACGTCACGTCGAGAATCTGGTGCTTGTAGCCGATTTCGGAAAACGACAGCGGAATCGGCGAGCCGCTGTAGCGAATCCGCTCTTCGCCATTGACCTTCTGCGGCTTGTGCAAATGGCCGAGGGCGACATAGCCGACACTTTTATCGAACAGGCTGGCCGGCAGCGCCTCGGCATTGCCGATGATCAGGCTGCGCTCGGAGTCTTCCGACACCGACCCTCCGGCCATGTGCGCATGGCTGATGGCAATCAGCGGCTGGCCTTTTTTACGCTTGGCGTTGGCGGCGGCGATCAGCCATTCATGCACCTGGCCGATACCGCGCAGGTAGTCGTCACCCAGGTGTGCACCGGTGACTTCCGCCGGGCGCAGGAATGGCAAGGCCAGGCACCAGCCGGCAATCTTGCCCTTGGCATCCGGCAGGGGGATCAGCAGGCGTTCGGCATCCAGTTGGCCGTCATCCAGCCACAGCACGCGACCGAGCGCATGGGTGCGCAGGCGACGCATCAATGGCGCGGGCAGTTCGATGCGCGAGCCGGAGTCGTGGTTGCCGGCGATCATCACGATGGTCAGCTTGGGGTTTTGCTCGTGGGCGCTGATGATGAAGTCATACAGCCGCTCCTGAGCCTTGAGCGGCGGGTTGACGGTGTCGAAGATATCACCGGCGATGAGCAGCACATCCGGGCGCTGGGCATTGAGTTGGCCCAGCAGCCACTCGAGGAAACAGGCGTGTTCGAAATCGCGTTCCTGGCCGTGGAGGTTTTGGCCAAGGTGCCAGTCGGAGGTGTGGAACAGACGCAAGGCGAACTCCGTGGAATAGATGAAAAGGAGGGGAGTTTACCCGTAAAAGCACACACGGTGCCTGCGGGTGACACAGATCAACTGTGTGCGGGCTTGCTCGCGAATGCGGTGTGTCAGATAGAAACACCCGATCGCTGATAAACAGCGACGGAGCGACGGCTAGCCAGTGAACTGAGCAGGCGCAAGGCCGTGGGGTTGTCTAGGAAACGTCCCGCAAATTAAAGGGATAGGGATTGCTGGCCTTCACAACCCATGTCGATACAGGCACTTGATGCTGTACCGTAAGTCGCTATGATTAACTTTGATTCATACTGCCGCACAGCGGGGCATAATGATGCGTCAAGAGAACATGTACCGATCAGGAGCCACCCCATCATGGCAATCCCCTCAAAAACCAGATCCGTCACCGCTCATGTTCCTGAGCATCTGGCCCAAAAGGTCGATTTAATGGCAGAGCGCCTTGATCGCTCCAGAAACTGGATCGTCAAGCAGGCTCTGTCGGCATGGATAGACCAGGAAGAGGAGCGTAGTCGCCTGACCCTTGAGGCCTTGGCTGATGTTGACGCCGGCCGCGTGATTGATCACCAGGCAGTCCAGGCCTGGGCTGATAGCCTCAGCAGCGAAACGCCATTGCCGGTGCCGCGCTGATGGAATTGAAGTGGACAGCCAAGGCGCTTTCCGACCTTGCCCGACTGTATGAATTTCTGGCGTTAGTGAGTCAACCTGCCGCCGCACGAACCGTGCAGCAACTCACGGCTGCCCTCATTACGCTGCTGCCCAATCCGCGTATAGGCGAGCGCCTGGAAGAATTCGAGCCCAGGGATGTGCGCCGGATTCTGATCGGCCATTACGAAATGCGTTACGAGATAGTGGGTTCCACTGTTTATCTGTTGCGCCTGTGGCATACCCGTGAGGATCGCTAACCGAGTGAAATAGCGGTTACTTGGGATATAGCGGCGGCAGGCTGGTGGTGTCGGCGGCGGGATCCAACTCACGCTCAGCCACCGTGATGGCCTTCACCGAACGCCACAGGTCTTCACCCTGCCAATAATGGCCGCCCTCGCTGTACAGCGCGCCGTTCAAGCCGTCCAACGCGTCCGACAGCGGCACAAACCGCGCGGCCATGTCTGCCAGGGTTTCCGGCTGTTGCCGTGCCCAGGCGTCGAGGGCCTGGCGGGTGGCCTGGGGGTCGTTGGCCTGGGTGGCGCGCTTGAGGTCGTCGAGCAGGGTGCGCGGGCTCGGGCCGGTTTGTGCGGCGCGCAGTACGGCGGGCTGTCGGCGTGCGCGCCACCACAAGCCAAAGCCCAGCAAGGTGGTGCAGGCAAGGAGCAGGGTACTGAGTTGCCACAGCCACAGGTGGTTGTCATCGGGGGCGGTGATGACGGTGGGCGTGGCGGGAGTGTCGACCACCAGGCTAGGGTTGATCGCCACTTGCAGGGTGCGGGCCGGCAGGCTGGTGCGCTCAAGGTGATCTTCGTGGGTGTTCCACCACACCACTTCAACGGCAGGCAGTTCCAGTGCACCTGCGCGGTTGGGCACCAGGGCTTCGCGGTCTTCGCGGCTGCCGATCAGGCCGCGGTCGTTGGTCTGGTTGCCGAGCACCGGTTGGTCCGGGTAGCGGCGCAGGCCGTTGATCTCGGTGCTAGGCAGGGCCGGCAGTTGCGCGCTGGACAGGCCTTCGGCCTTGACCGTGAGGCTGCGGGTCAGGGAGTCGCCGACCTGGACATGCTCGGGCTCCGGGTTCCAGTTTTCGCTCAGGGTCAGGCTGCGCGCCGGTAGCCAGGGCGTATCGGCGGGATACAGCGCCGGCTTGGGCTTGACCACCAGCGGCAGCTGCGCCGAGCTGACGTGGATCAGCTTGCCGGGTTTGGTGCCTTGCAGTGTGTTCTCTTGCGGCGGGCGCGACTCAACCAGCGTGGCGCTGAACGTCTGCGCCGCAATTGCCAACGTGCCGCTGTGCTGCGGGTAAATCGCGTAGCGGGTTTCGATCACGCCGTGGCGAATGCTGTTGATCACCTTCTCGTAGGTGCGTGACTCGCCCAATTGCTCGACGCGTGCGTCGGCAATCTGCAACGGCGTGAGGCTGCTGTCGTCATACAGCGACACCGAGTGGTACACCCGCACGGTCAACAGTGCCTGGGCCTGGACGTAGACACTGGTCTGGTCAAGATTGGCCTCGACAAACACCGGGGCCAGTTCGGCGGCTGTGTTCTGGCTAGCGGTTTCTATCACTTGCAGGCTGATCGGCTGGGTCTTGTACGCGCCTACTTGCAGGGGCGGGATGAGCACCGTGCCGTTTTCCTTGGGCAGCAGCGTGATGATCCATCGCGTGGTGGCGTGGTTATCGCCGCCCAGCGTGGTGAGTTGGTTGATCTGCCGCGTACCGCTGACTTCGAACTGCGCATCCAGCGGCGACAGGTCGGGTTTGCCGAACTGCGTTACATCGCTGGACTCTACCGTGAGCTCCACCGTTTCCCCGGAATTGAGGCGGCTGCGGTCGACGCTGGCAGTCAGGCTCGCCGCCTGGGCGTGGCCTGCCGAGAGTGCGAGCAGGAACAGTAGGGTGGTGCGACGGCTCATCGAGTCTTGTCCTGATGTTGTTGCTGTTCGTACCAGAATTTGCGGCGCAGCAGTTCGCCGGGATTGTCCGGGATCTCCCGCAGCCATTGCTCCAGGGCCTGGCGACGTTCACCGTCGAGGCTGGCGTCGGCAGGAAGCAGCGGCGGGGTAGTGGTTTGTTCGTCGCCCAGTTCGCTGCCCGGCACTTCATTGCCTGCGGTGTGCGGCGTATTACCGGCCTGTGTGTCGCCGGTGCCGGCTTTCCCCTGGCCTTGGGGTGACTGCTCGCCACCCGTGGTGCTCTGCCCACTCGCGCCCGGTTGCGCAGTTTGGCCGGGTTGGGTGGTTTCGTCATCCTCGTTATTGGCTGGCTTATCGGGTTCGGGCTGCTCTTTTTCCTGCATCAGGGTTTCCACCAGCGCTTTGTTTTTCAGGGCCGGTTGCAAGTCGGGTTGTGCTTCAAGGGCCTGTTCGTAGGCGTCGATGGCGGCCTCCAGCTCACCGGACTTGGCCAGGGCGTTACCCCGATTGTAGTGGGCGTAGGCGTCATTGCTCTCGGCGAAACGCTTGATGGCCTCGGCATAGTTGCCGGCTTCGTAGAGCGCTACGCCCTGCCACTGTGGGTCTTCGAAGTGTTCGGCGGCTTCGGCGGGGCGTTTCTGCTTCAGCAGGTATTGGCCTTGCTGGTCGGGACGCAGCCACAGGTCCTGCAAGCCGAAGGCATAGCTGGGTTGTGGCGCGCTCAACAGCAGCAGGGGCAGGCAGAACAACCAGCCACGCCGACCGGCGCAGGCAGCGAGTAGCAACAGCGGCAGGAGCAGCCAGTAACCCTGGTCGGCCCAGGTGTCGAGGTGCAGCCGTTGAGCGTCGTTGCGCAAGGTGTGTGGCGGGTCCAGTACACCGAGTTGGCGCAGGTCCTTGTCGTCCAGGCGGGCGGCGCGGTAGCGGCCGCCCATTTCGCTGGCGAACGCCTTGAGCGTCGGGCTGTCCAGACGTGGCACCAGGATCGCGCCGTGTTCGTCCTTGAGGAACTCGCCACTTTCCTGGGTCACCGGGGTGCCTTCCCGGCTGCCGATACCGAGGATCGACAGGGTCGGCGCCTGGCTACTTTGCAGCAGCAGCCGAATGCCCTGGCGTTCCTGTTTGGACAGCGACGAGCCGATCAGCAACAGACGACCCTGGCCGAGGCCGCCTTGTTTGAGCAGGCCCAGGGCTTTCTCGACTGCCAGGTCGGCGCGGTGGCCGGGCTCCGGCATGATTGACGGGCGCAGGGCTTCGAGCAGGTTGCGGCTGGTGCCCAGGTCGTCTGACAGCGGCACCAGGGTGTGGGCGCTGCCGGCGTAAACGACGATGGCGGTCTGCGCATCGGTGCGTGCCTGCAACAGGTCATACAGCTTGCGCCGCGCCTGTTCCAGGCGGTTGGGCGGGCTGTCGGTGGCGAGCATTTCCGGGGTCAGTTCCAGCAGCACCACCAAAGGATCGGAGGGTTTCTGGCTGGACTGCTCAACCCTTTGCCAACTGGGCCCAAGCAGCGCCAGCACGGCCAAGAGCCAGGCAATGCCGAGCACCACCCATGGCGATTTGCTTTCGCGCCCGTTACCACCACTGAGCAACACGGCGTGGAAGGCCGGCGGTAGGATCATCTGCCAACGCCCGGCGCGCTTTTGCCGATGCCACAGGTGCCACAGCAACCAGCCGAGCAATGGCAGGAGCAACAGCGACCAAGGGCGGAACCAGTGCGGCCACAGGTCGATCATCGACGCCTCCGCAAGCGCAGGCGTGTGAGGCGCTGGCGCCATTCCGGGTGCTGTTGCAGGAAAATCCCCTTGCTCGACAATTTGGTGAACCACCGATGCAAGGCGTTGTTCGGCCAGCGTTCCTGGATCACCAGCAACATGCTCAGCACCAATGCCAAGGCCAGCGGCGCGCTGTACAGGGCCAGGGCCGGGCGTGCCTGGGTGGGTTGCTGCTCAACGGGTTCGAGCGTGTCGAGCGTTGCCTTGATCGCTTGCAGCTCTTCGCCATCACGGGCGCGGAAGTACTGACCGCCCGTGGCCTCGGCGATGGCCTTGAGTGCCGGTTCGTCGAGGTCCAGGCTCGGGTTGACGCCGAGGATGCCCAGTGAGCCGGTTTGTTCCGGGTCGGCGCCTATGCCGATCGGATAGATCTTCACGCCTTCTTCAGCGGCGAGGCGCGCGGCGGTCAGTGGGTCGATCTGCCCGGCGTTGTTGGCGCCGTCGGTGACCAGGATCAGTACACGGCTCTGCGCCGGGCGCTGACGCAGGCGTTTCAAGGCCAGGCCAATGGCATCGCCAATCGCGGTGTTCTTGCCGGCAATGCCGATGCGCGCTTCATCCAGCCAGGTGCGCACGGTGTGGCGGTCAAAGGTCAGCGGTGCTTGCAGGTAGGCCTGGCTGCCGAACAGGATCAGGCCGACGCGGTCACCTTCACGGCCTTCAAGAAAATCGCCGAGCAAGTGTTTGACCAGGCTCAAGCGGCTGACGTCCTCGTCTTGCCAGTTCATATCGGGGAAGTCCATGGAGCCGGACACGTCCACCGCCACCAGAAGGTCGCGGCCACTGGCGGCAATCGGCAGCGGCTCGCCAAGCCATTCCGGGCGGGCGGCGGCGGTTAACAGCAGCAGCCACAGCACCACAAAGGGCCCTTGCTGGCGCCAGCCGGGCAGGTTGACGCGGGCGCGGCGGCGAGCGAGGCCCTCGAGGTCGCTGAGGTAGCTGACTTTCAACGCCGGCTCGCCGCTGTCGGCTGCCGGCAACACAAGCCGCATCAGCCAGGGCAAGGGCAACAGGGCGAAGATCCACGGCCAGGCGAACTCAAACATGTTTGCGAATCCAGGTGTCGACCGCTTGGGTCAGGCCGGCGATGGCCTTGTCGTCGAGTTTGCATTCGGGTTTGTAGGCGCCTTCCACCAACACCATCCAGCGTGTGAGGCCAGCGGCGGGGCAGCGGTTGTCGAGGAAGGCCAGCCATTTTCGGCCGTTGAGGGTATGGCTCTGGCTGTAGGGATAGTCGTTGCGGCACAGGCGTTTGAGCAGGCCGTTGAGTTGCTGCAACCACGCGCCGGCCGGGGCCCCGTCGTAGGGTTTGGGCATCAGCGCCAGTTCCGCGAGGGCGGCGATGCGCAATGGGTCCAGCGGTTGCTCGGCGCGGGCGATGGGGCGACGGGTTGGCAGGAAGCGTCGCAGTGACCAAAGCCCCCAGCCGAGCAGTGGAATCACCAGCAGCAACAACCACCAGCCCGGCGCAGGTGGCCAAAAGCCGACGGCTGGCGGGGCGATCAGCGGTTGCAGTTGGTCAAGGCTGCTCATTGTTTTTTAACCGGACGTTGCGGGTTGAGGTACTCGCGCAGTTGCTCGACCATTTCGCTCTGGGTGCTCAAGGGCATCAACAAGATGCGCAGCTTCTGGGCGAGCAGTTCCCAGCGGGCGATGCGCGCTTCGGCTTGGGCCTTGTAGGCCTGGCGCAAATCGACGTTCAGCGTATCCAGTTCCAGCTGGGCACCGCGTTCTGCGAAACGCAGCAGCCCGGCAGCGGGCAGGGCGTGGTCCAGCGGGTCGGAGATGGGCAACAGCAGCAGGTCGCAGTGCCGTGACAACAGGCTCAATTGCTGCTCGGCACCGTCGGTGAGCGCGCGTTCATCGCAGATCACAATTACCAGGCTGCCTGGGCGCAACACTTCGCGGCCACGGCGCAGGGCCATGCCCAGCGCGTCAGCCTCGGGGCGGCTTTCGGTGTTCAGGCTCTGGTTGACGCGCACCAACCGGTTAAGCAGTTGCAGCAGACTTTGTTTGCTGCGGCGCGGCTTGATTTCGTAGTGTTCGCTATCGCCGAATACCAACCCGCCCACGCGGTCGTTATGCCCCAGCGCCGCCCAGCCGATCAGGCTGGCCGCCTGGGCCGCCAGCACCGATTTGAACATCTGCCCTGAGCCGAAAAACAGCCGGCAGCTTTGCTCCACAATGATAAAAATCGGTCGCTCGCGCTCTTCGTGGAACAGCTTGGTGTGCGGTTCCTGGGTGCGCGCGGTCACGCGCCAGTCGATGGTGCGCACATCGTCGCCGGCCTGGTACACGCGCACCTGGTCGAAGTCGACACCGCGCCCGCGCAGCTTGGAGTGATGCAGGCCGATCAGCGGGCTGCGCTGGCTTGGCGTGGAAAACAGCTGCACTTCGCGCACACGGTGGCGCATCTCGATCAATTCGCTGAGCGTGACGCGGATTCCATCGCTGGCGTTCATGGGTTTCAAGCGACGGCAACGACGTCAAGAATGCGTTGCACCACGCGGTCCTGGTCAATGCCGGCGGCTTCGGCCTCGAACGACAGAATGATGCGATGGCGCAGCACGTCGAACAGCACCGCCTGGATATCTTCCGGGCTGACGAAGTCGCGACCGGCCAGCCAGGCATGGGCGCGGGCGCAGCGGTCGAGGGCGATGGAGCCGCGTGGGCTGGCGCCATAGGCGATCCACTCGGCCATCTCCGGGTCGAACTTGGCCGGGGTGCGCGTGGCCATCACCAGCTGCACCAGGTATTCCTCTACCGCATCAGCCATGTACAAGCCGAGGATTTCCTTGCGTGCGGCGAAGATCGCCTGTTGACTGACGCGGCGCTCAGGCTTGGTTTCGCCGTTCAGGGCTTCGCCACGCGCCTGTTGCAGGATGCGCCGCTCGACGGCGGCGTCGGGGAAGCCGATCTTGACGTGCATCAGGAACCGGTCGAGCTGGGCTTCGGGCAGCGGGTAGGTGCCTTCCTGCTCGATGGGGTTTTGCGTGGCCATGACCAGGAACAGCGGCGACAGGTCGTAGGTGCTGCGTCCGACGCTGACCTGGCGCTCGGCCATGGCTTCCAGCAACGCCGATTGCACCTTGGCCGGCGCGCGGTTGATTTCATCGGCCAGCACCAGGTTGTGGAAGATCGGCCCCTGTTGGAACACGAAACTGCCGGTTTCCGGGCGATAGATCTCGGTGCCAGTGATGTCGGCGGGCAACAGGTCGGGGGTGAACTGGATTCGATGGAACTGCGCTTCTATGCCTTCGGCCAGCTCTTTGATGGCCTTGGTCTTGGCCAGGCCCGGCGCGCCTTCTACCAGCATATGGCCGTCAGCGAGCAAGGCGATCAGCAAGCGATCGATGAGTTTTTCCTGGCCGAGAATCTGCGTAGAAAGAAAAGTTCGCAGCGCAAGCAGCGCTTCACGATGTTCCATCGATGACGGTTCCTGGAGAGATGAGCGCAGGCGTCGAGTAAAAAACGCCGGGCTTGGGGGGCTTACTTTAATCCATCGAGGGGGCAGGCGACTAACGACGTAACGGGTATTTTTGGCAAAACTTGTAGGATTTTTGTGTGTCCGCGAGGAATGAGGGCTGGACCGGGTGTTTAGTGAGCGGGGCAAGCCCGCTCACTAAACAGTGACTTAAGTCCGGGAGAAGGTACCGGTGCCCTTGAGGATGTTCTGCAGGGTTTCTTCAACTTCGGCCATGTCCGACACGGCCGTGGCATGGGTGATCTGCAACTGATCCTTGCCACCCAACGCGTCGGCATCGCCGGCGGCGAGTTCTACCAGCACGGTCGTCTCACTCAGGGTGACCTTCAACCCATCCAGGGTCGACGGCGCGTAGTCCCAGGTTAGTTCCACCTCCTCTTCATCGGGATAACGGGTGAGCATGAACATCTCGCCGTTTTTGCCGTGGCAGCAGAGCATGGCCATGTTGTCTTCTTCGTCGTCGCACGGGGTGACCATCAGGGCGTCGGTTTTCAGTTGCAGCATGGGGAATCCTGTCTGGGGTAGGGCGTGATGGGGGCAATTGTGCCATTGCGACGAATTTTGTGCTGCATCCAGTGTCAGACCTCGTGCATGACCTGGCCGGCTGAATCAGTCACTTCTGGTACTCGGGGGATTGAAAAGCGCCGGTTTTTCTACCTGGAAATCCGGGTTGCCCAAGTCGCAACCCAAAGCCTGCTTACCGATGACCGAATATGTCGCAGCGTCGCAAGCAGCTGTCTTCCTACACTCGTTAAGCTGCGCAACGGATGTGCACCCGCCAGGCGCCTGACCTGCCCGTCGTACCGTCACCCGGCAAGGTGCGCATCTTATGGAAGTTGTATGTGACCTGATTGTCTTGTCCAGCTTCACCCACCTGTCACTCTGATTCGTTTATGGTGTTTCCAGAATTACCAGCGAACAGAGCTGACGGTCCCCCAAGGGGATAACACGCGACGCTTCCATCAATAACAAGCCCAAGCGGAGTACCACAGATGGCGTTCTTCACCGCAGCCAGCAAGGCCGACTTCCAGCATCAACTGCAAGCGGCACTGGCCCAGCACATCAGTGAACAGGCACTGCCACAAGTGGCGCTGTTTGCTGAACAATTCTTCGGCATCATTTCCCTGGACGAACTGACCCAGCGTCGCCTTTCCGACCTGGCCGGCTGCACCCTCTCTGCGTGGCGCCTGCTTGAGCGCTTTGACCACACCCAGCCGCAGGTGCGGGTCTACAACCCCGATTATGAACGTCATGGCTGGCAGTCGACCCACACCGCGGTCGAAGTGCTGCACCATGACCTGCCGTTCCTGGTGGACTCGGTCCGCACCGAACTGAACCGCCGTGGCTACAGCATCCACACCCTGCAAACCACCGTGCTCAGCGTACGTCGTGGTGCCAAGGGCGAGCTGCTGGAAATCCTGCCGAAAGGCACCCAGGGCGAAGGCATCCAGCAAGAATCGCTGATGTACCTGGAAATTGATCGCTGCGCCAACGCCGCCGAACTGAGCGTGCTGAGCAAAGAGCTTGAGCAGGTGCTCGGCGAAGTGCGCGTGGCCGTGGCTGATTTCGAACCGATGAAAGCTAAGGTCCAGGACCTGCTGGCCGGTATCGACGCCAGCCAGTTCAGCATCGACGGCGAAGAAAAAGCCGAGATCAAGAACTTCCTGGAATGGCTGGTGGGCAACCACTTCACCTTCCTCGGCTATGAAGAGTTTGTGGTACGTGACGAGGCGGATGGCGGTCATATCGAATATGACGCCGATTCCTTCCTCGGTCTGACCAAACTGCTGCGCGCCGGCCTTACCGCCGACGACCTGCGCATCGAAGACTATGCAGTGTCGTACCTGCGTGAGCCGACCGTGCTGTCGTTCGCCAAGGCTGCGCACCCGAGCCGCGTGCACCGCCCGGCGTATCCGGACTACGTGTCGATCCGTGAGATCAGCGCCGACGGCAAGGTCATCAAGGAACACCGTTTCATGGGCCTGTACACTTCCTCGGTGTATGGCGAAAGCGTGCGGGTGATCCCGTACATCCGCCGCAAGGTCGCGGAAATCGAACGCCGTTCCGGCTTCCAGCCCAAGGCTCACCTGGGCAAGGAGCTTGCTCAAGTCGTTGAGGTGCTGCCGCGTGATGACCTGTTCCAGACTCCGGTCGACGAGCTGTTCAGCACCGTGATGTCGATCGTGCAGATCCAGGAACGCAACAAGATCCGTGTGTTCCTGCGCAAAGACCCGTACGGTCGTTTCTGCTACTGCCTGGCCTACGTGCCGCGCGACGTCTATTCCACCGAAGTGCGCCAGAAAATCCAGCAAGTGCTGATGGATCGCCTGAAGGCCTCGGACTGCGAATTCTGGACCTTCTTCTCCGAGTCCGTGCTGGCGCGCGTGCAGTTGATTCTGCGGGTTGACCCGAAGAACCGCCTGGACATCGACACGCTGCAACTGGAAAAAGAAGTGGTGCAGGCCTGCCGCAGCTGGCAGGACGACTACTCCAGCCTGGTCGTGGAAAGCTTCGGCGAAGCCCAAGGCACCAACGTGCTGGCCGACTTCCCGAAAGGCTTCCCCGCCGGTTACCGCGAGCGTTTTGCTGCGCATTCGGCCGTGGTCGACATGCAGCACCTCAACAGCCTGACCGAAGCCAACCCGCTGGTGATGAGCTTCTACCAGCCGCTGGGCCAGGTCTCCGGCCAACGCGAGCTGCATTGCAAGCTCTACCATGCCGACACCCCGCTGGCGCTGTCCGACGTGCTGCCGATCCTGGAAAACCTCGGCCTTCGCGTGCTGGGTGAGTTCCCTTATCGCCTGCGTCACGCCAATGGTCGTGAGTTCTGGATCCATGACTTCGCGTTCATCGCCGCCGAAGGCGTGAACCTGGATATCCAGCAGCTCAACGACACCCTGCAAGACGCGTTCGTGCATATCGTGCATGGCGACGCCGAGAACGATGCGTTCAACCGCCTGGTACTGACTGCTGGCCTGCCTTGGCGCGACGTGGCCTTGCTGCGTGCCTACGCCCGTTACCTGAAGCAGATCCGCCTGGGCTTTGACCTGGGTTACATCGCCAGCACCCTGAACAACCACACCGACATCGCTCGCGAGTTGACCCGGTTGTTCAAGACCCGTTTCTACCTGGCCCGCAAACTCACCGCCGAAGACCTGGAAGACAAGCAGCAACGCCTGGAACAAGCGATTCTCAGCGCCCTGGACGACGTTCAGGTGCTCAACGAAGACCGCATCCTGCGTCGCTACCTGGACCTGATCAAGGCCACCCTGCGTACCAACTTCTACCAGGCCGACGCCAACGGTCAGAACAAGTCGTACTTCAGCTTCAAGTTCAACCCGCACGCGATTCCTGAGCTGCCTAAGCCAGTGCCGAAGTTTGAAATCTTCGTGTACTCGCCACGGGTTGAGGGTGTGCACCTGCGCTTCGGCAACGTGGCGCGTGGCGGTTTGCGCTGGTCCGACCGTGAAGAAGACTTCCGTACTGAAGTGCTTGGCCTGGTAAAAGCCCAGCAAGTGAAGAACTCGGTCATCGTGCCAGTGGGGGCGAAGGGCGGTTTCCTGCCGCGTCGCCTGCCACTGGGCGGCAGCCGGGACGAGATCGCGGCCGAAGGCATCGCCTGCTACCGCATCTTCATTTCCGGCCTGTTGGACATCACCGACAACCTGAAAGACGGCGCCCTGGTACCGCCGGCCAACGTTGTGCGCCATGACAACGATGACCCGTACCTGGTGGTGGCTGCGGACAAGGGCACTGCGACCTTCTCCGACATCGCCAACGGCATCGCCATCGACTACGGCTTCTGGCTGGGCGACGCGTTCGCCTCCGGTGGCTCCGCGGGTTACGACCACAAGAAAATGGGCATCACCGCCAAGGGCGCGTGGGTCGGTGTACAGCGTCACTTCCGTGAGCGCGGCATCAATGTACAGGAAGACAGCATCACTGTTGTGGGCGTCGGCGACATGGCCGGTGACGTGTTTGGTAACGGCCTGTTGATGTCCGACAAGCTGCAGCTGGTCGCGGCCTTCAACCACCTGCATATCTTCATCGATCCAAACCCGAACCCGGCCACCAGCTTCGTTGAGCGCCAGCGCTTGTTTGAGCTGCCGCGTTCGGCCTGGACCGACTACGACACCCGCATCATGTCCGAAGGCGGCGGTATCTTCTCGCGCAGCGCGAAGAGCATTGCCATCTCGCCACAGATGAAAGAGCGCTTCGACATCTCGGCCAACAAGCTGACCCCGACCGAATTGCTGAACGCCTTGCTCAAGGCGCCGGTAGACCTGTTGTGGAACGGCGGTATCGGTACCTACGTCAAGGCCAGCACTGAAAGCCACGCCGATGTGGGCGACAAAGCCAACGACGCACTGCGCGTCAATGGCAACGAACTGCGCTGCAAAGTGGTGGGCGAGGGCGGTAACCTCGGCATGACCCAGCTGGGTCGTGTGGAATTCGGCCTCAATGGCGGCGGTTCCAACACCGACTTCATCGACAACGCCGGTGGTGTGGATTGCTCCGACCACGAAGTGAACATCAAGATCCTGCTCAACGAAGTGGTGCAGGCCGGTGACATGACCGACAAGCAACGCAACCAGTTGCTGGCGAGCATGACCGACGAAGTCGGCAACCTGGTGTTGGGCAACAACTACAAGCAGACCCAGGCCCTGTCCCTGGCTGCGCGCCGTGCCTACGAGCGTGCCGCCGAGTACAAGCGCCTGATGAGCGACCTGGAAGGCCGTGGCAAGCTGGATCGCGCCATCGAGTACCTGCCGACCGAGGAGCAGCTCGTCGAGCGCGCCGCGAATGGCAAGGGCCTGACCCGTCCGGAACTGTCGGTGCTGATCTCGTACAGCAAGATCGACCTCAAGGAAGCGCTGCTCAAGTCTCGCGTACCGGATGACGACTACCTGACCCGAGACATGGAGACCGCGTTCCCACCGAGCCTGGTCGCCAAGTTCGGTGAGGCCATGCGCCGCCACCGCCTCAAACGCGAAATCGTCAGCACCCAGATCGCCAACGATCTGGTCAACCACATGGGTATCACCTTCGTTCAACGGCTCAAAGAGTCGACCGGTATGACCCCGGCGAACGTAGCCGGCGCTTACGTGATCGTGCGTGACATCTTCCATCTCCCGCACTGGTTCCGCCAGATCGAAGCCCTGGACCACCAGGTGTCGGCTGACGTGCAACTGGAGCTGATGGACGAGCTGATGCGCCTGGGTCGTCGCGCCACGCGCTGGTTCCTGCGCAGCCGTCGCAACGAGCAGGACGCTGGCCGTGACACCGCGCACTTCGGTCCGCACCTGGCGGCGTTGGGCCTCAAGCTCGACGAACTGCTGGAAGGCCCGACCCGTGAAGGTTGGCAGAACCGTTACCAGGCCTACACCGAAGCCGGTGTTCCTGAGCTGTTGGCACGCATGGTTGCAGGCACGGCTCACCTGTACACCTTGCTGCCGATCATCGAAGCCGCTGACGTCACCGGGCATGACGCTGCCGAAGTGGCCAAGGCCTACTTCGCCGTCGGCAGCGCCCTGGACTTGCCATGGTACCTGCAGCAGATCAGCGATCTGCCGGTAGCCAACAACTGGCAGGCCCAGGCCCGCGAAGCCTTCCGCGATGACGTGGACTGGCAGCAGCGTGCAATCACCATCTCCGTCCTGCAAATGGCCGACGCGCCACAAGACATGGAAGCCCGCGTGGCCCTGTGGCTTGAGCAGCACAAGGACATGGCCGAGCGTTGGGTGGCGATGATGGTTGAGATTCGTGCTGCTGTAGGTACGGACTACGCCATGTATGCCGTGGCCAACCGCGAGTTGCTGGACCTGGCGTTGAGTGGTCAGTCGGTGCTGCAACCGGCTTGATCAAGCGGTAAAACAAAAGCCCCCACATCGTGAGATGCGGGGGCTTTTTGTTGCAACGCTATTTATCAAACACTGAAGGGCACATTTTGATCTTCATTCACTTAGGTGCAGTGGTGTTTTACTAGTTTGCTTTCCAGATGATCCAAGTGCTGCATCATGAGGGTCACCGCGGTGGTTGAGTCACGCTGCTCCACCGCATCCACAATCGCCGCATGCTCCTGCCACGCGCAATACGTGCAGGCTTTTGCTTCGTGTTGGGCAATGATCAACGACGTCAGCGGCACCAAACTGTTAAGGAACTGCGCCAGCGGTGCATTGCGCGCCATCGCTGCCAATTGCAGATGAAATTCCCCCGACAGCCGAATCGCCGGTCCACGCTGGCCGCGCTCGATGCACTCGCGCTCGCGGGCAATCAGCTCGCGTAACTGGCGCACCTGGGGCGGTGTGGCGTGTGCACAGGCCAGTTGCACCACGGTTATTTCAGTCAGGCGCCGTGCTTCAAGGATTTGCCGGGTTTGTTGCGGGTCCGGCGCGGCGACCTGGGCCCGTTGGTTGGGCCGCAGGATGATCACTTGCTGATGGGACAGTTTTGCCAGGACCCGGCGAATCACACTGCGGCTCACGCCAAAGATTTCGCCCAGGCCTTCTTCGGTAAAACGGCTGGCCGGGGCGATGCGTTGTTCGAGGATGGCGTCGAACAGACGCGGGTAGATGTCGTCCACCGAAGGCTTTTTACCAGCGACCAGGCGCAGGGCAGGGAGGATAGGGTCGCGTTGCAGCGCGTGAGCGGTCATGGCCTGTCTCCAGAAAGTCAGCTGCCCAGATGGTCGTCCGGGATGTTCAAACGGATGCCCATGCGCAGGCCTTCCTGAAGGATGTGCCGACGCATTTCCGCACTGGCCAGGGCGCTGTTCTTGTTGCGGATGGCGCGCACCACGGCTTCGTTTTCCCGCAGGCGCTCCGCCAGGTGCTCGGGCGAGTTGCGCAGCACTTGGGCGCTTTGCTTGAGGGCGTTACTGGTTTGTTGCACCACGTTCTGGAAGATCGGGTTGGAGGTCAGGGCGAACAGTTCTTCATGGAAGCCGATGTAGGCGTTCATGCCAGCTTCGGCGTCGCCGGCGTCGAGGGCTTCGCGCATGTCCATCAAGGTCAGGCGCAATTGGCCGACCTCTTTGCTGCTGATGGATTGGGCCACCAGACCGACAATGAACGGCTCGAGGGTGTAGCGCAGTTGCAGGATGTCTTCGAGGCTGGCGTCGGCCACGGTGTCGCTGGAGTGCGCGTCGCTGACGCTGGTTTCCAGCACCACCACACCTTTGCCGGGCATGGAGCGCACCAGGCCAAGGGTTTCCAGGACGATCACGGCTTCACGCAGGCTGGGGCGGCTGATGCCCATTTGTTCGGCCAGTTCGCGCTGGCCGGGGAGCATTTCGCCGCGGCGCCACTGGCCCCGCGCCAGAGCGGCTCGGAGTTTTTCTACGACTGAATTGACGACGGTTGAGGTGCTGATCACGTCGTACACTCCTTTAAGTTGCCAATACAATAATTAAACTGGCATTGAGCCAATGTGGGCGCTGGCTTGTCGGGTCGCCGCATCGCTGCGCTGGCTGACTATCGGTTGATAGCTTTGTAGGCTGACCCACCGCTATCGCAGGCAAACCAGCTCCCACATTTAAACGGTGTCGCTTGCTCAGAACTCCTGATGCGCGGGCAGCACCGGTTTCTTGGCCTGGAAAGCGTAGCCTTGGTGACCATCGAGGACCTTGTTGGCGCGCTGGATATCGATGTCTTTCTCCCAGCGTGCAATGGCCACGGTGGCGACGCAGTTGCCGATGAGGTTAGTCAGGGCGCGACCGATGCCCATGAACCAGTCCACCGCCAGCACCAGCACCAGGCCCACCACCGGAATCGCCGGGATCGCGGTAAGGGTCGCCGCCAGGATCACCAGCGCCGAACCGGGAATCCCATGGGCGCCCTTGGATGTAATCAACGATACCAACAAGATGGTCATCAGATCGGTCATCGACAGCGGTGTGCCGGTGGCATTGGCGATAAACACGATGGCCAGGGTCAGATAGATCGAAAAGCCATCGAGGTTGAACGAATACCCAGTTGGAATTACCAGGCCCACGGTGGAGCTGCCGATCCCCAGGTGCTCCAGCTTGCGCATGATTTGCGGCAGCACGGCGTCGGAGGAGGCGGTGCCCATCACGATCAGCAGTTCTTCGCGCAGGTACTTGAGCAGCGGCAGCATGCGCAGGCCCGACAGGCGCATCACCAGGCCCAGGATCAGGCCGACGAAGGCAAGGCACGTCAGGTAGAACAGGCCGACCAGGCTGCCCAGGTGTTGCAGCGAATCAAGCCCGTAGGTGCTGGTGGTAAAGGCGATCGCGCCGAACACACCGATCGGCGCCAGGCGCACGATCATGCCCATGATGCGAAAGATCACATGGCTCAGTTCGTTGATCAGCCGGGAAATGCCCGACGCCGCTTCGCCCACCAGGTTCAACGCGCTGCCGAATAGCACCGAGAACAACAGCACTTGCAGCACGTTGTTCTCGGCAAAGGCGCCGATGACCGAGTTGGGGATCAGGTCCATAAGAAACTGGCTGGTGCCCTTGATGTGCTGGCCCTTGTCGGCCAACTCATTCAAACCGGCAGACGACAACTGCTCCAGATGGATATTGGCGCCAGTGCCGATACCGGTGCTAAAAGCCATGATGAGTCCGATCACCAGGGCGACCGTGGTCAGGACCTCAAAGTAGATCACCGACTTAAGGCCGATGCGTCCGACCTTTTTCAAGTCGCCGGCGCCGGAGATGCCGCTGACCACCACGCAGAACACGATCAGGCCGATCAGCATCTTGATCAGCTTGATGAAGCCGTCGCCCAAGGGTTTGAGTTGCGAGGAGAATTCGGGAAGGGCCAAGCCGCAGATTACGCCTAGCATCAGGCCAATCACGACTTGCAGGAAAATCGAACGCGAGCACCATCTGAGCATGGGAGGGATCTCTATTCGGTGCCCTGGTGACTCCAGGGCTTAATTGTTGTGGTCATACCGGTAAGTCCAGTGCGGGGCCAGTCTAGGCCAGGTATTTTTGAAATAACAAGTCATTATTTAGCGTTTGACGGGTCCCGGTCTGACCAGTTGGTCGGTGAAGTCGATGCTTGAGCGGTTGGCGGGGTGGGATTTTTTTCGCTTATCATCCGTCGCTCGGCATACGAGGTGATAGATGGACCCGCCAGGACTGACCACTGACGACACCGGGTGCACCCATTGCACCTGGCGCACCGCAGCGCCGGAATACCCGCATTACCACGACTGTGAGTGGGGCGTGCCGGTGGCGGACGATACCCAGCTGTACGAGAAGATCTGCCTGGAAGGTTTTCAGGCAGGCATGGCGTGGATCACCATCCTGCGCAAACGCGAGCAGTTTCGCGCGGCGTTCGAGGGGTTTGATTTTCGCCGGGTGGCGCAGTACGGCGAGGCGGATATCGAGCGGCTGATGCAGGACCCGGGCATCGTGCGTAATCGCGCGAAGATCGTGTCCACCATCAACAATGCGCGCAGGGCGTGTGAGTTGGTGGAGGAGACCGGCTCGCTGGCACGGTGGTTGTGGGCGTTTGAGCCCGCTGACGATGAGCGCCCGGCCGTGGTGGACATGGCTTACTGGACGGGTAACCCCACCTCGCCGGCTTCCGAACGTTTGTCGAAAGCCCTGAAGAAGCGGGGTTGGACGTTTGTCGGCCCGACTACGATGTATGCGCTGATGCAGGCGATGGGGATGGTGAATGATCATCTGGACGGCTGCTGCTGCCGGCCGCGAATTGAAACGCTGCGGCAGCAGTTCAAACGGCCCTGAATCCCAGGTTTCACACTGTCAACACTGTGGGTGCGGCGGTGTCTGGGCTATCAGGACAGGAAACCACCGTCCACATTCAGCGACACACCCGTGGTGTAGCTGGACGCATCGCTGGCCAGGAACAACACCGCGCCGGCCATTTCGCTCGGATCCGCCACACGCTTGAGGGGGATCTGCGCCAGGGCCATTTTCAGGATTGCGTCATTCTTCACCAGGGCCGAGGCGAACTTGGTGTCGGTGAGGCCCGGCAACAGGGCGTTGCAACGAATGCCGAACTCGGCGCATTCCTTGGCAAACACCTTGGTCATGTTGATCACGGCGGCCTTGGTCACCGAGTAGATGCCCTGGAAGAGACCCGGCGAAATCCCGTTGATCGACGCCACATTGATGATGCTGCCGCCACCGTTTTCGCGCATCAGCTTGCCGGCTTCCACCGACATGAAGAAATAGCCACGGATGTTCACGTCAACGGTCTTCTGGAACGCACCGAGATCGGTGTCCAGCACGTTGCAGAATTGCGGGTTGGTCGCAGCGTTATTCACCAGGATATCCAGGCGACCAAATTGCTCGCGAATGCCGGCGAACACTTGGGTGATCTGCTCCATCTCGCCGATATGGCAGGCCACGGCGGTGGCCTTGCCGCCGTCGGCGATGATTGCATCAGCCACGTGCTGGCAGCCTTCCAGCTTGCGGCTGGAAACGATCACGTGAGCGCCTTGTTGGGCCAGCAACTTGGCGATGGCTTCACCGATGCCACGGCTGGCGCCGGAAACAAAAGCAATCTTGCCATCGAGGTCGAACAGGTTGGTCTTGGACATGAGGGTTCCTTGGTGTGTGCGATCAGAGCGCTGATTTGCCGATGACATTCAGGCTCATTTGCTCCAGCAGCTTGTTCATTTGAATGAACTGCGCAAAGCGTTTGTCCTGGGTCTGGCCATGGAAGAAGCGGTAGTAGATCTGCTGCACGATGCCCGCCAGGCGGAACAGGCCGTAGGTGTAGTAGAAGTCGAAATTGTCGATCTGCAGGCCCGCGCGTTCAGCGTAGTAGTCGACGAACTGGCGGCGGGTGAGCATGCCGGGGGCGTTGCTTGGCTGACGGCGCATCAGTTGCACCGGCGCAGGGTCGGCGGCTTCGATCCAGTAGGCGAGGGTGTTGCCCAGGTCCATCAGCGGGTCGCCGAGGGTGGTCAGCTCCCAGTCCAGCACGCCGATGATCTGCATCGGGTTGTTTGGGTCGAGGATCACGTTGTCGAAGCGGTAGTCGTTATGCACGATGCTCGACGTTGGGTGGTCGGCGGGCATTTTGTCATTCAGCCACGCGCGCACGGCTTCCCAGCGCGGCGCGTCGGGGGTCAGGGCTTTTTCGTAGCGATCACTCCAG
Organism: Pseudomonas sp. RA_5y_Pfl1_P24; assembly: GCF_963970945.1. Classification (NCBI taxonomy): domain Bacteria; kingdom Pseudomonadati; phylum Pseudomonadota; class Gammaproteobacteria; order Pseudomonadales; family Pseudomonadaceae; genus Pseudomonas; species Pseudomonas sp. RA_5y_Pfl1_P24. The sequence continues at coordinate 246,859 of NZ_CAXAOJ010000008.1, read as the reverse complement.
CCACGGATCTGGCGCTCTACGTAGCCTTCCGGCTTGCCCAGGTCAGCCAGGCCGCAGGCGCTGTAGTCAACTTGGTGCAGTTCGACGAATTTGTCGATAAAGCTTTTGCACAACGCCTCGGTCTTGGCCGCATCCAGGCCCAGTTCGGGCGGCAGGTCGGAGCGCAGGATGATGCCGTTGACGCGTTCCATCACATAGAACTCGGCACCGATCACCGACTCGTCGGTGCAATGCACGTAGGCCTTGGGGCAATAAGGGAAGCCGTCTTTGAGCTGGTTGAGAATGCGGTATTCGCGGCCCATGTCATGAGCGGACTTGGCCTTGTGACCAAACGGTGGGCGACGCAGCACGAATTCCTGACCGGGGTATTCCAACAGGTAGGTCAGGTTGGACGCACCACCCGGGAACTGGCTGATCGTAGGCGTGCCGCTCAAACCGGGGATGTGGGCCTTGAGGTAGGGATCGATCAGGCTGGCATCAAGTTCTTCGCCTGGGCGAATCTGGGTCGATTGGTCGTTCAGCGCCATGCTTATCCCTTCTGCTTATTCTAAAGGCCTTGGACTATTTCCTAATCTAATGCGCACCACCGCCCAGCGACAAGGTCGGGGCGGCTTAATAGGTTAGCGTGTTGGATGATGATCAGCGTGCCTGATCGGTCATTTATTGGGCGGGGGCAGGGCGACCGGCGTGAGCACTGGACGCCCGGCGAAGTATTCCACCAAGTTGTCCGCTACGCGCTGCACCGTGTCATGGGCGGCTTCCGGCGACAGGCCCGCGACATGGGAGGTGAGCACGGTGTTGCTGAGCTTCTTGAGCGCGTCGGGCACCTTGGGCTCGTCGTCGAACACATCCAGCGCGGCGCCGCCGATGCGGCGTTGCTCCAGGGCGGCGAGCAGGTCGGCGGTGACCACCACGCTGCCACGGGCGATGTTGACCAGATAGCCATTCGGCCCCAGGGCGTCCAGGGCGTGGCGATCGATCAGGTGGCGGGTGCTGGCGCCGCCGGGCGTGGCCAGGATCAGGAAGTCCGAGGTGCGCGCCAGTTCCACGGCGGTGGCGCAGTAGGTGTAGTCCACGTCGTCGCGCGGTTGGCGGTTGTGATAGCTCACCTCCATGCCGAATCCCAGGGCGGCACGCTTGGCGATCTCCAGGCCCACCGCACCGAGTCCGAGAATGCCCAGCTGCTTGCCGCCCAGCGACGGGCGCATCACTTTCGGCCATTCACTGCGGCGCACGGCGGCGTCGGTCTGCGGGATACCGCGCACCAGCGACAGCAGCAACGCCATGGCGTGATCGGCCACCGACGGCGCATTCACTCCGGCGCCATTGGTCACGACAATTCCGCGATTGCTGGCGGCCTGCAGGTCGACATGCTCATAGCCGGCGCCGATCACGCAGATGATTTCCAGCAGCGCCAGGGCGGCGATTTCCTCGGCGTACAAACCCAGCGGGCCACGGGTCAGTACGGCGTTGATCTGGCTGCCGTGGGCTTTGATGGCTTCGGCGCGTTCGGCAGGTGTCGGCGCCAGGATCACATGAAAGTCATTGCTCTCGATGATGGGCAGGTAGTCGTTGATGGTTTCTACCAGGACCAGAACGGTGGCGGTCATCGGAAGGCTCTTGCTGAAGGGTTTGAGGGCATGAGTATGCAGTATTTGCGTGGTCAGAAGCGGATCTCAGCCGCTCTCGTGCGCTTCACAAACGCCCCAGCCAACGTCGCGTTGTGATGCTCGATAATCGCCTCTGCCTTCAGTGCCGCAGTGTCCATGCAGGTATGGCCGTCTTCCGGCAGCACCACCGAAAAGCCCAGTTCCACCGCTACCCGGCAGGTGGTGTCGATGCAGAACTGGGTTTTCATGCCCACAATCACCAATTGACTGACCTGCGCCGCCCTCAGTTGCTGCTGCAAGTCTGTGCCCAGGAAGCAACTGGGGCGGGTTTTGTTGAACACCAGATCGCCGGACTCGTCGACATCCAGGCCATGCCATAGCTGCCAGGGCGCGCTGCCGGCTTCAATCGGCGAGCCTGTCGGACCAGTGTGGCGGGCGACGAAGATCGGTGCGCCTGCAGGGCGGGCACGCTGAATCAGTTGGTTGATGGTGACGAGGACACGTTCGCGCTCGAAGGGCTTTTCCGGACCGTCGTATAAGCCAGTTTGCATATCGATGATCAGCAGGGCGTCAGTCATGGTGTTGCTCCTTGCAATGGCCAGATGGCGGAGCAATAAAAAGGCCCCGTCCATTGCTGGCGGGGCCTTGGGTTGAATCTGTGAGGTGTTTAGCGTGAACACCCACCGCAACCGCACGACCCGCCTGAGGCGGTCGTGGTGGTGGTGGTGGTGGTGAGGTTCAGCTGAATACGGTTCATGGCTGGATCATGCTGAGAGCGGCGCTTAGTTGTCAACGAATGTATTTGAGTTGCGCGCGGCGCGTCGATGTACCACGCCACCGTTCCTCAGCTAAGTCTTTGCTTATTCAACAGAATCCCGGACAATCCGGCCCCTTCTATGGTCGGGGCGCTGCCTGTCAGGTTTTCTGACTCGTCCCGGCCGTGTAAAAGCGGAGATCCGATCGGATGAATGATCAGGCCAGTAGCGTCGACCAACGCTATGAGACGACACCTGCAACCCTCACACGCTGGAGCCGCCAGGACACCACCTGGATGCTGGGCCTGTTCGGCACCGCCATTGGTGCCGGCACGCTGTTCTTGCCGATCAACGCGGGCCTGGGAGGCTTCTGGCCACTGGTGATCCTCGCGGTACTGGCCTTCCCGATGACGTTCTTCGCCCACCGTGGCCTCACCCGTTTCGTGCTGTCCGGCCGAGAAGGCTCCGACATCACCGACGTCGTCGAAGAGCACTTCGGCATCAGGGCCGGTGCGCTGATCACCTTGCTCTACTTCTTTGCGATCTTCCCGATCCTGCTGATCTACAGCGTGGCGCTGACCAACACCGTTGGCAGCTTCATGGAACACCAACTGCACATTATGCCGCCACCACGGGCGATTCTGTCGTTGGTGCTGATCCTCGGTCTGTTGGCCGTGGTGCGTTGCGGCGAGCAAGTGATCGTCAAGGCCATGAGCCTGATGGTGTATCCGTTCATCGTCGCGTTGCTGTTCCTGGCGGTTTACCTGGTTCCGCATTGGAATGGCGGCATCCTCAGCACCGCCAGCGTAGTCCCAGCCCCGTCGGCACTGCTCAATACGCTGTGGCTGGCGATCCCGGTGATGGTGTTCTCGTTCAACCATTCGCCGATCATCTCGGCCTTTGCGGTTGACCAGAAGCGCCAGTACGGTGTCCATGCCGATGAGCGCAGTTCGCAGATCCTGTCCCGCGCGCACCTGTTAATGGTCGGGATGGTGCTGTTCTTCGTGTTCAGCTGCGTGCTGACCCTGTCGCCGGCGCAGTTGGCCGAAGCGAAAGCGCAGAACCTGTCGATCCTGTCCTACCTGGCCAACCACTTCGATAACCCGACCATCGCGTTCGCAGCCCCCCTGATCGCGTTCGTGGCGATTGCCAAGTCGTTCCTGGGCCACTACATCGGAGCCAGCGAAGGCCTCAAGGGGCTGGTGCTGAAAACGGGTCGCCGCCCGGGTGCCAAGAGCCTGGACCGCATGACTGCCGCTTTCATGCTGGTGGTGTGCTGGATGGTTGCCACGCTTAACCCAAGTATCCTCCGCATGATCGAGACGCTGGGCGGGCCGATCATCGCGTCGATCCTGTTCCTGATGCCGATGTACGCCATTCGTAAGGTTCCGGCCATGGCCAAGTACCGTGGGCAGGCGTCGAATGTGTTTGTCACGGCCGTCGGCTTGGTGGCGATTACAGCGTTGGTGTATTCGTTTATTGCTTGAGTCTGATGCGGTCAAGCTGACTGCACGGCACTAAAAATGTGAGAGTGGGCTTGCTCGCGAATGCAGTGGATCGGTGAATAAATCACTGACTGACACACCGCATTCGCGAGCAAGCCCACATTTGTTTTGGGGTGTCGCTAATACCGTATTGCAGGCATAAAAAAACGCCGCGTACCTTGCGATACGCGGCGCTTCTTCACATCAACATATTAGGCTTGAATCACCGGGATGTTGGCGCTTGCTGCGATCTTGCGAAACTCAGCGATCTGGTCGAAGTTCAGGTAGCGGTAGACGTCACTGGCCATGGTGTCCAGTTTCGCCGCGTAGCCCATGTACTCTTCGACGGTCGGCAGGCGACCCAGGGTAGACGCCACTGCTGCCAGCTCGGCCGAAGCCAGGTAGACGTTAGCGCCATCACCCAGACGGTTCGGGAAGTTACGGGTCGATGTCGACACAACGGTCGAATTCGGCTCTACACGTGCCTGGTTACCCATGCACAGCGAGCAGCCCGGCATTTCCATGCGCGCGCCAGCCTTGCCGTAGATGCCGTAGTAGCCTTCTTCGGTCAGTTGGTGAGCGTCCATCTTGGTCGGCGGCGACAGCCACAGACGGGTTGGCAGCTGGCCCTTGACCTGCTCCAGCAGCTTGCCGGCAGCGCGGAAGTGACCGATGTTGGTCATGCACGAGCCGATGAACACTTCGTCGATCTTCTCGCCGGCAACGCTCGACAGCAGACGGGCATCGTCCGGGTCGTTCGGTGCGCAGAGGATCGGCTCGTTGATGTCGGCCAGGTCGATCTCGATGACTTCGGCGTATTGCGCGTCGGCATCGGCTTCCATCAGCTCCGGGTTGGCAACCCAGGCTTCCATCGATTGGGCGCGACGTTCCAGGGTACGCGGGTCACCGTAGCCTTCACCGATCATCCAGCGCAGCAGGGTGATGTTGGAGTTCAGGTACTCGGTGATCGACTCTTTCGACAGCTTGATGGTGCAACCGGCAGCCGAACGTTCGGCCGAGGCGTCGGACAGCTCGAAAGCTTGCTCCAGCGTCAGGTCGTTCAGGCCTTCGATTTCCAGGATGCGGCCGGAGAACGCGTTCTTCTTGCCTTTCTTCTCTACAGTCAGCAGACCCGATTGGATCGCGTAGTAAGGAATGGCATGAACCAGGTCGCGCAGGGTGATGCCAGGTTTCATTTTGCCTTTGAAGCGCACCAGGATTGATTCCGGCATGTCCAGTGGCATTACGCCAGTGGCTGCGGCAAACGCGACCAGGCCAGAGCCGGCCGGGAACGAGATGCCCATCGGGAAACGGGTGTGGGAGTCACCACCGGTACCGACGGTGTCCGGCAGCAGCATGCGGTTCAGCCAGCTGTGGATGATGCCGTCGCCTGGACGCAGCGATACACCGCCACGGGTCATGATGAAGTCAGGCAGGGTGTGGTGGGTGGTCACGTCGATCGGCTTTGGATAGGCCGCGGTATGGCAGAACGACTGCATTACCAGATCGGTCGAGAAGCCCAGGCACGCCAGGTCTTTCAGTTCGTCACGGGTCATCGGACCGGTGGTGTCCTGGGAACCCACGGTGGTCATCTTCGGTTCGCAGTAGGTGCCAGGACGAACGCCTTTGCCTTCTGGCAGACCGCACGCCTTGCCGACCATTTTCTGTGCCAGGGTGAAGCCTTTGCCGGTGTCGACAGGCGCTTCAGGCAGCTTGAACAGGTCGGTAGGGCCCAGGCCCAGTTCTGCGCGCGCCTTGTCGGTCAAGCCACGACCGATGATCAGCGGAATACGGCCGCCGGCGCGGACTTCGTCCAACAGCACCGGGGTCTTCATTTCGAAGGTGGTGATGACTTCGTCGGTGCCGTGTTTGCAGACTTTGCCAGCATGCGGGTACAGGTCGATCACGTCGCCCATGTTCATGTTGGTAACGTCGAATTCGATTGGCAGTGCGCCAGCATCTTCCATGGTGTTATAGAAGATGGGAGCGATCTTGCTGCCGAAGCAGAAGCCGCCAGCGCGCTTGTTCGGCACGTAAGGAACGTCGTCACCGAAGAACCACAGTACGGAGTTGGTCGCGGATTTACGCGAGGAGCCTGTACCAACCACATCACCGACGTAGGCGATCGGGAAGCCTTGGCCGCGCATCTCTTCGATCTGCTTCATCGGGCCGGTCTTGCCTTGCTCGTCCGGCACGATGCCTTCACGCGCCATTTTCAGCATGGCCAGGGCGTGCAGCGGGATGTCAGGACGGGACCAGGCATCTGGCGCAGGGGACAGGTCGTCGGTGTTGGTTTCGCCGGTGACCTTGAACACGCGCAGGCTGATCTTGTCGGCCAGGGTAGGGCGGTTGCTGAACCACTCGCCATCAGCCCAGGACTGGATCACGGCTTTGGCATGCTCGTTGCCGTTCTTGGCTTTTTCGGCCACGTCGTGGAACGCATCGAACATCAGCAGGGTGTGCTTGAGTTGGGCCGCGGCGACAGGTGCCAGTTCGGCGTCGTCCAGCAGCTCAACCAGGGTCACGATGTTGTAGCCGCCTTGCATGGTGCCAAGCAGTTCAACGGCGCGTTTCTTGTCGATCAGGGGGGAAGTGGCTTCGCCCTTGGCCAGGGCAGACAGGAAACCGGCCTTGACGTAGGCAGCTTCGTCAACGCCTGGTGGAATGCGGTTGGTGATCAGGTCAACGAGGAATTCTTCTTCGCCAGCCGGAGGATTTTTCAGCAGCTCAACCAGGCCTGCGGTTTGTTCGGCGTTAAGCGGCTGGGGAACAATACCCAGGGCTGCACGCTCTTCGATATGTTTGCGGTAGGCTTCAAGCACAGTTATTACCCTCATCAGTGGTCCCACGGGACGCTCATCCAGCAATGAACGGCACGCATGCGCTCGGGGGCTTTTTGGGCCACAAAGCCAGCGCTGCCGGCATTTCTCACAGAAGCTGCTTTCAAAGTTTTACGCCTGCAGAACGGAGCTGATGAGGGTTGGCGAGGGCGTTGACCTACCGAGTCATTCACCATCGCCAACACCGTTCTGAAGGAACGACTGTGCTCGTGACGCTTTGAAAACAGCTTCCAGCGGATTATTGGCGCCTTACAAGGCCGGATGATTCTACGGCAAAAAAAATCTAAAGGTAAGTTGCCTCGCCAAGTTTGCAGGGTGATAGCCGTTAGACAAAGGGCTAACATGGCGCATTGTTTTGCTTATCTGCGTGTCGTTGCCCATGTCCAACCAAACCATCAAGACCCCCTGCGTCGGCCTGTGCTCCACGGTTTACGGTGATCTCGTGTGCCGTGGCTGCAAGCGTTTCCACCACGAAGTGATCCAGTGGAACGGCTATAACGAAGAAGAAAAACGCGCGGTCTGGCTGCGGTTGGAGCAACTGTTGGTGCAGGTAATGGCCGGCAAACTCGAGGTATTTGACCCCAAGACCCTGCGTGGGCAGTTGGAGCAGCGCAAGATTCGCTTCGTGCCACATCAATCCGAGTATTGCTGGGCCTACCAGTTGATCGCCCGTGGTGCGCGGGTGATTTCCAACGTGGAGGCTTACGGCATGGTGCTGTTGCCGGAATTTCGCGATTGGCCCTTGCCAGACCTGCGTGACGCCATTGATCGAGAGTTCTTTATCCTGTCGGAGGCGCACTACCAGCGCTATATCGCGCCAAGCTTTCTCAAAGATGCATTTTCCAGCGGATGACACAGAACCCAATGTGGGAGCAATCGTCCGAAAGACCCCGTCAGGCCTTGCTGGCCAGTTACTCCAACTGATCCATCAGCGTGTCAGGCTTGAGCACCAACACATCACTTTCCACGGCATCCAGTATCACCTCCGCCGTATTGCCGATCAGCGCCCCGGTAATCCCTGTGCGCGCCACGGTGCCGATGATCGTCACCGCCGCCTGCCACTTATGGGCGGCGAAAGGGATCAGCACATCCGCCGGGCCTTCCTCAATGTGCAAGTGTGAGTCGTCCACATCGAACTCTGCCTGAAACGCCTTACATTGCTCGCGATAACGCGCCTCGATGGTTTCCTTGAGCTGGAAGGTCGGGTCTGCCGCCGACAACATCGGCGACGGGTGGGCGCTGATGACATGCAACTGCGCCTTGGCCAGGCTGGCGATATCAAAACCATGGTCGATGATTGAATTGTGCAGCGCTCGATGGTCTGCATCGGTGTTGCCCACATCGATCGCCGCCAGGATCACACCGCTCGTCCACGGCTTAGCCGTCTTGACCAGCAGCACTGCCGACGGGCAATAGCGCAGCAGCTTCCAGTCCGCGGGCGTCAGCAGGGCTTTTTTCAGCGGGCTGTCGGGGAAATGCTGCTTGATCACCAAGCCACAACCCTCGGCTTGCTGCACATCAATAATGGTTTCATGCAGGCTGTCATTCCAGGCCTGCTCGGTGCTGACGCTGTAGCCATCTTCCTGTAAGCCCGACTTCAGCAGCGCCAGCAGCGCCGAGTGCTCATGCTTTTTGTCGCAGACCAGCAAATGCAAGTGCGCGCCAGTGACCCCGGCGATCAGCTTGGCGCGCTTGAGGGCCAGGCTTTCCGAATGCTCGGGTTCGATGACCACCAGGATGCTGCGGATGGCTTGCATGATCGGATCTCCAAAAGAGGCGGGGGCTGGAACAACTATAGTTGCTGGCTGGCGCACGTCATGTTGATGCACATCAAGGCCCGTGACTGGTGGTCTGCGGCGGGGTCGGTATAATCGCCGGCCTTTTGTGATCCTTTTGCCCGTGAGCCCGATGAACCTGCCAGAAATCCACGAATTCCTCGGTTGCCGCACCCCTGACGCTTGGGTCCAGGCCGCGCTTGCCGATCAGGAAACCCTGCTGATCGACCACAAGAACTGCGAATTCAAAGCCGCCAGCACCGCGCTGAGCCTGATGGCCAAGTACCACGGCCATGTTGACCTGATCAACATGATGTCGCGTCTGGCCCGTGAAGAGCTGGTGCACCACGAGCAAGTCATGCGTTTGATCAAAAAGCGCAAGGTCGAGCTGCGACAACTGCACGCCGGGCGCTATGCCTCGGGTTTGCGCAAAGTCGTGCGCAGCCACGAGCCGGTCAAACTGGTCGACACGCTGGTGGTGGGTGCCTTTATCGAAGCGCGCAGTTGCGAGCGTTTCGAAGCATTGGTGCCGCATTTGGACGAAGAACTCGGCAAGTTCTACTTCGGCTTGCTCAAAAGCGAGGCGCGGCACTTCCAGGGTTACCTGAAGCTGGCGTACCAGTATGGCGACGCCAAGGACATCGCCCAGGTGATCGAGCGGGTGAGGGCGGCCGAGCAGGAACTGATCGAGTCAACCGACATCGAGTTCCGCTTTCACAGTGGCGTGCCAGCCTGACGCGACGGCCACGCCGATCAGCGCGGTGATCCCGCCCAGCAGCAGGATCACCGTCTGGGTACTCAAGGGCGCGGCGAGTACGGCAATCGCCAGGCCGGCCAATGGCTGCGCCAGGTTGTTGAGCAAGGTGGTCACGCCCACTGTTTTGCCGAAGTCTTGCACCGGAATGACCCGTTGACGGGTGCTGCGCATGTACACGTTGAACATTTTGTCGAAACCGGTGACCAGCAGGAAACCCACGGTGTAAGCCCAAAGCGTGGGGCTGACCGCCATGACCAAGGCCCCGGCCCCGATCATTGAATACGACAGCCCGCCCAGCACTTTCAACGCCAGGGTGGCGCGTGCCAGGTAAAACAGAATAGCGATGGTGACCACTGCGCCGGCAGCCTGTAGCAGCGCATAGGCATCCTTGCCGGCGGCGAATTGACCGGTCACCATCGCCGCCGACGTGGCCAGCGTCACGCCGATGATCAGGTTAACGCCGACTGCGAGGGCAATGATGCGCTTCAGCTCTGGCAGGTTGCGGATATGCCCGAATGCGATGCGCAGCGGTTGCAGCCAGATGTCCTGATGCTGTTCAAAGCTCTCCAGATTCACCGCAGTGTTGCGCTGCCAGGTCCGCATCGCCAGATCTGCTAGCACAAACAGCCCGGCAACCCCCAGCACCACCCAATGCCAGGCCCACACCTCCAGCATCAATGCCGCTACCAGCGGCCCCAGCACCAGGCCGCTCTGGTCGGCTATTTGTGAGTAGGACAAGGTCTTGGCGTAGGTGTAATGCTTGAAGATGTGCGGCATCACGACTTCGCGGGCCATGATGCCTTGAGTCGTCAGCACGCCGCACAGCGCAGACAGCGCTACCAGCCAATAGATACCGTCAAACACCCCGTAAAGCGCTACGGCCACTACGCACGCCAGTGCGCGGTAAACCTGGCTGATATGCAGGATGCGCACCGGCGAGAATTTATCGCACAGCGCTCCACAGACTGGAAAAACCAGGTAGCGCGGCAGCGATTCGACGAAAAACGCAAGCCCGGCCCATGCGACGCTGTTGGTGGTCTGGAACACAAGCAGCGGCACGATAAACAGCAGTATCTGGTCCGCCAGCCGTGACAGGAACAGTGAGATAAAAAAAGCCAGGTAATCCTTGCGCATGCAACTCCCTGTGGGTGGCGTTAAAGATTGCAGGTTATTTGTTAAAAACTCTTAAAAGCATGAAGCTTGGTCGGCCGGTGTGAGCCCGCTGCGTTTGTTGCCCAGCTTGCCATCTATAATCCCCGCTCTTCAATCCGCATCTGCACACTGAGAACTTATGGAAAACCTGGGGTTGGGCAAGGTCTTGCTCGTTGAGGACGACGAGAAGCTGGCAGGGCTGATCGCGCATTTTCTGTCACAGCATGGTTTTGAGGTGCGCGTGGTGCACCGGGGCGATGAGGCCCTGGCGGCGTTCCTGGACTTCAAACCGAAGATCGTCGTGCTCGACCTGATGCTGCCCGGTCAGAGCGGCCTGCATGTGTGTCGCGGGATCCGCGCGGTGTCCGACACCCCCATCGTGATCCTGACCGCCAAGGAAGATGACCTGGACCACATCCTCGGCCTGGAGTCTGGTGCTGACGACTATGTGATCAAACCGATCAAACCCCCGGTGCTCCTCGCACGCCTGCGCGCCCTGCAGCGGCGGCAGGCGCCAGAGCCGACGGTGCGCGGCGCCCTCGCTTTCGGGCGGTTGGCCATCGACCGCAGTTGCCGGGGCGTCAGCCTGGGGGATGACAAGATCGAACTCACCACCATGGAGTTCGAGCTGTTGTGGCTGCTGGCGAGCAACTCGGGGACGATCCTGTCCCGTGATGACATTCTCAACCGCATGCGCGGTATCGCGTTCGATGGCCTCAACCGCAGTGTCGATGTGTACATCAGCAAACTGCGCGGCAAACTCAACGACAACCCGCGCGAACCGGTGTGCATCAAGACCATCTGGGGCAAGGGCTACCTGTTCAACCCGTTTGCGTGGGAGGTCTAGATGCTGCGGCTCTACATCCGCCTTTACATCATCCTGGCGCTGGGCCTGGCGGGGGCAATCTGGCTGGTTAACTACACCTTCGATGAGCTGCTCCCTGAGGCCAACGAAACCTATAACCGCGAAGCCCTGCGCGGCCCCGCCTATGGCCTGGTGGAGCAATTGCGTCCCGTGCCGGCCGAGGCCCGCGAGGTGCGCCTGAGCGAATTGCAGCAGCATTACGGTCTGCGTCTGGATTTGGTGCAACGCGATGAGTTGGCGCTGAGCCAACGCGAGCAGCACTTGCTCGCGGCCGGCCAATTAGTGGTACGGGGCGACTTCATGGAGTTCATCGCCAATATCGATGGCGGCCCGCAACTGCTCAATATCAAGCTGCCTGAAGAGCCTAAATGGTTGTACCTGTGGGCCTACGGTTTGCTGGGGTTGTGCTTGGCAATTGTGCTGTATTTCTGGGTTCGTCCGCACTGGCGCGACCTGGAGCATATTCGCCTGGCGGCACAACGTTTCGGTGACAACGACCTCAGTTCCCGCATCCTGCTGCCACGCCGCTCCACCGTGCGCGAGCTGGCGGGGCACTTTAACCAGATGGCCGAGCGCATTGAAAGCCTGATCGCCAACCAGCGCGAGCTGACCAACGCCGTGTCCCACGAGCTGCGCACGCCGATTGCGCGACTGTCGTTCGAGCTCGACCAGCTCAAGCAACAGACCGACCCGCGCCAGCGCAGCCAATTGATTACCGACATGTACGCCGACCTCGGCGAGCTGGAAGAAATGGTCTCCGAGCTGCTCACTTATGCCAGTCTGGAACGTGGCGCCACTCAGGTCACGCGCGAGCGCATCGAGGCCCACAGCTGGCTCGACAGTGTGATCGGCAGCGTGGCCCTCGAAGCGGAAGCGGCCGGCATTCAGCTGTCGCTGCGTACGTGCGAGGTGGACTTTATCCAGATCGAACCGCGCTTCATGGCGCGAGCGGTGATCAACCTGCTGCGCAATGCGATCCGATACGCCGAGCGCCGTGTGGAGGTGTCGCTGGCCACGTTCGGCGGCGGCTATGAAGTGCGGGTGTGCGACGACGGCCCGGGTGTGCCGGAGGAAGGCCGCTCGAAGATCTTCCAGCCCTTCATGCGCCTCGACGCCAGCCGTGACCGTCGCACCGGCGGCTTCGGCCTTGGCCTGGCGCTGGTACAACGGGTGTCGCAGTGGCACGGCGGCCAGGTGCAAGTGCTGGATTCGGAATGGGGCGGGGCGTCGTTCCGGATGACGTGGGCGTATGCCGATTAACGACCCTGAAATCGATTGTAGTCAGCGGCATCCTGTCGGCGTTGTTTGTGCCTGGTAGCCGGCCGGAGCGATTCTTCAAAGCCTTGACCAGTGGTGCTGATGCAGTGATCGTGGATTTTGAAGAAACGGTTGAAGAACCGCTCAAGCGCCAGGCGCGCGATAACCTCGGGGCGTTTTTGACGGCCAACCCTACTGCCCAGGTATGGGTGCGCATCAATGCGCCGGAGCATGCCGAGCATTTCGAGGATGTGACGTTCTGCAAAGCCCATCCGAATGTGGCGGGCGTGCTACTGCCTAAGGTTGAACGTGCAGCACAGGTCGCCGTGGTGACGGCGACCGGCAAACTCATCTGGCCGATTATCGAGAGCGTGCGCGGCCTGTTGGTCGTGGCCGAAATTGCCCATGCGCCGCTGGTGGAGCGCCTGTCGTTTGGTGGTCTGGACCTGGCGCTGATCGTGCATTCCCGCGCTGCCGGCCTTGTCGCACCGCTGAATGGGGTGCATCCGGCCATCGATGACCCAGAGGGGCTGTGCCGTTCGATTCGGCATGCCTATGAAATGGGGTTTGCCGGTGCGCTGTGTATTCACCCCAGGCAGGTAGCGGTGATTCACCAAGCCCTGGCGCCGAGCGCCGAAGACTTGGCCTGGGCAAAACGGGTGGTGGACGCGGGTGCGCATGGGGCAGGGGCCTACCAGATCGATGGGCAGATGTTGGATGCGCCGGTGTTGTTGCGGGCACAACGGCTATTGGGCTGCACAGTAGTAAGTGACGATGCGCGCTCGCACATTGGATCTGTGCTGTGTCTCAGATTTGGGGGCTGCCTGGCTGAACGCAGGTATCTAGAATCCGAAATTCACTACACGCCTGGCATCAGGCAACTTGCCTTGCAACACAACAATAAGAAGCTGATTTCCATGCTCAAGCTCTCTAGGGCGCTGCTGTGAAGCCGCCACCCTGTTTGTCGCGGACTTGGCCCAGGCGGCGGACCCGATTGTCATCGAAATTGGGGATTGGCCCGATTCACCTGAGGATCGTGATGGTGGTGAACATGGAAGTTGGCCTGGTGCACCCACCGGCGGGGTTGAACCTGTTTGGGACATCAGCGGTGACTGGATTGACGCTGGGGCAGACCATTCGTGCGGCGTTGCCGTGGCTGATGATTCTGTTGGTGTTCTTGAGCATGGTTACTTATCTGTCATTCATTGCGCTGCCGCATTGGCTGGGGATGTAGAGGCTAACTCACGAAGCCGTCGACGAGGTGCGGGTCGATGGTTTCCCCTTGGAGGTTCTCGAAGCGAATTTCCCGATAACGCGGCGCTGTCAGGTGCCAGGCAATATTTCCGCGCCACTGGTTGTGCAGGGCTTGCGCACAAATCATCATCTGTTGCACCGATTGCTCGTCATAGCCGTAGCTTGCCAGGCATGCAGGCAACCGTTCCTGGGCATCGGTAAACGCGTGGGCCCATTGATCAATGCGTCGTGATACTTCGCGGGCAGCCGCCTCAGGGGAGTAACCCTGGGTGTGCCGCAGATGGGTCAGCAGGTTATAGATGTCATCATCGGGGTCTTCCATGATTCGAAACGACAGTAAATCGTTGACAGCCTTGAAGAGGTTCAGTGCCAGCAAGCACAACTCTTGCCAAGGCTTGCTGTAGTAGAGGGAGGAGGGCAGGTAAATATTCTGTACCCAGTAGATGAATTCTAGGCAGAACTGGAAGCCTCCGGCGTCCCGCCAAAGGCTATCGTAGCCTTCGATTCCTGGCTGGGTGTGATGAACTCGATGCATCAACGCTGTCATGCAGGGGGCAATGTAAGAGGCATACCGCTCGCCAGCCCGTTCTTTCCAGAGAGGCGGTGCCAAGCGTGCGGAGCGCCTGATTATATCCTTGAGCCCTGAGGCAAGCAGCCCTGGTTGGGGGGCGTAGCATGTGAACGCACTGCTGTGAACTCCCCGAAGCAATTGTTCCAACGTGTGAGGGTCCTTGCAGTCTTCGTCTGCGAGATCATCTTGGCAACTGAACCACCCCACCACGTCTGACAAAATCAACAACAGGTCCCGCGGCGCGTCTGGCCACATATAACCGGCATATGTGCCAGGGACGTAAATGTCCAATTGGCGGGCTGCGCGCGGTGTGTCTTCCAGGCCGATGCTCTTGAGCCATTGACGCGTGTGATGTTGTGCCTCTTCGGCATAAGGATTTAGCGGGTAATGCGCTTCAGCCAGCCAGCGAGGGAGTTCAAAAGCCCCGCCGACTATCGGCGTCTGAAGGGCCCTCTGAGCTTTAGGGGCCCATCCTTTGATGCCTGCGGCTCCGGCACCTTTCACGATGGTACGCAACCAGGCCGTGAATATTTTTGGCGTGTGTTGCAGCTCATCCTGTAATTGCTCAGGCTCCACCCAGCGCCATGCTTTGGCTTCATCCGGATTGGCAATGGGGTCAGTCGCGCAGCAGCCTACGAACACGTGATCGTATTCATATTCCGTCATGGTTTTCGACACGCGTTCCCGATAAACCAGCGTGGAGTATTGCTCAAGCTCGCAGGTCAGCCCCATTTCTTCATACAAACGGCGCCGCGCTGCGTCTGGCGTCGTCTCGCCCTGGCGTGGGTGCCCGCAACAGGTATTACTCCACAGCCCAGCAGAGTGGTACTTACTGTCCGCTCTTTGTTGCAGTAACAGTCTGGAGTGAGGGTCAAAAATGAATATTGAAAAAGCTCGATGAAGCAGCCCTTCTTCATGCACCTGTTGTTTGCCAGCGAAACCTGTCGGCTGATCATTCACGTCAACCAGAATGAGGACGTCTTCCATAGCCGCTCTCCTGAGCTTTATATGCAGGACGGTAAGGCGGTCCATTTCAAGGGTGTCTGACACGTTCAGGGTGAGAGCATAGATCGAGTGATCAAGGGGTGAACGCTTATTCGTTATACTTATTCGCACTCAGGGCTATATCAAAGAATCAAAGAAAAAGTATTTCTTTTTTTCAGGCATCCGCTACGGTTAAGGCGCTGTCCTCGTAAAGTGGTGTCCATTGCAGTTCCGGTCTTTTACGTCTAGGTAATCCATGTGCCGCACCGCAGGTAAGCGTTAGAGCCTTGCGGGTCGCTCGCAAACTAGAGGCCGCTACGATGATCACTGCCGACGCGCTGACAGAAAGAACTGACTATAAAGTTGCGCACGCTCAATGGCGCGAAGCGTTTGAATACCAAGCGCGCGCGGGTGGCAAGAAAGTGCGCAGCGCGATTGCTGTGGCGCTGTCAGCTGTCTATAAACTTGCGCCCCATCAGACCCATGTTTTGTGCGAAGCCATAGAACTTCTTAACACCTCCACGTTAATACATGACGATGTGCTTGACGGCGATCATATTCGCCGCGGGCTTCCGTCGGTGTGGGCTAAATTCGGCGTTGAAATCGCTCTGAATTCCGGCATGTGTGGGTACCTTGTCGGTCTGCAACTCCTTGCACAGTCTTTCAATGCTGGCGTCCTGCAGGCCGCGCTCACCAGTCTTGAGCACCTGCACGTGGGGCAGCACTTGGATCTACAGTTCAGCAATGGCGATGTCCTGCCGACCTGGGAAGAATATGAATTAATCGCTCAAGCCAATACGGGTTGTCTGTTCGTTTTTCTACTGGACGCGTGTCAATGCCTGACGCCCATCGATGAAGCGACGTATCTGGAACTCTACGTGTTGCTTCTCGAATTGGCTGTTTATTATCGTTATGTCAACGACTACTCGGATGTAAATCGCACTGCGCATTACAAAAAAAAGGGCTTTGCTCCCGACCTTGAAGGCGGACCCAAGTCAATTTTAATGATGCTTGCCAATGATCCATTGAGGAAAGGCAAAAAAACCAACGCACAGAAAAAGAAAATAATCAAAGCCTATGGTCGCGCCGGCGTGTTTGATGCCGCCTTGGTGTTAATAGATGCTACTTACGCAACCATTGAACGACGCCTGGAAACCCTCGCGCGTCTACATCCTGAACATGACCTGCGTCCTTTAATGGGGGTGTTGAGTGACATTCGATTTGAGCATGGCCCAGCTGATAATTACTATCAGCAGTGTCTGGCCGGCGGTCGTCCGCTGCAGCGGACGACCTGAGGTCACGGGCGTCAATGCTTCACGGATTCAGCGCGCTGAAGATTGCATGCGCTACTTTCACCCGTTCCGCATTTGGATAGTTCTTGTTCGCCAGGATCACCACGCCCACATCCTTGCTCGGCACATACGCCACGTAGGCGCCAAAACCACGGGTCGAACCGGTTTTGTTGTAGAGGGCGTTGGTTGGTGGCGCCTGAGCGGGACTTAGCCAGTTCACCTTGTGTGGCTCCATCGCCATCGATGTAGAGTTGCCATCAATCAACGCTTGTAACTTGATCGGGTAGGGGTAGTACTCCCAGCCGAGCCCTTGGGTCATGCCATTTACGGTGTAGTAGCCGGTATGCGTGGTGGCGATTGCCTGTTGCAACGGTTTCCCCAGCGTTTGCGGGTGCATGTTCACCCTCACATAGTGCGCCAAGTCCTGGGTGCTGGTTTTGATGCCATAGGCTTCGCTGTCCAGCGCCCCAGAGCCGACGTGTACGGGGTTCTGGTCCTTGTCGTAACCTTGGGCATAGAGATTGGCTTTGTCGGGAGGCACGCTGACATAGGTGTTCTTCAGGCCCAGTTGGGGCAATAGGATTTTCTCCATGGCCACGTTGAACGGCTCGCCGAGGCTTTGTGCGCTCAGGTAGCCGAACAGGCCAATGCTAGGGTTGGAATAAAGACGCTGCGCACCGGGCGCGTACGCAGGTTTCCACTGCTGGAAATAGCCGAGCATGGTGCCCGCGCTGTCGGCAGCGTCCGGAAACTGCAGCGGCAGGCCGCCTGGCGTGTAGGTTGCCAGTTGTAGCAGGCTGATGCGGTCGAAGGCGCTGCCCTTGAGTGCTGCAAGGTGCTGGCTGGCGTTGTCCGACAGCTTGAGCTTGCCACTGGCCTGGGCGTAACCCCCCAGTGTGGCGGTGAAGGTTTTGCTCACCGAACCGATCTCAAACAACGTGTCTTGGGTGACGGGTTGCTGGGTGTCTTTATTGGCGATGCCGTAATTAAAGTATTGCACCTTGCCTTTATTTACCACAGCGACCGATAGGCCAGCGATGCCGTGTTGCTGCATCAGGGGTTCAACGCTATTGTCCACGACCTTGCGCAAATCGGTGTTGGCCATGCAGGTGCCGGAGGCGAACAACAAGGCCGAAAATAAGAAGCTTCGTACGTTTAAGTGAGATCTTTCGCACATAGTAATCTGGCGTCCATGTAAGTGATGGGCTAACGATCAGTGCCTGCGCAGGCGCCGCAAAGTTAGGCGGATTCTTGCCTCTGGGCAAACAATGATATTTCGCACCAGCCATTAGAAAATTTGGGGTCAAACATGCTGCGTTCCCATCTGCCCCTCAATGCCCTGCGCGCATTCGAGGCTTCAGCCCGGCATTTGAGCTTTACCCGCGCAGCTATCGAGTTATGCGTGACTCAGGCGGCGGTCAGCCATCAGGTCAAGAGCCTGGAAGCGCAACTTAATGTCACATTATTCAAGCGTCTTCCTCGAGGCCTGATGCTCACCCGTGAAGGCGAAACCTTACTGCCGGTAGTGCGTGAGTCGTTCGACCGCATCGCCCAGACGCTCAGCCAGTTCGAAGGCGGGCACTACCGCGAAGTGCTCACCGTGGGCGCAGTGGGCACCTTTGCGGTGGGCTGGTTGCTGCCACGCTTGTCGGGTTTTCACGCGTGTTACCCCTTTATCGATCTGCGGTTATCCACCCACAACAACCGCGTCGACGTGGCCGCCGAAGGCCTCGACTACGCGATCCGCTTCGGCGCGGGAGCCTGGCACGGCACCGATGCCTGCGAACTGCTGGAAGCGCCCCTCACCGTGCTTTGCGTGCCGCAACTGGCCGAGCAACTGCACACCCCTGTCGACCTGTTGAAACACACCTTGCTGCGCTCCTACCGCGCCGATGAGTGGAGCCTGTGGTTCCAGGCCGCTGGCCTGCCCGCCGACACCCTGGTGCCGCGCAGTATCGTGTTTGATTCCTCGTTGGCAATGATGGAAGCGGCCTTGCAAGGAATGGGGTTGGCATTGGCGCCGGCAATGATGTTTTCGCGCCAACTGGAGAATGATGTGATTCGCCAGCCGTTCGACGTCGGCATCACCACCGGCAGCTATTGGTTGACGCGTTTGCAGTCGCGGGCCGAGACGTCGGCGATGTTGGCGTTCAAGGGGTGGTTGCAGGAAATGAAGATGCAAGGCTGAACGTGCTTATTTTTGAAATATAATGAAACATTTGCTCAGGGCCTTCGCTCTACAGCAACACCTGTACTGAGTTATTCCATGAAAATACCACGCCCCTGCGCCCGTATGCCCCACCTGATCCAATTGCGAAACCTCAAGATGGCGCGCTCTGCTCACGCCTACGTACGTGGCAGCACGGTGCAATTCTACGAGTGGCTGCACAGCCAGACGGGTCGACGTTTGCCCCACGGCCCGGCGATCTGGATCTGCGGCGACTGCCACGCCGGTAACTTGGGCCCTACGGGAGACACGAAGGGCCGCATCGATATGCATATCCGTGACCTTGACCAGGCGGTGATCGGTAACCCGACTCACGACCTGGTGCGCTTGGCCTTGTCCCTGGCCACTGCTGCGCGCGGCTCGGACCTGCCTGGAGTAACCACTGCGCGCATGCTTGAAGAAATGATGGGCGGCTACGAACAGGCGTTCAAGGACAAACCCGACGCCGCGCCGCCGCGCCCGTCCCAGGTCAAGGCGAGCATGCGCACCGCGGTGGAGCGCACTTGGAAAAACCTCGCGCGTGAGCGTATCGAGAACGCTCGGCCGACCATCCCGCTGGGCAAGCACTTCTGGTCGTTGTCACGGGCCGAGAAGGTTGCGCTGGAAACCCTCTGTGCCTCGGATGAAGTCCACCAGTTGGTCACCTCGCTCAAGGGGCGGCCCAAGGACGCCAGGGTTGAACTGCTGGACTCGGCCTACTGGGTCAAGGGTTGTAGCTCCCTCGGGCTGCTCCGTTATGCCGTACTGCTCGGCGTGGGTGACAAGGGCGATGAGGAATATTGCCTGATTGATATCAAGGAAGCCGTCGGCGCTGCTGCACCCCGCGCGGCACGGGCGAAGATGCCCAGGGATAATGGTCGTCGAGTGGTGGAGGGCGCGCGTCAGCTCTCTCCGAGCCTGGGTGAGCGCATGATGGCAACGCGTTTTCTGGATCACGGATTCTTCATCCGCGAACTGCTGCCCCAGGACATGAAGTTGGAGCTGGACGAATTGAACGAAACCGACGCCATGCACGCCGCCGGTTACCTGGCGCGGGTCGTGGGCATTGCCCATGCTCGGCAGATGGACCGCGATACGCGCAAGGACTGGATGGCGGTGCTCCAGGAAAACCGCTCCAAGCAACTCGATGCGCCGTCCTGGCTGTGGACCAGTGTGGTGCAACTGGTGGGTAGCCATGAGCAGGGGTACCTCAACCATTGCCGCAGATATGCCCTCGAACATTGACCCAACAATGTGTCGGCGCTGACACGCTAGCGCCTACACGGTGTTGGCATCAAGCAAGGTACTTGCGAAACCATCCCAGCGTCCGCTCCCACGCCAGATTCGCCGCCGCCTCGTCATATCGCGGCGTCGAGTCGTTATGAAAACCATGATTGGCGCCTTTGTAGATGTACGCCTCATAGTTCGTGCCTGCAGCCTTCAGCGCCGTCTCATACGCCGGCCAGCCCTCATTGATCCGCGTGTCCAACTCACCGAAATGCAGCATGATCGGCGCCTTGATCCGTGGCACGTCCTTGGCCTCTGGTTGGCGCCCATAAAACGACACGGCCGCGCCCAGTTCCGGATAAGCCACCGCCGCCGCATTGGCCACGCCGCCGCCATAACAGAACCCAGTGATGCCGACTTTGCCGGTGCTGCTGTCGTGGTGCATCAGCCATTCGATGGCGGCGAAAAAATCGTTCATCAGCTTGGTCGGGTCAACCGTCTGTTGCAGCGCCACGCCTTTTTCGTCGTTACCGGGGTAGCCGCCCACCGAAGTCAGGCCATCCGGCGCCAGGGCGATGAAGCCAGCTTTGCCCAGGCGCCGGGCGACGTCTTCGATATAGGGGTTGAGGCCACGGTTTTCATGCACGACCACCACGGCTGGCAACTTGCCCGCGGCCTTGGCCGGGCGCACCAGGTAGCCGCGCACGGTGCCGTTGCCTTTGGGCGAGGGGTAGGTGATGTAGTCGGCAACGATGTCCGGGTCGGTGAATTTCACTTGTTCGGCCAGTGCGTAGTTGGGGCTGAGGGCTGCGAGCAGGGCCGAGGCGGTAAGGCCACCCAAGGTGAACAGCGCGGCGCGGTCGAGAAATTCGCGGCGGTTAATCTTGCCGTGGGCGTAGCCGTCGTAGAGTTCCAGCAGTTCGGGGGCAAAGTCTTTCGCGGTGAGACGAGTCATCGGTGCGTCCTCGATTAGCGGTGGCAGTCAATGTAGATCAGGATCAGCCCTCACGCCCATGGGCGGCCGCTGCCAATTGGCCGGTATCGACGCGCACGAAAACCGAGTCACCCATGGCGGTGAGCACGTCGCCGGCGTACACCTCGCAGATCACGCGGGTCTTGCGCCCCACGTCGCCCTCGACCCGTGCGCGCAGGGTGAGGATGACGCCCATGGGCGTTGGCTTGATGAATTTGATGCCCAGGTTGCCGGTCACGCAGTCAATGCGGGGCAGGTTGCCGGGTTCGCGCCCCTCGGCGCGGTAGTGGTAGGCCATGGCGGTCCAGTTGGAATGGCAGTCCACCAACATGGCGATCAGGCCGCCATAGACCAGGTCGGGCCAGCCGCTGTATTTTGCGTCGGGCCTATGCTCGGCGATCAGGTGGATGCCGTCCGCGTCCCAACGGCTCTTGATATGCAGGCCGTGGGGGTTGCTGCCACCGCAGCCATAGCAGATGCCGTCCGGCGCGGTGAGGTCCTGAAGCGAAGGGGAATGCATGGAGCGTCCTTATTATTCTGGGGCGACTACTCTGTTTAGCAGGACAAACGCCTGATGGGAATAAATCCCTGTTAAAGCGTGTTGGCTCGGTGCCTGTGTCTTTTCCTCTGCGGAGCGTTGCATGAAACGTCGAATGCCCTCGGTCGCCATACTGGTCCTGATCCTCGCGTTCTATTCCAGCGCCCAGGCGGTGGAGTACAACGACGTCAACCGCACCGCCAGCCAGATCAGTTTTACCTATAAACAGTTGGGGCAGCGGGTGTACGGCACCTTCAGCGCGTTCGAAGGCTCCTTGACGTTCGATACGCAAAAGCCGGAAGCCGGGCATGCATTGCTCAAGATCCAGCTGGCCAGCATCGACGCCGGCAGCCCGGACGCGAATGACGAGCTGCAACGTGCGTCGTGGTTTGACACCGCGACTTATCCAGTGGGCGTCTACGAATCCACCGGCGTCGCGGTCCTGGGGGATAACCGCTACAAGATCAGCGGCAACCTCACCATCAAGGGCATCACACGCCCAGTGGATGTCGACGTGGTGCTCAAGGAGCAAAGCGGTATCGGCGTGTTCGACGGCGAATTCATCCTCAAACGCGGCGATTTCAAGATTGGCGAGGGCGAGTGGGCCGGCAACAGCGTGGTGTCGAATGACATCAACATCAAGTTCAAGATGGTTGCCCCGCAGCGTTAACGGGCGAACTTCTTCGCGCCCGCCACGCAGCCGATCACCGCGACCGTCACCACCACCATGCCCAGGCTGACCTGCTCATGCAGCAAGCCCGCCGCCAATGCCAGGCCGAAAAACGGTTGCAGCAATTGCAACTGGCCGACGGCGGCAATGCCCCCCTGGGCCAGGCCGCGGTACCAGAACACAAAGCCGATCAACATGCTGAACAACGCCACATAGCCCAGGCTCAGCCAGGCGGGCAGGCTGATGCCGCGCACGCTTGGCGGTGCCAGGAGCAGGCTCAAGGGCAGCACCACCGGCATCGCCACCACCAACGCCCAGCAGATCACCTGCCAGCCGCCCAGGCTGCGCGACAACGTGGCGCCCTCGGCATAACCCAGGCCGCAGACCAGCACCGCCAGCAGCATCAGCAAATCGCCGGCGGGTGCGGCGTTCAAACCCTGGGCAATGGCATAACCCATCACCAGCACGCTGCCCAGGATCGAGAACAACCAGAACACCGGACGCGGGCGCTCACCACCGCGCAGTACGCCAAATACCGCGGTCGCGAGGGGGAGCAGGCCGATAAACACGATGGAGTGGGCCGAGGTCACGTACTGCAGCGCCAGTGCGGTCAACAAGGGAAAGCCGATCACCACGCCAAGAGCAACAAGAGCGAGGGGCACCCATTGGGTGCGCGCGGGGCGTTTTGCCTTGAACCACCACAGCAGGCACAACCCCAGGCTGGCGGCGATGGCGGCACGGATCATGGTGAGGAACACCGGTTCGAACTCCATCACGGCCAGCCGTGTGGCGGGTAAGGAGCCGCTGAAAATCACCACACCAATAAAGCCATTGACCCAGCCTTGGGTGCGGGTATCCAGGGTGCTGAAGGGGGATGTGCATTCCATGAGGAGGCGCCCGAATAATGAGGGGGTTGCGTTCAAGCCATCCTAGGGGCGAGCATTGAGACAATCAAAAAATTGTCATGGATACATCCCTATGCCGCGCGCCCGCTATAAATCGTTGGTCGACACGTTTGCCGAGGGCATCCGTTCGGGGAAAATGCCGCCGGGTACGCGTCTGCCGACACACCGGCAACTGGCCGCCGATCATGGCCTGGCGCTGGTGACCGCAAGCCGGGTTTATACCGAACTGGAGGCCATGGGGCTGGTCAGCGGTGAAACCGGACGCGGCACCTTTGTGCGCGAGATCTCGCTGCCGCCAGGGCAGGGCAGTGGGCAGATGACGGTTGCGGCGGGCATGCTCGACCTCAATTTCAACTATCCCTCACTGCCAGGCCAGGCGGACCTGCTGCGCACGGCGTTGCGCCAGTTGGCGCTGTCCGGCGACCTCGAGGCCCTGTTGCGTTACCAACCTCACGCGGGGCGTTTGCATGAGCGGGCTGCCGTCGCACGGCATTTACTGAGCCGAGGCCTGACGGTAGAGGCCGACCAGGTGTTGCTGGTCAGCGGCGCCCAGCACGGCTTGGCGGTGACGATGATGGCGTTGCTCAAGCCGGGCGATGTGATCGCGGTCGATGCGTTGACCTATTCCGGGTTCAAGGTGCTGGCCGAGACCCTGCATTTGGAAGTTGTCGCGATCCCGGTCACGCCCACCGGCACGGACCTGAACGCCTTGCAAAACCTGTGTCGCAAACGCCCGGTGCGCGCCGTGTACAGCATGCCAACCCTGCACAATCCCCTTGGCTGGGTGATGGACAGGGACCAGCGCGAGCAATTGGTCTCCATCGCCCGGCAGCACAATCTGATGATCATTGAGGACGCGGCCTACGCGTTCCTGGTCGAAACCGCACCGCCACCCGTGGCCACCCTGGCGCCGGAACGCACGGTGTATGTGGGCGGGCTCTCAAAAAGTGTCGCGACCGGTTTGCGCGTGGGGTTTGTCGCGGTGCCAAGTGACTGGGTTAAGGCACTCGAGCGCACCATCATGGCCACCACTTGGAACGTGCCCGGTGTTATGAGCGCCATTGCCGTGGCGTGGATCGAAGATGGCACGGTGGCGCAACTGGAAGCGCAAAAGCGCCAGGACGCCCAGGCGCGGCAAGCCTTGGCGGCGCAGGTGTTGAAAGGGCTGGCCTACACCAGCCATCCTTCGTCGTATTTCTTGTGGTTACCCCTGCCGGAGGACGCGCGCGCCGACCAGATCGCCATGGCCTTGCAGTGCGACAATATCTCGGTATCCACCGCCGAGCCGTTTGCCGTCACGGCTTATGTGCCCCACGCGCTGCGCCTGGCGCTGGGCTCGGTGGACCTGTCGGCGCTGCGCGAGGCGCTGCTGAAAGTGCGACGGGTGGTCGAAGCCTACTAAAGCGTCTGGCGCCGCATTGTCAGGAGTGCGCTGCCGAAGAAAATAAACGTGGAGCCCACTGCACGGTTGACCCACTTGGCAAAAGTCGGGCGTGCCAGCAAGCCCTTGGCCTGAGAAGCGAGCAGGGCATACAGGCTCAGCGTCATTACGGACAGCGCAATGAATATCAGGGTCAGCACCAGAAACTGCGGAACCAGCGCGGCGTTTCGGTTGATGAACTGTGGAAATAGTGCGGTAAAGAACAGCACCGCCTTGGGATTGGTGACCGCCGTCAGGAACGCCAGTTTGTAAAGCTTCCAGCGGCTCGGTGGCTGGACGCGCCCAGGCGCTTGAGCATGGGTTGCCAGCGCAGGACTCTGTTTGAACAGCGTCTTGGCGCCGAGGTAGAACAGATACCCTGCGCCAATCAGCTTCACGCCATTGAAGACCCATTCCGAGCTGACGATTAACGCGCCAAGCCCGAGCATCGCGGCAGCCGACATACAAAACAATCCGCTGGCATTGCCTGCGCTTGACCACAGTGTGGTGCGCGCGCCGTAGGCCAGGCTGTTGTTCAGGGCCATCAGGATGGCCGGGCCGGGGCTTGCGATGGCAATGGCCGCGACAAGGGTGAAGGCCAGGATCGAGTGAGTGTCCATATTCAGGCTCGGTGAGTGTCGGGGCTTTGATGCTAACCCGTTACCCACCGTCCTGGAGAGTGATTTTCGGGGTGCGTACTCAGTATTTGTAAGCCTGGCGCCCGATCAGCAGCCACTTGCCTTCCTGCTTCTGCCAGACCTGGAAGTTGTCGATATCGGTCGGCATGGCGTGCGCGTATTCAATCCACAAGGCAAGGCCATCGGGCATATCTCGTTGCCCGAACGCTGTCCCAACCTGTGTTTTGGCGGCCGCGAAGGTAACCGCCTGTTCATGGCTGGCAGCCATTCGATCTATGCGCTGTTCGTGAATACGCGAGACGCGGGTTTCGGCGGGTAATGCAAAAAAACCACGCTGAACGTCGGTTGACCGGCGTTCAGCGTGGCCTTTTGACGCTATGCTGCAGCCTCCTGAGGCATCAGAGCGTCAAGCAAATGGACTTCAATTGGCACAGCGATCCCATCACTCGCAGCACCCCCGTGACCCCACACTATAAAAACACTCAAAATGTACGCCGCTTCATGCTTGAGCACTGCGGTCCGGGGTTCAAGTTTGACCGTCCCTTCATGGCCTGGATTCGCAACGACCAGCCCAAGACCCTGGGCGATGTGGTGGATGAGTGGCAACTCAGAAACGAGGATTCACGCCCATGACACCCGATGAAAAATACCAGGCCGCCCAGCAACGCCTTGGCTATCAGCTGGACGAACTCAAAATCGGCGGCAACTACACGCCGTTGGTTCGCGACGGCAACCACCTGTACATCAGTGGCCAGATCCCCCGCGTCGGCGATGTAATCGTGCTGCCGGGCAAGGTTGGAGCAAGCCTGACCGTGGCCCAGGCGCAAATCGCCGCCGGTATCAGTGCCTTGCGTTGCTTGGGGTTGCTCAAGCAGGCGTTGGGTTCACTGGACCGGGTCAAGGCGATCCCGCGTATCACCGTGTATGTGCGCAGTGCCGAGGATTTCGATCAGCAGAGTGAAGTGGCCAACGGCGCGTCTGACTTGTTACACGAGATTCTCGGCGCTGCCGGGTCGCACACGCGTACGTCGGTGGGGGTGATGCAGTTGCCGAAGTCGGCGGCGGTGGAGGTCGATATGATTGCGGTGGCACACGATTGAGCGACCGATGATTACCCAGGGAATGGCGGTACTGATCAACTACGGCACGTATCTGGCGCCGGGCCTGCTGCTGTTTTGCCTGTGGCTCGCACTCACGCCCAAGTCGCTGACGGGTATGCGCGTCCTGATTCTATTGGCAGCGTTTGTGCTGATGCGCGATGTGATGACCCCTTTGGGCATGTGGTCGCTTGGCACCGAAGTGCAACTGGCATTCACGGCAAACACCTTTGTATTGGCAGCCCTGGGTGGCTTCTCGGTGCTGTTGATCGTCTTGCTCGTGCGCGTGGCGCCAGACTTGTCGCCGCTTATCCTCTGGTCCAAGGGGCATTGCGCGTCAGGCCTTACGGTCGGGATCGTGGTCGGGTGCCTGATCGGTGTGCCGCTACGGTTTTACCAGGGTATCGAGGTGTCAGCGATCCCGGGTTATTGGGTATGGCTACCGGGGATGGTCGTGCTGGCCTATGGCGCCAATGCCTTGGAAGAAGTGTTGTTTCGCGGTTATTTGCAAGGTTATCTGGAACAGCATGTCGCGCCCTTACGCGCCGCACTGGCCAGCGGCGTGGCGTTTGCCGCTTGCCATGCGTTCCTGGCACTGAGCGTCACCCAATTGGGCTGGCCGGTGTTGCTGTTCACGCTGATCGAAGGGTTGGCCTGTGCGCTGGTGCGCATGCGCTATGGCGTGTTGGCGGCGACGCTGACCCATGGCACGGCAATCCTGCTGGTTGCCGTGCCCCACCTGGCTTGATGTGAAATGCAGGCGCAAAGGTGGGAGCGTTGAGTCAGTTACATCGGCGTCAACGGCGGTGTGCGCGGCGGAATCTGGCGTTTGCTGCCCGTCGCTTCATACGCGCAAGCAAACCGCAGCAGCGCCGAATCATCATAGGCGCGCCCGGCGAATGTCAGCCCTATCGGCATGCCGATATCCGCCATTACGCCCATCGGCACGGTAACGGTCGGCACGCCCAGGTGGCGGATGGCGAGGTTGCCGTTGGCCACCCAGACGCCGTTGCTCCAGGCGATATCGGCCGAGGCTTCGTTCACGTCGGCATCCGCCGGGCCCACGTCGGCCACGGTGGGGAACAGCACCGCGTCGAGGCCGAGCTTGTCCATCCAGGCTTCCAGGTCGATTCTCCGGGTTTGCTCCAATCCGCGCAGGCCATCGGGGACGGTGCTGATCTGGTCCCACGGGGTGATGCCGCGCTCGGCCATGCGCACGTATTCATCCATGCCGGCGGCCAAGTCGTCCTCACGGTTGGGCAGGGTGCCCGGGTCGTGGGGGAAGATCTTTGGCCCGTCCACATCCGCCAGGCGGTTGAGCGCCGGGTCGTTGTTGGCGCGCAGGAAGTCGTCAAACGCCCAGGCTGACAGTTCCCACAGTTCATCGTGGAGGAATTCCTTGGACACCAGCCCCCGGGTGAACACGGTAGGTGCGCCAGGGCGGTCGCCTTCGCAGTTGGACACCAGCGGGAAATCCACATCAATCACTTCCGCGCCGGCCGCTGTCAGCACCTGGCGTGCGTCTTGCCACAGGTCGATCACGCTGGCGCGGGTGTTGATTGTCTGCCCGGTCGGGCCACCGATTCCGGGTTTTTCGCTGGTGCCTGCGTCGGGGTCGGCGTTGATGTACATGCGCGGCACGCCAAAGCGTTTGCCCGCCAGGGACTCGGCAGGCGCCGCCAATTCAGCGTAGGAAGCAGGGCGCACCGAGGTGACGCTCGGGATCGGCACCCACGGCTGCAGGCGCCACAGGTCGCCACGGGTGTCCGGGTCTTCGGCGACCACCACGTCGAGCACTTCCAGCAGGTCGGCCATGGTCCGGGCGTAGGGCACCACTACGTCCATGGTCGGCGTGAGCGGCCAGTTGCCGCGCACCGAAATCACCCCGCGGGATGGGGTGTAGGCGCACAGGCCATTGTTGGACGCCGGGCCGCGCCCGCTCGACCAGGTTTCTTCTGCCAGGCCAAAGGCCGCAAAACTCGCCGCCGTCGCGGTGCCAGCGCCGTTGGACGAGCCGGAGGCGAACGGCGCGGTCAGGTAATCGGCGTTATACGGGCTTTCTGCGCGGCCATACACGCCACGTTGCATCCCGCCATTGGCCATCGGCGGCATATTGGTCTTGCCCAGGCAGATGGCACCGCCGGCGCGCAGGCGCTCGATGGTGAACGCATCACGCTGCGCGACCAGCTTGGCAAATGCCGGGCTGCCGGATGCCGCAGTCAGGCCCTTGACCAGGTAGCTGTCTTTGGCGGTGTAAGGAATGCCGTCCAAGGGCCCCAAGGTTTCGCCTTTGGCCCGGCGTGCATCGCACGCTTCGGCTTCTTTCAGCGCTTGGGGGTTGCGCACCACCACGGCGTTCAAGGCGGTGGCGGTCTGCGGACCGTCATAGGCATCGATTCGCGCCAGGTACGCCTGGACCAGTTCAACGGCCGTGGTCTGGCCGGACTCAAGCGCCGCGCGCAATTGGGCAATGGAGACTTCGGTAACTTGCATCACGTGTTTTTCGCCGCCTTCAAGTGGGGGTATGGCGGCAGTCTACGTACAGATATTTCACAAAACCAGCGCCGCATAATCCACATAGGCGCCGCGCATCACCTGCCAAGTGGCGTCGTCAGCGGGAATCAGGTGTTCGATACGCAGGGAGGTGAGGGTGATGTCCTGGGGCATGCCGAAGGTAGTGAAGGTGGACAAAAAGCTCAGCTCGCCCTGGGTTGAGCGCAGGCGGGTCAGCACCAGCGGTGGCAGGTGCGCGGGCAGTTCAGCGTTCGTCGGGGTTGGCAGGCTCGCCAGCAGCGCGGCCAGGTCCGGGTTGCCCAGCGCCTCGCGAGTGGCACGCTGCCAGGCCAGGGTGCGGATCTCATCGGCATTGAGCAGATGATCGCCAAGGCCGCCGGCTTGGAGGAGCGTGGTCAGCAGGTTCAAACCTTCAGCCGTCTCGGACGGGATACCCACCAATGCAAACAGCACGCCGGTACTGGCATTCGCCGCGAGCACTTGCCACTGGCTATCCAACAGGATCGCAGGCGCTGGGTTGTTGGCGTGCAATACATGGCTGACCGCTTCGCGAATCGCGGCCATGGCGGGCGAGGCGAGCGGTGTGGCGGTGTAGCGCGGAGCGAATCCGGCCGCGAGGAAGACTCGGTTGCACTGGTCCAACGGTGCCTCCAGAGCCGTCAGCAGGTTATGCAAGGTGGCTGGGCTCGGCTTGGCGCGGCCTGTTTCGAGGCAACTGAGGTGGCGCTGGGAAATACCGGTGATGAGCGCCAGGTCGAGTTGGCTCAGCTTGGCCTGTCGGCGCAATTGGCGCAGTTGCTCGCCGGCAGTAGAAGGGGTGTCCATGGCGTGGTCATGACCTCCGAGGTCATTGCGAAGGGCTGAACCTTATCACTAACTTAAGCCTGCATCATTCCAAGGAAGCGACCATGAGACGACCCTATATTGCCCTGGCGGGCTTGCTGGGATTTTCGCTGTACACCCTGGCGACGATGCTGACGGCGGAGCAGTCGCTGCTGGCATTTGGGCTGCAACTGATGTCGCGGCCGGACACGGCGCAGGTGGTCATAGACCTGTACTTGATGGCGGTGCTGGCGTGCGCGTGGATGTACCGGGATGCGCGCCGGCGAGGGCGGTCGATGGCTTCGGTGGTGCCGTACTGGGTGCTGACGGCGGTGCTTGTGTCGGTGGGGCCGTTGCTCTATCTCGTGGTGAATGGGTACCGCGATGAATGAGCTTTTGCACGTCTACGCGCTGTGTGTGCTGGTGCTCTGCCTGAAGATGTTTGCGATTTCCTGCTATCAGGGCTTTTTCCGGATACGGGGTTTCGCATTTACCAATCGTGAGGATGCGGCGTTCTTCAATCGAACCGTGCATCCAGAGGAAGTGCCGCAAGTCGCCAGGGCGGCCAAGGCCTGGGCGAATGACCTGGAGAATATCCCCCTGTTTTTTGTGTTGGGAGGACTGTGCGTGGCGCTGGGGGCGTCCAGTTTCCCCATTGTCTGCTTATTCGCCGGGTTTACGCTGGCGCGGTTGGTGCACACGGTGACGTATCTGGCGCAGTGGCAACCTTGGCGCACGTTGGCCTATGGGGTTGGCGTAGCGTGTCTCTTTGGGCTGGGCGGCATGCTGGTGGCCGGGTTGATATGAACAGCCGTCGTGTGGAGGGGATAGGCTCTAAACGTCCGCTAATTAATTTGAAGCGGCGGAGTTAAGCACTGCGTGCGCTTGTCATCATCAAGATAATAGAGTCCGTCGATTTGCCCCGTCATCTGTGCCATTCCAAGCAAAGGCTCGGATTCAAACGTGATCGGAAAAACCAAGCGTGCGGCTTCACCCTGAATCCAGTCCTCCCATACAGCTTTGATAACTCCTCCCCAAAAGGTCATGGAGGACCCATCGGGTAAAAACAGGTTAGGTTGGATATGACCGATGTCGTCGGTAAGACTCCAGTACACATACCCAGCGTAACTGGCTCCATCAGCGCCGCGAAAAACTGTTCTTACCAGCACAGTCGTATCGCTCTCTTCCAGGCAGGGGCGAACAATTTCCCAGTCATCATCGTCCATCGGAAAATACCAGACACCGTGCTCTCGGAAGTCTTCCTCTGTTAATTCATAAATTAGCTTGCCTTGCATGCTGACCCTCCATCTACGCCGCCGAGCTCATCCATTGCCCGCCCTGAGGCAACGTTACTTAGCCGTTAAGGCGTTGTCGATCATTCTAAGGAGCGATTTGCACACGGTCTGGGGAATGCTCGACGTCCGCTTTTGGCCGATTCTGTTGAAAAAGTCGGATTTTCAAACTGCCTGAACTCAGGCACGACCACCACCGGAGAACCGACTCACCACATTGAGTGGTTTTTCGGTCCTTCGATGACCTTTGCCGCTCTGTTATTGGGTTAATTTGAGGTTTTTTGCTTGGTGCAGGCGCACCTATCCCGTGACTGGTGGCCCTTGAGATGAAAATTTGGCAAGCCGTCGCAGGATCTGCACCGCAGCGGCCAGCGTGAATTCATCCGTCGCGCCACTCATGCCACGTAGCCGCAGCCGATCCAATTTCAGGATGCGCTTGAGGTGGGCAAACAACATTTCGACCTTTTTACGTTCGTGGCGAGACCGCTGATATGCCGGCGTTGCTGCAATGCGCCGAGCCACATCGCGAGCGGCTTCATGGACGCTGCGAGCGATCTTGCGGAACGCTGTGTTTGGGCAGCACTTGGCTTTCATCGGACACGTAGCGCAGTCGGTCTGCCGGGATCGGAAGATGATGGTGTTGGCTTTGGTGACATGTGAACGCTCATTCTTGAAGGCTCGCCATTCGCTGCGCAATGGGTTTCCGGCCGGGCAGCGGTATTCCTCAGCCTCTTCATTCCAGTGGAAATCGTTGCTCGAAAAACTGTCGTTCTTGCGCTCGGTTTTGTCCCACACCGGCACATGCGGTTCGATGTCTTTTTCCTCCACCATCCAGGCCAGCATCGGTGCGGTACCGTAAGCGGTGTCGCCAATGAGACGCTCCGGCTTGATGTCGAATTGCGCTTCGACCCGATCGATCATGGTCTTGGTGCTCTCGACTTCTGCGGTTCGATGAGCGGGTGTGGGTTCCACATCCATGATCATGCCGTGCTCGGTATCGATCAGATAATTCGTGGAGTAAGCGTAGAAAGCTGGGCCGCCTGGCGCAGCGGTCCAGCGGGCTTGAGGATCCGTCAGCGACAGGCGCTTCGGTAGCGTTTCGGCCAAAGCCTCTTCATCGAGGCCTTCAAGGTACTCACGCACGGCGCGGGTGCTCAGGGCCGGATCGCTCCAGTTGACCGGTTCATCACCCGGTACGCCGCGCTGCCGACTCGCATCCGCTTTGATGATGCTGGCGTCCACGGCAAAGCCTTCGCCCTTGACCAGGCCGGCGTCCATGCAGCGACGCAGCACTTCATTGAACAACCAGCGAAACAGATCACTCTCTCGAAAACGGCCGTGTCGATTTTTCGAAAAGGTTGAGTGGTTGGGGACTTCATCTTCAAGGCTCAACCGGCAGAACCAGCGATATGCCAGGTTCAAATGGGCCTCTTCGCACAACCGCCGTTCGGAGCGGATGCCATAGCAATAGCCCACGACTAGCATGCGGATCATCAGCTCAGGATCAATCGAAGGACGCCCAATTGGGCTATAGAAATCGGCGAGGTAGTGGCGCAGGTCGCTCAGATCGAGACACCGATCAATGCTGCGCAGAAGATGATTTTTTGGGATGTGGTCTTCAAGGTTGAACGAGTAAAACAGCCGCTCCTGCCCACTCGATAACTGTCCCATCATGCTGCGTACTCTCCCGCTGGCCGATGGAGTGATTTTGCCGCAGATCAGTCGATGTAGCTACTCAGGGAATCAGTTAACCTTGGGAGCGTTTCCCCGAGCAATCAGCAGCGAGCGCTCAATCATTTCAACGGTGATGTATGGGACGAATCCCAGCCTTTCGCCCTTTTTAAAGCTTTTTTCGTAACCCTCTAACTGATCGACATCTTGCGCAATTGCTAGCGCAGCTAGATGCCTGAGTGGCATTGCTCCTTTGGCGTCTGTAGGTAAAGACCTGTAGAGCGCCAAGCCGGCATCTATATCTTGATTCTGAGCCCAAGATAACGCCCTGTCAGATAGCTCGACTACATCGTCAGCGCCAATGGTCTCTAGCTTCTGGGGCGTTTCGTTGCTTACGATGACAGGTGAAAAATATTTTCCCTCCCCAAAGATAAACGCGACAGCATCCGAAAACGCTGTCGAGGAGATGGAGGGCATGAACGAAACTCTAAAATGATCCGAGCGCTTCCCTATAGTCGGAATGATCTGGACTTGGATCTCGCCCAAACACTTGATGCAAAAGCGGTCACTTACCTCATCCTTTCCACAGGCCCAACCTTGTGCTTGCAAAATCGCACATGCCTCTTTCTCTGTCATAGTTCTGCTCTCGATATCACCTATCGGATGATACTGGTTTCTTAGGCTCTCAAGGGGGCGCTTTCTAGCCAACCTGCTTTAGCTGGCCGCGCGCTATAGATCGACAGGAGACCTACTTTTTCAACAGAATCGGCCAGTTAGCGGACCTAGAAGCTCCTGCAGTTAGACTGCTTTGGGCACGGTTAAAATGAAACAGGGACGGATCGTTCAATAGCGCTAGCTAAATCATCCAATTCGCTGGGACTGTCAAGCCTCTCCAGTTGCAAGCAACGGCACCGTTACCCGAAACTCCGTACCCCACTGCGATGTTGACGTGACCTCGATCGAACCCTAATGGGCCGCCACGATCTCAGACGCGATGAAAAGCCCCAGTCCAAGGCCTTCCGCAGGGCCATGTTCAATCACCGAGCGCTGCGAAAAACGCCCCATGGGATTGAAAATGAACGGCAGCACATCCTCCGGAATCGGCTCGCCTTGATTGTGAACGGTGAACAGCAGGCGGCCATCTGAAACCGCAAGTCGCACCGTGATCGGCAGGCGAGCATTGCCGTGCTGCACGGCGTTACTGATGATATTGGAGAACACCTGCTCCATGCGCGCGCCGTCGAACGCACCAAGTGCGGGCGCTGTTGTTTCATATTCGAGTTGCGCGTGTGGGTGAAACGAGCGCATTTCTTCGACGATGCGTTCGCAAAAGGGGGCCAGGTCAATGTCCATGCGTTTCACGGGGATGCCGGGGCCCATCTGGCAACGGGTCAAATCCAGCAGGTCGCTGACAATTTGGCTCGCCCGTTGAACACTGGTGTAAATCTGCCCGGCGACTTTGTTACCGCGCTCCCCAACCTCTTCCGAACGCCGCAGCATGTTGGCGCCTAGCAGAATGGCGCCCAAGGGCGTGCGCAAGTCATGGCCGAGGATACCCAGGAACACATTGCGCGAGGCTTCCACCGCCCGCGAGTAACTGGCAATGGACTCCGTGAGGGCTTGATCGATGGCTTCATGAAAGCGGTTCATGTCATCGATATCCCGTGGCGTACCGTGTTTGACCTGCCGGAGCCACTGGCTGAGCACGCTGGTGCGCAGCGCGCGGTATTCAGACACCATCTGATCAAACGAAAAACCCGCCATCAAGCGCGTCATGGCATGGGTTTCGGCCGGGCTTTCGTGTTCGTCCTGCGGTGCGAGGCCCTGGGCCTTGTCGATTTGCTCCTGCGCGGTCTGTGCGCTGCGCAGATCCTGCGCAATGGCCCGCAGCATCTGTTCGGCATGATCACGCAGGTCTATACGGTTGAGATCGGCCCCGGGGGTCTTAATGGTCCGGGCAAAGTCCTCCCAGGCCTGAAGGATCGGCTCGAGGTTCTCAATAATGAAATCTGCCAGGCGCATACGGGTGTTCCTTGGTGGGGCGGCAAGCGTGAACGCACAGGAAGCCGCCAAACAAGGATTTAAACATGGATTGGCCTGCTCAGCATGCGCAGGCGTTCGTGCCTGCGCATGCTGTAGACGTCAAACGCCTTTGGTTGACGGCAACACTATCGTCAGGATGCCGACCAACGGGAGGAACGAGCAGATTTTGTAGACGTATTCGATGCCGTGGCTATCGGCCAGCAACCCCAGCAACGCTGCACCAATCCCGCTGAAGCCGAACATCAGGCCGAAGAATATCCCGGCGATCATGCCCACATTGCCCGGCACCAGTTCCTGGGCAAACACCACGATGGCCGAGAACGCCGAGGCGAGCACAAAACCGATCACCACGCTCAGCACCGCCGTCCAGTACAGGTCAACGTAGGGCAGCGCCAGGGTGAATGGCGCGGCGCCGAGGATGGAGAACCAGATGACCTTCTTGCGGCCGATCTTGTCGCCAATCGGGCCGCCCGCGAAGGTGCCGACGGCAACCGCACCGAGGAACAGGAACAAGTACATCTGCGAGCTGGCGACGGACAGCTGGAATTTTTCAATCAGGTAAAAGGTGAAGTAGCTGGTCAGGCTGGTCATGTAGAAGTACTTGGAAAACACCAGCGCAGCCAGCACCACCAAGGCAAAGGTCACACGGCCTTTGGACAAGCCATGGGTGGCTTGGCCGCCTTGCTTGAGCTTGAACAGGTTGAGGTGGTTACTGTACCAGCGGCTCAAACCGTAGAGCACCAGGATCGCGAACACCGCGAACAGCCCAAACCAGGCGATATGGCCCTGGCCGTAGGGAATGATGATTGCCGCCGCGAGCAACGGGCCCAGGGCGCTGCCGGTGTTGCCGCCGACCTGGAACGTCGACTGCGCCAGGCCGTAGCGCCCGCCAGAGGCCAGGCGTGCGACGCGCGAGGTTTCCGGGTGGAAGGTCGACGAGCCGACACCGACTAAGCCGGCTGCGATCAGGATGGCCGGGAAGCTGCCGACAAACGCCAGCATCAGGATGCCCATCAGGGTGCACACCATGCCCGCTGGCAGCAGCCACGGTTTAGGGTGGCGGTCGGTGTGGTAGCCGATCCACGGCTGCAGCAACGAGGCCGTCAGCTGGAAGGTCAGGGTGATCAGGCCCACCTGGGTAAACGACAGGCCGTAGTTGGCCTTGAGCATCGGGTAGATCGACGGCAGCACGGCCTGGATCAGGTCATTGATTAAATGCGCCAGGGCGCAGGCGCCAAGGACGCGCATGACCAACGGGCTGGCCTGGGGCGCAGTGGTTGCAGCGGCGGGTGACGCAGTGAGGGTCGACATGCAGGCATTCCATTCAAGGCGGCGAACACAGGTGGCAACTTCTTAAGGTCGCCATCCAATACAAAATGATTCGGGAGCTATGCTAGATTCGCCGCAAATGCCTGTCTCGCGAAATTCGGGAGGCAACTATCGCAAAAAGGGCGAAATGATCAAGTCACTGGATGTTTTTCTACAGGAGATCGACGAGGGCGATTGGGCTGTCATCAGTTCGGCCACCGATTATCCGGAGAACTGGGTGATCCCCGACCACAGCCATGAGAAGCATCAACTGCTATACGCCACCGAAGGCGTGATGGTGGTGCACTCGGCGCAGAACCAGTGGACGGTGCCGCCCAATCGCGGCTTCTGGATGCCCAGTGGGCACGTCCACTCCTTGCGTTGTGTAGGCCCGTTGAAGATGCGCAGCGTCTTTGTCCGTCCCGACAGCTTTCCCAACTTGCCCACCGAAACCAAGGCCGTGAGTATTTCGCCCCTGCTGAGTGAGCTGATCAAGGCGTCGGTGAGCTTGAAACCACCGTATGCCGAGGACTCCCGGGATGCGCGCATCATGCACCTGATTCTGGACGAGCTGGCGCTGTTACCGGCGTTGCCGCTGTTGCTGCCACTGCCTGCCGACCCGCGCGTACACCGGATCTGCCTGGCGTTGCAGGATGAACCGGGCGACGCCTCGACGGTCGCGGACTGGAGCGAGCGCTTGAACCTTGACCAGAAAACCATCCAGCGCTTGTTCCGCAAGGAAACCGGCTTGACGTTCGGCCAGTGGCGCCAACAAGCAAGGCTGCTGCTGGCGCTGGAGCGCATTGCGGTGGGCGAAAAGGTGATCGATATCGCCTTGGAGCTGGGGTATGAAAGCCCGAGCGCGTTCACCAGCATGTTCAAGAAGCAGTTCGGCAAGACGCCCAGCCATTTTTTCAGGTAGCGCCCGGCGTTATCCCTGCACGATGCCGGCGTGCACGCCCAACAGGCGAGTGAAGGTTTCGATATCCAGGGGGTGACTGAGGAAATAGCCTTGGCCCTCTTCACAGGCCACGGCCTTGAGCAATTCCAGGTGTTCAGCCGTTTCCACGCCTTCGGCCGTTACGGTCAGTGCCAGGGCCCGACCCAGGCCGACGATGGCCTGGATAATCGCCTTGTCATCATCACTTTCTTCCAGCCGGGTCAGGAAGCTGCGGTCTATCTTCAAACCGTCGAACGGGAACGTGCGCAGGTAGCTCAGGGATGAGTAGCCGGTGCCGAAGTCATCCATGGCGATGCGTATGCCCAATTGCTTGAGCGTGCGCATGACCTCCAGCGCCCCGGTGGCATCTTCGAGCATGACGCTTTCGGTGATTTCCAGTTCCACGCGCGCGGGTTCGATACCTGAGGTCTTCAGGGCCTGCCGTACGCGCTTTACCAGGTTGCCACGCCTGAATTCCATGGGTGACAGGTTCACCGACACAAAAAGATGCTCGGGCCACTGGGCGGCGCATTTACAAGCGGTTTCAAGTACCCAGTCGCTCAGGGCCAGGATCAGCCCTGACTCTTCGGCGATCGGAATAAAGGTGTCCGGCGTGATCAGGCCGCGCAACGGGTGTTGCCAGCGCACCAGGGCTTCCGCGCCGACCATCTGGCCGTCGGCGATGCGATAGCGCGGTTGGAAGTGCAGGCGCAGCTCTGCATGTTTGATTGCAAAGCGCAGGTCGCTCTCCAGGCGTCGGCGTTCAATGATCCGCGCGTTCATATCGCCGGAGTAGAACCGCCAGGTATTACGGCCCGCAGCCTTTGCCTCGTACAGTGCAATATCGGCGTAACGCAGCAGCTCCGTGGCTTCGCGGGCATCATTGGGGGCGAGGGCGATGCCAATACTGGCGCTGACGAACACCTCTTGCTCGTCGATTCTGATCGTGCGCTCGATCGATTCGATCAAGCGCTTGCACAGGGCTTCGACCTCGTCTTGAGTGCCTGCATCGCTCAGGATCAGCACAAATTCATCACCACCCACACGGGCGACCAGATCACCATGGCGCACGCAGGCGGCCAGGCGGGCCGAGACTTCGTTGAGTACCCGGTCGCCGGCAGCATGCCCGAGCAGATCGTTGACCGGTTTGAACCGATCAAGGTCCAGGCTGAGCATTACCAACGGCTGCGTTGAGGTGGACAACTCAGCTGCCGACAGCGCCGTACTCGACAGCGCCTTGAACTTGCCCTCCAGGAACGCTTGCAGCCGCGTGCGATTGGGCAGCCCGGTGAGGGCGTCATGCTGGGACAAGAACTCGATGCGTCGACGGGACTCGACTTCTTCCGTCACGTCGGTGGCCGTCCCGCGAAAGCCGCCACACGGCATCTGCCGCGCTGACAGCCGTGTGCTGCGTTCCAGCCCCAGTGCATCGACGTAGCGGCACTGCACACTGATATCCGGGCGGCGTCCGGGGGTGCTGAGCCATTGCGAGAGCAGGCCGGTCTCGGTCTCGAGCAAGTCGTTCATCGTCGCACCGATCCACGCATGCCGCGCCAACCCGGTGACGCCTTCGAAGCGCTCCGACAGGTAGGTAAAGCGCCAACTGGCGTCGATTTCCCACACCCAATCGGAACTCGCCTCTACCACATCGCGAAAGCGTGCTTCGCTGGTCGCCAGGGCATTCTGGCTGTTTTGCAGCGACGAATGGCTAGCGTCCAGGGCGAGCGCGGCCGCCGTGGTGCGGCGTGAAATGACCCAGCTCATCACGCATACCAATAACGCTGCCAGGCCAAGCAGGGGCAGGCCGACGCCCATCAAGCGCAAACCGGGTCGGGCCGGCTCCCAATGCAGGCTGCCGGCAGCACCGTTGTCGCCGAGGGGGAACAGCAACGTCTGGCCGATTTCATCAGGGGTGGCGATGTGCAGCTTGGCCACGCCGAATTCATTGCCGATCACGGCCAGCTTGGCACTGTTGAGGATGTCGACGAAGATCAGGACCGAAGCGGGTCTGCCATCGGGCTTCACCGTGGGGTCTGTGCCGGGGGTGATGGCGGCTGCGGCCACCAGCGCGGGGCTGCCCTTGACGTTGATGAAGGCTGTGACGGGTGTTTCGTTGTCAGCGCCTGCACGTGCCTGCTCCACAATCCCGGCAAAGGGCTGGTCGAGCGATTGCGTGAGTTCGACATCTTGCAGCTTGCCATCGACGACCGCATAGACCGTGCGGTTGGCATCGTTGACCACAAACAGGCCTTGAAAACCGAAATCATCGAACAGCGTGGCGCCGATATTGCCCCGGACATACGCCCAATCAGTGTCCACTTTAACGTGCAGGTGCTTGTACGCATCGCTCCAGAACGCGTAGTCCTTGACCGTCACCCGCAGGGATTTTTCTAGGGATTGCAGGGCTTTACGGGTATAGAAGGCACTTTCCGCCTGTTCGGTGCGGTCCATCTCATAGGCGAGGTAAACCAGCGAATAAGCCGCCGCCGCAAAGACGACGGCCAGCAACGCCATGAACTTGAACAATGAGGTACGTGCCAGCGAAAGGCTGGTGCGATCGGAAAGCGAGCGGACAATAGGGGCGAGAGTATTCGGCATTGTTTCCCGCAGGGCGTCTCTGCAAGTCAAGAGTTATCCCTTGTTATCGGCGAGCCCGGCGAAATATTTAGACCGCCACAGGTGATTACCGCTGGCGCGTGCTGCCAGCCAAGCCAGTAAGGCCGCGGCGCCCAGCACTGCCGCACCCAACTCGAATGTCGCCTGATACCCGCTCAGGCCAAACACCAGGCCTCCCACGATAGCGCCCGAGGCGATCGCCAGTTGAATGATCGCAACCATCAAGCCGCCCCCGGCTTCGGCATCGTCGGGCAGGGTTCTCGACCGTGCAAACAGGCTCAGAGTTTCCGGCAGGTTGGGAGCTCGGACAGCATCGCGCGAATCCAACCCTGGGTGACACTCCGATGGAGGGATTGGCATCTACCTATCTTTTGAGGGCGGGGTGGCCGGGGCCACCCCGCACATTCAGGCTTTAATTGATACGCGGATGCTGCTGCACCAGGTTCTGGCGCTTGGCTTCCAGAGCCGCAATTTCTGCATCGATGTCTTCGATTTTTTGCTCGATATTGTCGTGGTGTTCCTGCAGCAACTCCTTGGCTTCTTCCATGTCCGAAGCGGCCGGCGCTGCGCCGCGCAGTGGCTTGTTGGCGGTTTCCTTCATGGTCAGGCCGGTGATCAGGCCGACCACGGCAAACACCATCAGGTAGTAGGCGGGCATGAACAGGTCGTTGGTGCTTTCTACCAGCCAGGCCACGGCGGTTGGCGTGAGGCCGGCGATCAGTACCGAAACGTTGAACGCGCCGGCCAAGGCGCTGTAGCGCAGGTGCGTGGGGAACATCGCGGGCAGTGTCGAGGCCATCACGCCGATGAAGAAGTTGAGGATCACGGCCAGGATCAGCAAGCCGGCGAAGATCAGCCCGATCTTGCCGCTGGTGATCAGCATAAACGCCGGGATGGACAGGAACAGCAGACCGATGCTGCCAGCGATGATGAAGGGCTTGCGGCCGACCTTGTCGCTGATAAAGCCAATGAACGGCTGCACGAATAGCATGCCGACCATGATCGCGATGATGATCAGCACGCCGCTGTTTTCTTTGTAGTGCAGGTTATGCGACAGGTAGCTCGGCATGTAGGTGAGCAGCATGTAGTACGTCACGTTGGTCGCCGCGACGATACCGATGCAGGTCAGCAGGCTGCGCCAGTGATTGGTCGCGACTTCCTTGAACGAGACTTTGGGGCCGTGGGTCAGGCCTTCGCGGTCGCCTTGCTCGAGTGTGTCCATGTGCTGTTGGAACGCTGGGGTTTCTTCCAGCGCATGGCGCAGATACAGGCCGATGATGCCCAGGGGCAAGGCGAGGAAGAACGGCAGGCGCCAACCCCATGCTTCGAAGTCCGCTTCGCCCAAGACGCTGGAAATCAGTACGACCACGCCTGCGCCCAGGACGAAACCGGCGATGGAACCGAAGTCCAGCCAACTCCCCAGGAAGCCGCGCTTGCGGTCCGGGGCGTACTCGGCGACGAAGATCGACGCGCCGGTGTATTCGCCGCCCACCGAGAAACCCTGGGCCATTTTGCACAGCAACAGCAGGACCGGCGCCCAGATGCCAATCGAGGCATAGCCGGGGATAAGGCCAATGGCAAAGGTGCTCAGGGACATGATCACGATGGTCGCGGCGAGTACTTTTTGCCGCCCGTACTTATCGCCCAGCGCACCAAAGAACAGGCCACCCAGGGGGCGGATCAGGAACGGCACGGAGAAGGTGCCGAGTGCAGCGATCATTTGTACGCTGGGCGAGGCGTCGGGGAAGAACACCTTGCCGAGCACATAGGCGACAAATCCGTAGACGCCAAAGTCGAACCATTCCATGGCGTTACCCAGTGCGGCGGCGGTGATTGCCTTGCGCACCTTGGTGTCGTCGACAATGGTGATGTCTTTCAATCCGATCGGTTTGACGCTTTTCTTACGTAATTTCATGCGGGGCACTCTAAAGCAGAACAGGGGAGGTGCCATCGCAGCGATGGCGCCGCTCTGTCAGTTCAGATACAAGCGGACACGAAATAATTCAGCGTTATTTGCTTTTTTTTGCAGATGCATTGAACTTCTTCGGTTCACAACGGAGCGATTTCTATGCCAACGACTTTCTCCCGCCTGATCTACCGTCAACCACAGCCTGCAGACGTGCAGCGATTGTTCGCGATCTTCGGCGACCCGCAGACCAACCTGTTTAATCCTGCCGGCCCCATGGCCACCCTCGACGAGGCGCAACGCCTGCTGGATCGCTGGCTAGGGCAGTGGGCCGCTGAGGGTTATGGCTGGTGGGCGATTGCGCGAAATGAGGCGCCGGAACACATCATCGGCTTCGGTGGGATAGCGCCACTCAACTACTTGACCGAGCAGCGCGTCAACCTGGGTTATAGGTTTGCAGTGCAAGCCTGGGGACAGGGCTACGCGACCGAACTTGGCTGCGATGCGCTGGCGCTGGCATTTGACACCCTGGGCGTGCCCGAAGTGTTTGGCCTGGTACGACCGGACCACGCAGCGTCGATCCGCGTGCTGGAAAAGATCGGCATGCAGCCTTTCGGCGCGCTTGACGATGTGCCGGGCAAGTCGCCGAGCCTGGTGTTTCGCATTTGTCATCCTACAACTGCTTTTGCCTGATCTATCACATAGCTGCGT
Source organism: Pseudomonas sp. RA_5y_Pfl1_P24 (assembly GCF_963970945.1). Taxonomy (NCBI): domain Bacteria; kingdom Pseudomonadati; phylum Pseudomonadota; class Gammaproteobacteria; order Pseudomonadales; family Pseudomonadaceae; genus Pseudomonas; species Pseudomonas sp. RA_5y_Pfl1_P24. The sequence goes on along the minus strand of NZ_CAXAOJ010000008.1, from coordinate 204,766 downwards.
AATACCGCGATAAACGGCAATATTTCAGATTGACACCGTGTGGGCGTCCCGATATAAAAACCGCAGTTGTACGACGACATATGACGTTACATATGTCCTGCCTAACAAAAATAAAAAGTGATGCCATGAACTTGAACGAGCCCATCCACGCCCACCGCGTTGGCCAAGCTGTAGGCAACTATCGCTGGACCATCTGCGCGATGCTGTTCTTCGCGACCACCGTCAATTACCTCGACCGCCAGGTGCTCAGCCTGCTGGCGCCGCAGCTGTCGACGCAATTTGGCTGGAGCAACACCGACTACGCCAACATTGCTGCAGTTTTCCAGTTTGTCTACGCGATCTCCATGCTGTTCGCCGGGCGCTTTGTCGACAAGATCGGCACCAAGGCAGCCTACGTGCTGGCGATTGGCATCTGGTCCACAGGCGCCATCATGCACGCGTTCTCGGTGCCGATGGGCGAGAGCATCGCGGCGATCAGCGGCGCGATTGGGTTGGCGGTGATTCCTGTGTCGATTGCGGGGTTCATGCTGTCCCGTGCAGTGTTGGCGATTGGCGAGGCGGGCAACTTCCCAATTGCGATCAAGGCGACTGCCGAATACTTCCCCAAGAAAGAACGCTCGCTCGCCACCGGCCTCTTCAACTCCGGGGCCAACGTCGGTGCCATCCTGGCGCCTATCTGCGTGCCGTTGATTGCCGGTTTATGGGGCTGGGAAGCGGCATTTATTGTGATCGGTGGGTTGGGGTTCGTGTGGGTGGCGGTGTGGGTCGCACTCTATAAGAAGCCGGACGAGCAAAAGCGTCTGTCTCCCGAAGAGCTGGCCTACATCCGCAGCGACCAGACCGTGCAGCCCTTCACGCCTGAACCCGCTGGCGCAGTGGCGAAAAAAGTCTCGTGGTTCAAGTTGCTCACTTACCGCCAGACCTGGGCCTTTGCTTTCGGCAAGTTCATGACTGACGGCGTGTGGTGGTTCTTCCTGTTCTGGCTGCCCACCTACTTGTCGGCGCAATACGGCATGAAGGGCCCCGACATCGTGCTGCCGCTGGCGGTGCTGTACAGCATGACCATGGTGGGCAGTATTGGCGGCGGCTGGTTCCCCAGCTACTTCATGGCGCGCGGCGATGCGCCGTATGACGGCCGCATGAAAGCGATGCTGGTGATTGCGCTGTTCCCGCTGGTGGTGCTGCTGGCGCAGCCGTTGGGTTACATCAGCTTCTGGATCCCGGTATTACTGATCGGCGTGGGCGCGTCGGCGCACCAGGCGTGGTCGTGCAACATCTTCACCACCGTGTCTGACATGTTCCCGCAGAAGACCGTAGCCTCGGTGGTCGGCATTGGCGGCATGGCCGGCGGCCTGGGCGGCGTGGTGATGACCAAGATCGGTGGCTGGGTGTTCGACTACTACAAGTCCATCAACGACATCCACACCGGCTACATGATCATGTTCGCCATTTGCGCACTGGCCTACCTGGTGGCCTGGAGTGTGATGAAGGCACTGGTGCCGCGTCACAAGGAAATCACTGACCTGTAATTGGCATGGACGAGGCGGTGTCGGGCCTGGCTATCAGGATGATGCGCACCGCCATCACCACGCCGATCAGCACCGCCGCGAGGCCTGCCGCTTCCATGAGTGTCGGGCCCCGACCTGCGAAGCCCAGGCCGAGCAGGGTGGCGAACAGTGATTCGAGGGCAATCAACTGGCCGCTCAGGACCATGGGTAAGCGACGCGTTGCAGCGTTCCAGGCCCACGCGCCGACCACGGTGGACATCACGGCGATGACCAAGCCCCAGGCATACAACGGCGCTGCCTGTTCAAGCCCAGCGCCGAGGACTGGCAGCCTCAGCAACCCCAGGGCCTGCATGATCGGCCACAGGCACAGCGCAGCGATGCCGGCACCGGCCAGCATCAACGCGGTCCAAAGCCCGGTCGCCTGAGCCGGCAACTGCATCAGGTGCTGTTGGTTGAGCACGCTGAACAGTAGCCATAACGCCACGGCACCCAGCGAACAAAACAACCCCGCCAGCCACGAATCGGCACTCAACGACGGTTGATGAAGGCTGCCGACGTTCGACAATGCCAGCCCTGTCATCAGGCACGACAAGGGGGTGATCAGTCGGTGCCATTCGACGGTCTTGTGCCGCGCATTGCCCAGCAACGCGAGCAGCACCGGCACCGTCCCGATCACCGCCGGCGTGAGCACCGGCCCGGCAAAGTGCACGCCGGCGGCGATACACACGCCATAACCCAGGCACCCCAGCGCGCCCAGCCCGCCTGCCAATAATCGTTGGCCAGGCATAATCAGGTGCAAATGGGCGCGACTCAGGAGTATCCAACCGCCGCCCAGCCCGCCGACGAACAGGAATCGCACGAGCATCAGGTCGTAGAGGCTGTATTCGCCGGAAACGTAGGGGGTGATGAAGTTCAGCGCCCAGCCGAGGGTCGCAATCACGGCAAGGAACAGTCCGACAAGTATTGACGCGGGTGCAGAGTTCATCCGGGTTATCCATTAAGTAATGGATACGCATGGTGCCCAGCCGCACGGCCGTGCTACAAACGAGTTCTCAGCCATGGATACATAACCAAAGATTATGAATGCGCTCGGCAAAACCTTACCGCCCCTTGCCAGCTTGCTGCCCTTCGAAGCGGCGGCACGCCTGGAGAGTTTTTCCAAGGCAGCCGATGAGCTGCACATTACCCAGGCCGCGATCAGCCGGCAGATTCGTGGGCTCGAGGATAACCTCGGGATCAAACTGTTTCAGCGCCGCAATCGTGCCGTGTTCCTCACGCCAGAGGGGCGCGAGCTGGGGCGTGTGATCGGCGAGGCGCTGCGCCGCATCGGTGACGGCGCCGCCCGCCTGCGCGCGGTGCACCACAGCAACCGCGTGGTGCTGCTCTGCCAGTTGTGTGAGGCGTTTTATTGGCTGATGCCGCGATTATCGACGTTTCACCAGCAATACCCGAATATCGAAATCCAGGTGGTGACCGCCACTCGACCCTTGACTGAATTCAACGACCCCTTTGACGTTGCACTGCAAAGCACGCGGCGCGCCAGCGGGGCTCATCCGCTGATATTCACAGCCTCGGACGAGGTCTTTCCGGTGTGCAGTCCGCTCTACCTGGCCGTAGAGCAACCGCTGTCACTGAATGCATTGCAGCATCATACGTTCTTGCACCACAGCGCGCCGCCGCCGCATCTGATGGAGTGGGATGAGTGGCTGCAGGTGTTTGGCCAGAGGCTGGCGGGGGACGCGCGCAGTGCCACGTTCGACAGCTACCCACTGATGTTGCAGGCCGCTGTCGAGGGGTACGGGATTGCCATGGGCTGGCGTCGCACCGCGAGCCGCTTGATTGAAAGTGGCGCGCTGGTGAGGCCGTGCGCCGAGAGCGTGCACTTGCCCGAAGCTATTTCGGTTTATCGGCATCAAGCGGCTGGGAGGCGGGACGAGGTGGCGGCGCTGCTCGCCTGGCTCGAGGCGCAACTGCTGAAGGACGGATGACAGGGGCGTTATCCGCCCCTGTCGTGCACGGCTAGGGGTTACGTGTCACTCGCCACACGGTATTGGCCAAATCATCGGCAATGATCAGCGCGCCTTTCGGGTCCACCGTCACACCCACCGGCCGGCCGCGGGTTTTGCCGTCGTCACCGCGAAAACCGGTCGCAAAGTCGATGGGTTCACCAGAAGGCTTGCCGTTGCTGAAGGGCACGAAGATCACCTTGTAGCCCACCGGGTTGTCGCGGTTCCAACTGCCGTGCTCGCCAACAAATACGCCATCGGCAAACTTCTCACCCATTTGCGCGATGGAAAAGTCCACGCCCAGCGCCGCCACATGGGAGCCGAGGCTGTAATCCGGCTTGATCGCGGCGGCAACTTTGGCCGGGTTCTGTGGCTGTGCCCGTGGGTCGACGTTCTGGCCCCAATAGCTGTAGGGCCAGCCGTAGAACGCGCCTTCACGCACCGAGGTGAGGTAGTCCGGCACCAGGTCCGGGCCGAGTTCGTCGCGTTCGTTGACCACCGTCCACAGTTGCCCGGTGTCCGGCTGAATAGTCAGCGCCGTCGGGTTGCGCAGGCCTGTCGCGTAAGGTTTGTGCGCGCCGGTGGCGGCATCGATCTGCCAGACCATCGCGCGGTCGATCTCCACTTCCATGCCGCGTTCGGTCACGTTGCTGTTGGAGCCGATACCCACGTAGAGCTGGCGACCGTCAGCACTCACGGCCAGGGATTTGGTCCAGTGGTGGTTGATCTGCGCCGGCAGGTTGGTGACGTTGATGGGCGCGCCGCTGGCTTTGGTCTGGCCGTCGGTGTAGTCGAAGCGCACCAGCGCATCCTGGTTGGCCACATACAGCTTGCCGTCGGCGAAGGCCAAGCCGTACGGCGCGTTCAGGTTATCGGCGAACACGGTCTTGAGTTCGTAGGTGCCGTCACCGTCGGCGTCGCGCAGCAGGGTCAGGCGGTTGCCGCCCTTGACCTTGGTGTTGCCTTCGGCCTTGATCAGGCTGGCGATCACATCCTTGGGCTTGAGCTTGGCCGCGCTGCCGCCACGGCCTTCGGCGATCAGGATGTCGCCGTTGGGCAGCACCAGGGTCTGGCGTGGGATGGCCAGGTCAGTGGCGATAGCGGAGATGCTGTAGCCGTCCGGTACCTTGGGTTTCTGCTCGCCCCAAGGCACGGGCTCGGCAATCTTCATGCTGGGTAACAGGCTGCTTTGCTGTTCCGGCAACTTGGGGTCTGGGCCGCGGGCCTGGGTCTTGTCGCCTTCGCCACCGCATGCGGTCAGCAACAGCGCAGCGCTTAATAGGGTCAGCGTGCTGGACGTTTTCATTGGGCAGCTCCCGAGCGCAGGTTAGTCAGGCCGATCCACGTTGCGACGAATACCAGCAGCGTGACAATCGCCGACAGCACCAAGCCCGTGGGCATCATGGCGTACGCATCCTTGGCATGCTGAAAGGCATTGACCAGGCCCACTACCCAGGCGGCTAACAACAGCAGGAAATACGCGGCTGGTCGCCCGGATTTACGCTCGGCGCGCAATAGATTGATCAGCGCGAACAACAGCGCAAATCCACTGAACACCAGTGCGCCGGCAATCAGCCAGGACGCGAAGTTGGCCCACTGAATCTGGTAGGTCTGGCCGTAGGCAATGTCGCTGAGCAGTGCACCCAGAAACAGCGGCACGCTGCCGGCGAGCACTATCGAATGCAGCGGGCCAGGTCTTGTCGCGTAGTAGGCGGGGAGGGTAGTCATGGGGGTAGCGGCTCCTTATTGTTCAGCGCTCCTGGCGTCAGGGCGCGGTGACTTCGCATAGCAGAGGAGCTTTTGGTTTATCAGAAAGTTCACTAGGGATTGGTGTCGAGATGTTTTTCGCACCATTCGGCACAGGGCGTGCGGCCTAGCCTGCATTACTCCCAGCCCCAGGAAGTCTTGCAGGGGCTCGGTTTCGACGCCGAGCACACGCTGGAAGTGGACGCACTGTTGAAGGTGGCTTACAAGCGCGACCTGTATGCCCACAGCGCACACATGTGGAACCGCTGGACCAACGACTACGCGCTGCAGTTTTTCGATCGTTTCGACATCATGCTGGAGTCCAAGGACAAGAATGTGGCAGCTTGGGCGTTTTATAAGCCTTTCAAGCGACGTTCAGTTTAAAAAAGGGAACCTTTACTCATGCCAACCCTGCATCTGCTATGCGGCAAGATAGCGTCGGGCAAATCAACGCTCGCCAGCACCCTCAGCGCTGAACACGCGGCGATGCGGTTAAGCGAGGACCCGTGGCTTGCACAGTTGTATCCCGGCGAAATTTTATCGGTGGCGGATTACCTGCGCTGCGCCCAACGCATCCGCGGGGTGTTGGGGCCGCTGGTGGTAGGTTTGCTGGAGTCGGGCGTCAACGTGGTGCTGGATTTTCCGGCTAACACGTTGGCTAACCGCCAGTGGCTGCTGGGACTGGCGCAGGCCGCCGGGGTGCCACACTGCTTGCACTACCTGGAACTGGACGACGACACCTGCCGCGCTCGACTGCATGCGCGTAATGCGCACGGTGAGCACGATTTTGCGGCGACGGATGCCGAGTTTGACCTGATCACACGCCACTTCTGTGTGCCGAGTGAGGAGGAGGGGTTGGTGATTGAGGTGCATCGCCCGTGAGTGCAGCGCATTTTAAAGGGGTCGACGCCGAAGGTTTCATCCTCACCGTCCTCGAAACGTCCGTGCAGAGCGAGTTTCAGCCATTGCTTGAGGAGGCCTGCACCGCTCTGTCGCAGGAGTGGCGGCGGAAAACCGCAAGAGCTGGGGCTTCTGGCTCAAGCACCATTGCCGTTGCGTGTGGGGTGAGGACCTTGCGCTGCACATTGAGCGGTTTCGGCCTTCGGTGGACATTGCCTTGGCCATGAACCGTGACTTTGAACCGGTATTGACCGCCTACCTCGCACGCATCGCAGACGCCGACTCCGAGCGGGAGCGACTTCGCTGGCAGCGCGAAGCATCACGCAAGCTGATCAGGGCGACCCATGTATTGCGTTCGCAGGATGCGGCGACGTGGCCGCAGACACTCGAAGAGCACGTTGCGCTGTTCGTCCAGGGGCATCCGACAATGATGGTTAACGTGGCGTTCTTCCTGTTTGAAGCCCGAAACCCGAGTGCCGACGGCGAAAAATTCTCAGCCCGACTTCAGGCCTTTCTGAGCTGGATGGTTTTACAGCGAGCGTAGTTCTGCTGGTGTTCGCCGGTATAGGCGAAATCCAAAGCAGATATCCTGTGGGAGCTGTCGAGCTTTAGCGAGGCTGCGAAAGCGGTGTGTCAGGCGATCGTTAGGTTGGCAATACCGCCGCCTTCGCAGCCTCGTCGGGGCTCGACAGCTCCCACATTTGATCGGCGCCGCTGCTGAAATTGCGTTCGCAGGTACAACCGAAGCACACGGGTCCTAAGACTTGAACCGTCCCACCAACCCATTCAACTCATCCGAAAGGTTGGACAACCGCCCCGAATCGTCCTGCGCCGAGTTGGCCAGGCTTTCCACCAGTCGTGCCTCGTCGTAGATCTGCTGGATATGCCGATTGATCTCTTCTGCCACGCTGTGTTGTTCCTCGGCGGCGGCGGAGATCTGCAGGTTCTGGTCGCGGATTTCGTTCACTGACAGTTGAATGCCTTCGAAGCTGTCCCGCGCGCTTTCGATGGAAGACACGCTGGCCCGCGACAGGTCCAGGCAACTGCCCATCTTTTGCGTGACCTCCTGGGTCTTGTTTTCCAGGGTGCCAAGCAGTTGCTCGATTTCGCCGGTGGAGTCTGACGTGCGCTTGGCCAGTGCGCGCACTTCATCGGCCACCACGGCAAAGCCACGGCCTTGATCACCGGCGCGGGCGGCTTCGATGGCAGCGTTGAGCGCCAAGAGGTTGGTCTGTTCGGCAATCGCGCGAATGGTGCCGAGGATCTGGTTGATGCTGCGACTGCCGGCCTCCAGTTCAATCATGGCCTGGGACGATTCGGTGAGACGGCGGCCCAAGCGGTTGACGTTATCGGTAGTGACCTCGATCTGCTGCTTGCCCTCGGCCACGCGACGGTGCCCGTTTTCGGCGGACTCCGCTGCGCCGCTGCATGAGCGCGCGACTTCGTTGGCGGTGGCAACCATTTCGTTGAACGCGGTGGACACCAATTCAACCGCCTCACGTTGCCGGCCCGCCGCCTCGTTCATGTTGTGCGCGACCTCGCTGTTGACCTTGGAGGCGTTCTGCAGATTGGCCGAAGCCGCGCCGATATGCTGGATCAGTTGGCGAATCGCTGCGAGAAACTTGTTGAACCAACCGGCCAGTTCGGCGGTTTCATCCTTGCCCTGCACCTGCAGTTCGTGGCGCAAGTCACCTTCACCCTCGGCGATGGACTGCAAGCCCGTGCTGACCTGGCCAATGGGCTTGACGATGACCTTGGAGAACGCGGCTGCAATCAATCCGAAGATCAGTACCAGCACGCCGACGATGATCGCGGTGAGGTAGGTCATGCGGGTGGCTTCAGCCATGACTTCACGCTGCTCGATCAGCCCGATGTAGCGCCAGCCAAGGCTGGGGGAAGTCCACACGTTGGCCATGTAGCGCACGCCGTCGATTTCCACTTCGGTGGAGCCTTGCGGTGTGTCGGCGAGTTGCGCATAGGCGGCGCCAAGGTCTTTGAGCGGTTTGAAACTGTGGGCGGCGTCGCGCGGGTCCACCAGCACCACGCCGTCTTCGATCAGCATCACGTAGCCGCTTTCACCCAGCTTGATGCTCTTGACCAGCTCGGTGAGGTTTTTCAATGAGACGCTGACCACAAACACGCCCTTGGCTTTGCCGTTATCCAACAGCGCCCGTGCGGTGCCGACCAACGCCACGTCGTCTTTGTCGTAATAGTAGGCGGGCGTACGGACGGTCTTGCCGGGGCTGGCCATGGCCGCTTTGTACCAGGGGCGCGTGCGCGGGTCGTACTTGGACAGTTGCGGGTCATCCGGCCATTTGGCATAGGTGCCATCTTCCAGGCCGATGGACAGGATCGCCGCCGCTGGGTGCGTGGCGCCAAAGCGTGCGAATCGGTCGATGACGGCTTGTGCCTCGGCTGGCATGGGCTGGCTGGCCGCGTCGGCGGGCTGGTAGTTTTTCAGCGTGTTAACTGATGTGTATACAGGATCGGTGGCCATTTGATCGACGTTCTGTAGGGTACCGTCGAAGAACTGGCGGATATTGCCATCGATCTGACGGATTTCCCGGGTGCTGCCGTCGATAAACTGATCCACCGCCTGGGTCCGCGTGTTCATGACCGAGATCACAGCCACCAGGCTTACCGGTATAAACGCGACAGAGACGAATGCCAGCACCAACTTATTTTTTATTTTCATCGAGACGACCATCAGCGTAGAGGGTTGCCAAATCATCGTTCTCCATCACGCAAGCACGGCGATTTGCTATCCCTGATGTTTCGGCCCTTCTGCGATAAAACTTTAGGGTTTTTTGTACACAATACAAACTGCTTATTGTTCTGTATCCAATCAATACACATCACGCAGATAACGCTTCTGTTCACTCAACTGCCGCCAGTAATCCACGGCGGCTTCCACGCCAAGCCCGCCGTGGGTTTGCGCGACCTGACGCAGCGCCTGGTCGACGTCTTTGGCCATATGGCTGGCGTCGCCGCAGATGTACAGCTTGGCGCCGTCCTGCAGCCATCGCCAGAGCTCGGCGCCCTGTTCGCGGATGCGGTCCTGCACGTAGACCTTCTGCGGCTGGTCGCGGGAGAACGCCAGGCTCAAGTGAGTGAGCATGCCGTCACGTTGCATGCCTTGCAGTTCGTCCTGGTAGTAGAAATCGCTGGCCGCGTGCTGTTCGCCAAAAAACAGCCAATTGCGGCCCTGATGCCCCAAGGCGCGGCGTTCCTGTAAAAACGCGCGGAACGGCGCGACGCCGGTGCCAGGCCCGATCATGATCATCGGCACGTCGCCATCGCTGGGTGTACGGAAGTGTTTGGACGGCTGCACGAACAACGGCACCTCAGCGTCGCCCGCGCGGTCGGCGAGAAAGGTCGAGGACACGCCTTTGCGCTTGCCATAGCGCACGGCGGCCACTGTGAGGTGCACTTCCTGCGGGTAGGCCTTGGCACTCGAGGCAATCGAATACAAGCGTGGCTGCAGGCGCTTGAGGGTGCCCAGCAGTTCGTCCGCGGCGCAATCGATAGGGTATGCCTGCAGCACGTCCGCCAGTTGCCGGCCCCACAGCCAGTCATTCAGTTCGGCCTTGTGCTCGGGGTTGAGCAAGTGTTTGAGGCCTGGGTTGGCGCTGCGCTCGGCGATGAAGGCCAAGGTGTCGCTGCTCGGCCGGGCGATTTCGAAGTGCTGGGTGAGCGCCTGTTGCAGCGGCACATCACCGAAGGTGTCGATGTTCACGCACGTGCTCGCACTCAGGCGGATGAGGTCGAGCAGTTCGCTGACCAGTTCAGGGCAATTGCGCGGCCTTACTCCGAGGGCATCACCGGCTTCATAGGTGAGCCCGGAGTCAGCCAGGTCCAGGGCAAACTGGCGGGTTTCCTTGTGGGCGCTGTGGGGGTTCAGGTGCCGGTTGAGCAGCAGCCGTGACCCGTACAGCTTGGTTTTACCGGCTGGCGTGGCCGGCGCTATGGGCTTTGCCGGGTTTAGGGTGTGTTGGAACCGCACCAGCCAGGCATCGGCGCGTTCCTCGAATTCGGTGTCGCAGTCGACACGCTCCAGCAGGCGTGTGGCGCCCAATTCCAGCAAGCGCTGGTCGAGTTGCTTGCCGTGGTTGCAGAACTGGTCGTAATTGGGATCGCCCAGGGCCAGCACCGCAAAGCGCAGGGATTCCAGGCGTATTTCGGCGGTGCTTAAGCTGTGCCAGAAACTTTCGCCGTTGTCCGGTGGGTCGCCGTCGCCAAAGGTGCTGCTGATCAGCGCGAGGGTGTGAGTGCTCGCCAGTTTGCTCGCGGGGAAGTCCGCCATCGCGCTCAGTTCCACCGTGATCCCAGCGTCGCGCAGGCGTTTGGCAAAACGCTCGGCCAAGGCTTCGGCGTTGCCGGTTTGCGACGCCCACAGCAGCGTGACTGCCGGGGAGGGCGCTGCGATGGCGTCTGTACGGCTGAACAAACCGCCAAGCAGGCCGTCCAGCCACAGCCTGGATTCCCTTGCCAATGGCGCATTCGCCGGCATCGTCGGTACACCGCCAGTCTGGCCCGCGGCGCTGGATTGCAGGCCACTGAGGAAGCCGGCGAGGTAAGTGCGCTCACTGTCGCTCAGTGGCGGCGGCGATAGATGACGGATGCCGACGATGTCGGCGAAGGCGTTAAGGCGCGACAAGGTGCTGTCGTCTGGTCTGGGAGTGTGGACGTCCAGAAACAGGTGGTCGATCAGTTCGACCCGGGCCAGGGCGACGGCGCAGAACTTGAACGCCGGCTGAAGGGAAATCGGGTCCACGGCGTCATGGGTCACGGCGTTGATCGCGAGGTTTTCGCCAAACACATCGTTCCAATGAAACGGCGCAAAACAGTTGCCCGCCCGCACACGGTCGGTGACTACCGCAGGCAGTACGGCGCGGCCACGCTGTGAGCGTATTTCAACCCGGTCCTTGTCCTTGATACCCAGGCGGGCGGCGTCTTCGGGGTGTAGTTCCACGAAGGGGCCAGGGTTGAGTTTGTTCAGCGTGGCGACCTTGCCGGTCTTGGTCAGCGTGTGCCATTGGTGCTGCACGCGGCCGGTATTCAGCACGAAGGGAAACGCCTCATCCGGCATTTCCGCCGGCGGCATATGGGGGCGTGCGAGGAACTGGGCTTTGCCGTTTTCAGTGGCGAAAGCGAGCGTGCCGTCCTTCACGTAGCGGATCGGGTTGCGGTCCGCTGCGTCATCTGACGCGCAGGGCCATTGCAGCGGCTTGTCACGCAGGCGCGGGTAGCTCGCGCCACGAATGTCATAGCCGGTCTTGGAGTTCCAGGCGCGTTTGATCTCTTCAAAGACGTCGGCGGCGCACGCGTAGGTGAAGGCCTCGGCGAAGCCCATCTCACAGGCGACCCTGGCGATGATCTGCCAGTCGGGCAGGGCCTCGCCGGGGGCCTCGACGGCCTTTTGCATCAGGGTCAGGTTGCGCTCGGAGTTGATCATCACCCCTTCGGCCTCGGCCCACAGCGCGCCAGGCAAAAGGATGTCGGCGTAGCGGTTGGTCTCGGTGTCGAGGAAAGCGTCCTGGGTGATCACCAGCTCGGCGGTTTGCAGGCCTTTGATGACCGTTTGCCGGTTGGGCACGCTGGCCACCGGGTTGGTGCAGATAATCCAGCAGGCTTTGATCTGCCCAGCCGCCATCTGCTCGAACATCGCCACGGTGCCGCCGCCAGCCTGGCGCGGCAGGCTGTCGTGGGGGATCTGCCACAGGTCCTCGATAAAGGCGCGGTCGGCCTCGACCAGCACCGAGCGCTGCCCTGGCAGGCCGGGGCCCATGTAACCCATTTCGCGCCCGCCCATGGCGTTGGGTTGCCCGGTCAGGGAAAACGGTCCGCTGCCGGGGCGGCAGATGGCACCGGTGGCCAGGTGCAGGTTGCACAGGGCGTTGGTGTTCCAGGTGCCGTGGGTGCTCTGGTTGAGGCCCATGGTCCAGCAACTCATCCACTCGGCAGCCTGGCCGATCCAGTCGGCGGCTTGGCGGATATCGGCTTCGGCAAGGCCGGTTATGGCGGCGACCCGGTCTGGCGAGTAGTCCTCCAGAAACGCGGGCATGGCTTCCCAGCCCTCGGTGAAGGCCGCGATAAAGGCAGGGTCGGTGTGGCCGTTCTTGACCAGCAGGTGCAACAGGCCATTGAGCAAGGCGAGGTCGGTGCCGGGCCCTATCGGCAGGAACAGGTGGGCCTTGTCCGCCGTGGCACTGCGTCGGGGGTCGACCACGATCAGCTTCGCGCCGGCCTTGACCCGGTCCATCATGCGCAGGAACAGGATCGGGTGACAGTCGGCCATGTTCGCGCCGATCACGAAGAACAAGTCGGCGCGGTCGAAGTCCTCGTAGGAACCCGGCGGCCCGTCGGAGCCAAGCGACAGTTTGTAGCCACTGCCGGCGCTGGCCATGCACAGGCGCGAGTTGGATTCGATGTTGGGGGTGCGCACGAAACCCTTGGCCAATTTGTTGATCAGGTATTGGGATTCCAGCGACATCTGGCCCGACACGTAGAAAGCCAGCGCATCCGGCCCGTGGGTATCGAGGGTGTGACGCAAGCGGGCGGCGGTTTCGCTGATGGCCTTGTCCATGGCAATGCGCACCGGGTCGTGATCGCGCGCCTGGCGCACGTAGGCACTTTCCATGCGGCCGGACTCGGCGATGGCGTGCCCGCAGGTGGTGCCCTTGGTGCACAGCCGGCCGAAGTTGGTGGGGTGGGCCTTGTCGCCGATCACCTTGACCACTGTGTTGTGCTCGACCTGCATGACGATGCCGCAGCCCACGCCACAATAAGGGCACACGCTGCGCACGTTTTGGTTTGCCATCCGTAACCCCGTAAACAAAAAAGGCGCCTTGTAACCCTCCGTTGAAAACGGGGATTACACGGCGCCTTTGTCGTGAGAGAGCAATCAGCGTTGACTGCTTGGTTGAAGTATTCCTAGCAAGTCACGCGCCAGGTTTTTCATCTGGCGTGTGGTGAGCGGGCGGTGCGACGATTCGACAAGCCCGCTACTACAAAAGCGGTCGGGGTGCACATTTATGAAGCGTGGCGCACCAGTGAGAGGCGCTGAGCGAGGTGTTCGGCGCAGTTGGCTGATGCCAGGGACCGGTGCAGTAGGCTGCCCGACTGTTTGGCACAGACCCTGCAAGCTCCCTCTCAACCCACCTCGGTCAACGACGATCGACAACATTGGGCAATAGCGGTGAATCCGGCGCAGTCGCCCGATCCGAACCCGCATAAGAACAGGCAAAGACGCCTGGAACCGCAAGGTTTCAGGCGTTTTTTTTTGCTTTTTAAACCGTGATGAGCTTTGTCGGGTGATTTATATGAACAGTCTCAAAACCCTGATCGTCGTCGGCAATGGCATGGTCGGTCACCACTGTGTGGCGCAACTGATCGAACGCGGCGCGTTGGATCACTACCATTTGCACGTGTTCAGCGAGGAGCCGGTGCGCGCCTATGACCGGGTGCACCTGTCCGAATATTTCACCGGCCGTGATGCCGAGTCGCTGGCATTGTCCGACGCTTCGTTGTACCAGACCCCAGGCGTGACCTTGCACCTGGGCGTGCCGGTGCTGGAGATCGACCGCGCCCGCTGCGAGGTGATCACCGCCGACGGCTGCGTGGCCTATGACAAGCTGGTGTTGGCCACCGGTTCCTATCCATTTGTGCCGCCCATCGAAGGCGCTGAAGGCGATTCGCGGCTGGTGTATCGCACGCTTGAGGATCTGGATGCGATTCGCAAGGCGGCCGCCAATGCGCGACGCGGCGTGGTGGTGGGGGGCGGCCTGCTCGGTCTGGAAGCCGCTCACGCGCTGAAAAGCCTTGGGCTTGAAGCGCATGTAGTGGAGTTCGCGCCGCGCTTGATGCCGGTGCAACTCGACGATTTTGGCGGCCTCGCGCTCAAGGCGCAGATCGAGCGGCTGGGCGTCGGTGTGCACTTGTCCCGTGCAACCCAGTCGATCAGCGCGGGCGCGGAGTATCGCTACCGCATGAACTTCGCCAATGACGAATTCCTGGAAACCGACGTGATCGTGTTCTCCGCTGGCATCCGTGCCCAAGACGCGCTGGCTCGCCAGGCTGGCCTGGAAATCGGCCCGCGCGGCGGCGTGGTGATCAACGATGAATGCCTGAGCATCGACCCCAATATCTACGCGATTGGTGAGTGCGCGTCCTGGAACGGCAGCCTGTTCGGCCTCGTCGCGCCGGGCTACCAGATGGCCCGAGGCGTTGCCGCGCTGCTCTGCGAGCAAACCGCCGAGCCGTTTGTGGGCGCCGACATGTCGACCAAACTCAAGTTGCTCGGTGTGGACGTGGGCTCCATCGGCGATGCCCATGCCCACACGCCCGGCGCGCGCAGCTACCAGTTTATCGACGAAGCCAGCGCCAGTTACCGGCGCCTGGTGGTGGATGCTTCGGGCAAGCATGTGATTGGTGCTGTACTGGTGGGCGACAACAGCTACTACGACACCTTGCTGCAATACATGCAGAACAGCATCACGTTGCCGTCCGAGCCGGCCAGCCTGATCCTGCCATCGTCCAGCGGCGCTCCCACCCTGGGCCCCGGCGCGTTGCCGGAGTCGGCTACCGTGTGCTCCTGCCACAACGTGACCAAAGGTTCGATCTGCTCAGCCATTGACGGCGGCTGCAGCGACCTCGGCCTGCTTAAAGCCCAGACCAAGGCCTGCACCGGTTGCGGCGGCTGCGCCGGGTTGCTCAAGCAGGTGTTCGAGCATGAGCTGATCGCCCGTGGCGTCAGCGTTGACAAAAGCCTGTGCGAACACTTCGCCTACACCCGGCAGGAACTGTACGCCTTGGTGCGTGTGGACGGCATCATCACCTTTGACGAACTGCTGGCCAAACACGGCCGTGGCCACACCGGTTGCGATGTGTGCAAGCCGGCAGTCGGCTCGATCCTGGCATCGTGCTGGAACCAGCCGATCATGGACGCATCCTTGGTGCCGTTGCAGGACACCAACGATACGTTCATGGCCAACATGCAGAAGAACGGCACCTACTCGGTGGTACCACGCATTCCGGGGGGTGAGATCACTGCAGAAAAACTCATTGTGATCGGCGAAGTGGCGAAGAAATACGACCTCTACACCAAGATCACCGGCGGCCAGCGCATCGACCTGTTTGGCGCGCAGCTGCATGAACTGCCGGACATCTGGGGCGAACTGATCGCGGCGGGGTTCGAGACCGGGCATGCCTATGGCAAATCCACGCGCACGGTGAAGTCTTGCGTGGGCAGCACCTGGTGCCGCTACGGCGTGCAGGACAGCGTGAAAATGGCGCTGCTGATCGAGGATCGCTACAAAGGCCTGCGCTCGCCGCACAAGCTCAAGTTCGCGGTGTCTGGCTGCACCCGAGAATGCGCTGAAGCCCAGAGCAAGGACGTCGGCGTGATCGCCACCGAGAAGGGCTGGAACCTCTACATCGCTGGCAACGGTGGTATGCGCCCACGCCATGCGGAGCTGTTCGCCACCGACCTGGATGATGCCACGCTGATCCGCTACATCGACCGCTTCCTGATGTTCTACATCCGCACCGCCGACAAGTTGCAGCGTACTTCGGTATGGCGCGAAAGCCTGGAGGGCGGCCTGGATTTCCTCAAGGACGTGATCCTTGAGGACAGCCTGGGGCTGGGCGCCGAGCTCGAAGCGCAGATGCAACGGGTGGTCGACCGCTACGAATGCGAGTGGGCCAACGCGCTCGCGGACCCGGAGAAACTCAAGCGCTTCCGCACCTTCGTCAACGACAAACGCCCGGACCCGGACATCCACTTCGTCCAGGAGCGCGGCCAGCGCCGGCCGATCATGGCCTCTGAACTCAACTTGATTCCGGTCATCGAGGAGATTGCGTGATGAGCCAGCCCATCTGGAAAACCGTGTGCAACAGGCAAGACCTGGTGACCAACTCCGGCGTGGTGGTGTGGTTGGACGGCGCGCAAGTGGCGTTGTTCTACCTGCCGGGTGCGCAAGACCAGACGCTGTATGCCATTGATAACCACGACCCGGAATCGGGGGCGAATGTGATCGGTAGGGGGTTGATTGGCAGTATCAAAGGCGAGCTGGTGGTGGCTGCGCCGATCTACAAGCAGCATTACCGCCTGGCTGACGGGCAATGCCTGGAGGCGCCAGACCAGCGCCTGCGCGTCTGGCCGGTGCGTTTGAACGGTGGGGTGGTGGAGGTGGGGGTAGGTTGAGCGACCGTGGGAGCTGTCGAGCCCCAGCGACGCGGCCATGGGATGTCCATGTGTTCGGATCAGAGGGCGAGGTCATCGATGAACAAGGGCATTTTCGTCTTCCTGTCGCAGGTGACCCTTCAGTCCATCAGGCCGGAATAAGCCCTGCGTCCTGGTACTCTCCCGCCTTGAACTGATGCCATGCACCCGGAACCCGCTGCACATCAACCTCTGCGTTTGATTGCTGAGCGGCCTTGTGAAATAGCCGTGTGGTGGGTTCTAGGGTTGTCTCGATGGCGCAAAGCACGACGATCTTGCCGCCGTGGCGAACCGCCGTAGCGGCCAAGGCTTCATCCGCCCTCAAAATCGGTACCTGAATATCGGGTGCGATTCTTTCAATGGATGGACCCAAGGTCGAGCAGGTGAGCGCCACAACATCGGCATGCCGGGCGATTGCACACAGCGCGGTGACATTCGCGCCTTTGCTCGCCAAATGATAAGCCAGCGACGCGCCAACTATTCATAGCCCGCCCAGGACTACGGAGGCGTCCACAACCTTGGCATAGTCCATCGCCAGGTTACTCAGCGACAGCGCATGTACATCCTCCGCAGGCCACAGCCGCCCGGATAAATCAGTCTGATCAAACGTATAACAAGCATCCGCCACCACGCTCACATCAAAACCCAGGTTGCCGGCGGAGCGCGCCGTGGCTTCAACGGAGTTGTTGGTGATCACACCGACGATCACCAACTGCCGGATCGAGCGTGCATGCAACCAGCGCTCCAGGCCGGTGGCGGTGAAGGCATCCGGAACGTTCTTGTCCACCACAGGCTCATGCGCCAGCGGTTGGAGCGCGGGCTGGAACTCACAACCCGGCTGGCCTGGCCAGAATACCGAGCCGGGTGAGCGGGAAATGTGCCGGATGTGGACGACAGGACGGTTGGATTGGCGCCATGCGCTCAACAAACGCTGTATCTGCACTTCGGCGTCGAGGTTGTTGCGACGTCCCAGCTTCGGCTGGTTCATGCCTTGCTGCATATCGATGATCAGCAGTGCCGCGTGGGTTGCTGGCGGTTCCATGACACTTCCCTTTGCTCGTGAGGCTCGAAACATAACAGCCAATGTGGGCATCCAGACAGCGATTTCCTACCTGGGCAGCTTTAACTGAGCCTCGGCGTACGGCACCACTGCGTCGGTACGCCCGCTCGATCCGTCTCATTATTGAACTGCCCCGCCCTTTAAATCGCCTTGGAAGAGGATCGCATCGGCAAACCCAAAGCGTGTCTTTAGCAAATGCGGCTAGGCGTGCTCACGACGCTATGGTCGACTCTATTGACGGCCGTACTTCCAGGAGCTTTTTCCCGTGTCTGACATGCCGACCCATTTCGCTTACACAAAACGTTTCAACGCCGTACTCGCCTACATAGATGCCAATCTCGAAGGCGACCTGTCGGTGAGGGCGTTAAGCCAGGTGGCGAACTTTTCGACGTTTCACTTCCATCGACAATTCAGTGCGTTCGTAGGCGTGCCGGTTTCACGTTATGTGCAACTGATGCGACTGCGGCGTGCAGCACATCGCTTGGTCGCCCTCGCTGATCACTCGGTGCTGTGCGCCGCATTCGATGCAGGTTTTGAAAGCCCCGAGGCGTTCTGCAGGGCGTTCAGGCGAGCGTTCGGTACCACGCCGAGTGCTTTCAGGAAGGAACCTAACTGGCAAGTCTGGAATACGGTATTCGCAATCCCTCACTTTTCCAGGACTATCACCATGCAAATACGAATTGTAGATTTCCCTGAAGTCAAGGTGGCCGCGCTTGAGCACTGCGGACCACCGGGACTTGTCAATGAGAGCGTGTGCAGGTTCATTGAGTGGCGTGTACAGAGCGGACAGTCGCCAGTGGCGTCGAGTCGCACCTTTGGCATTCCCTTTAACAACCCCGATACGACACCCCCACAAGCATTCCGCTTCGCAATCTGCGGCGAAATCCACGAGGCTGTGGCGGCGAATGCGTTCGGCGTGCACGAGCTCCTCATTCCTGGCGGTCGCTGCGTCGTGGTGCGACACGTGGGGTCACCGGACCACATCGGCGAAACGATCTATCCCATTTACCGCGATTGGCTTCCTGCCAGTGGGGAGGAGCTTCGTGACCAGCCGCTGTTTTTCCATTACCTCAGCGCCTACCCCGAGACGCCGCAGGATCAATGGCAAACAGATGTGTATATTCCGCTGCAATAGCGGAGCAACGCGCCTTGGTCCGGCAAAGCGTTGACGCCCGGGTGAGCGCCCATGCCGTCGAGATCCTGCACGGCCATCGCCGGGTCGCCACCCACCTGTTGCTCGCGCGGCGCCTACAGCCCCCAAAGCGAACATATGCCGGCATCGCACAAAACTCATCGCGACTGGACACCCCAGCGTCTCAAGTCGATTGCAAGTAGTTGGCTGGAAGTGTGCCAAACATGTCGCTGTAGATCTCACCCAGCCAGTCAATGAAAACGCGTACCCGTGGCGACAGGTGCCGATGATGCGGGTACATGGCAGAAACCGTCAGGCCGGGGCTCTTCCAATCGCTCAAGACTTCCACCAGGCGCCCCGCTTCCAGATACTCTTCAATGTGGTAACGAGGCACCTGAATCAGACCGCAGCCACGCAATGAACATACGACGTAGCTTTCAGCATCGTTCACTGCCATCCAGCCATTGAGTGTGAACTGGCGTATCTGGCCACCGAGGACCAATTCCAAAGGAAGATTCGAGGAGCCATTGCTCGAAAAGAACTTTACTGTTTGATGCACGGCCAAATCTTCAGGTTTTTTAGGGCTGCCGAAACGCGTCAGGTATTCAGGACTCGCGCAAATGATCTGGGGCATTACCGCAAGAGGCCTGGCTACCAGAGTCGAGTCTTGGGGGGTGCCTGCGCGCACGACGCAATCTACCCCCTCCCGAACGAGATCCACCAAGCGATCACCACCACTGGCTGTCAATTCGATTCCTGGATAGCGCGCCCGAAACTCATCAATCCTTGGCAGCACAATCTTGGTCGCATGAGTACCGTGCATATCCACGCGCAGCAATCCTTGCGGATTAGACGCTACGTGGCGCAATGATGACTCGGCGTCGTCCAGTTCACTCAGCACGAAAACACATCGCTCGTAGAACGCCTGCCCGTCGACTGTCGGTCGTACATGCCGAGTGGTGCGTTCCAGTAGTCGAATCCCCAGTCGGCTTTCCAGCTCTTTGATGGCGTGAGTCGCGGTGGCACGTGGAATGTCGAGCGCTGCCGCTGCGCGGCTGAAGCTGCTCAACTCAACGATACGCGCGAACAGCTGGAGTGAATCGAAGCGATCCATCTATTGTTGTTCCTGGTGGAATTTTATTGGCCATTTAGCTGTATTTATCCAGTTCTGGCAAACAAGCAACATAGGACTCAAGGGCACTGTCGCCCACTGACTTGCAAATCAGGAGTCCTGTATGACTGACAATAGTTTGAAAACGGCCCTTGTTACCGGAGGCTCTCGTGGCATCGGCCAATGCATCGCCATGCGCCTCGCCGCCGACGGCTTTGCTGTGGTGGTCAACTTCGCTCACAACACCGCAAAGGCAGAAGAAACAGTTGCAGCGATCCAGGCTGTCGGCGGCAGAGCCATCGCAGTCAAGGGTGACGTCGGCAATCCGGAGGACGTAGCTGCCTTGTTCACGGCCGCCAAAGAGGCTTTCGGCAGGATTGATGTCGTGGTCAACAGCGCAGGCATTATGCCGATGGCGACCATCAGAGAAAGCAGTCTGGCTGACTTCGACAAAGTCATTGCCACCAACCTGCGGGGTGCGTTTCTGGTACTGGGTCAAGCGGCTGCACATGTCGATGACGGCGGTCGCATTATCGCGCTGTCCACCAGCGTGATCGCCAAATCGTTCCCCTCCTACGGTCCCTACATCGCGTCTAAGGCAGGCGTTGAAGGACTTATACACGTGCTTGCCAACGAGCTGCGAGGTCGTCGCATCACAGTCAACGCCGTTGCACCCGGACCCGTCGGTACTGATTTGTTCTTTGAGGGCAAGAGCCCGGAACAAATAGCGCAGATCGCCAACCTTGCGCCGCTGGAACGCTTGGGAACCCCAGAGGACATCGCCAGTGCGGTGGCCTTCCTGGCAGGACCGGACGGCGGCTGGATCAATTCGCACGTGCTTCGCAGCAATGGCGGTTTCGCCTAAGTCAACCAAGGAGTCATGTCATGAGCCAAGTTATTCTGATCACCGGAGCATCCAGTGGGTTCGGCGCGATGTGCGCGAGCGCGTTGGCCGACGCAGGCCATATTGTCTACGCCAGCATGCGCACGACTGACGGTGGTCGCGCCTCGCAGGTATCCGGAGAAGCGAAATGTTGACTGAAACGGGCGAGTCATCGAGCAATACCGTTGTGACTGAAGCGATCAGCATTATTGAAGTCCACGTGCAGACCGAGGCGTCATCGTCGTGCGAATCGTGTTTGTCATCCTTGGCGACAACCATCCTGGGCTCGCCTGGATGCATCACTTATCAAGCGCTTCAAAGTCATACGAAAAAGGACCTTTGGATTATGACCGGCCTGTGGGAGTCGCCTCAGGCCATGGAGCGCCACTTTTGCCACCCTGCGCTCAGTGAACTGATCAACTTGCTGGGCCCCAGGTCGGTTAAAAAGGTCACTGCAAACGCGTTCCCCAACTCAGGGACGTTAAGTGCCTAACCCTAGAACGCCTCGCAACCACCGGGATTTATATCTGATCGGGGCGGGGCTTGCTTAATGGTTCTAAGGAGTATGGATGTGAAAAAATCAATACACGATGTTCAGCTGTCAACTGAGAGTGTAAGCCGCCAGGAGCGCCTGTTGTTCCCAGCGCTAGCGCCCCTGTATGCGCGGGGAGAGCCGGTTATGTATGCCGTCTTGCGCGCGGCCTTCGGCGCTATTTTGTTTACTCACGGCCTGCCGAAAGCGTTAGGAATATCGCATGGCTCCATGGCAAATCCCATGGAAGGCTCCATCAACCTTATGCAGAACGTCCTGGGGCTGCCGTTCGCCAGCGAGCTTGCGTTTCTTGTCATGCTACTGGAGACCCTGGGTGCTTTTATGCTCGCCGTTGGCTTGTGGGTACGACCAGTTGCTCTGATCGTCGCTCTGGAAATGGTAGGGATCAGTTGCGCTCTCGGCCCAACGTGGCCGTGGGTCGACCGGGGAATTGAATACCCGGTACTGATGACGTTTCTCGCCCTGTACATCGCTGTGCGTGGCAGCGGCAGCCTGGCACTGGATCGCAAATTGAAATACACGTTCTGACTGTGCTTTTTAGGCTCCGCTACGTCACCGCGTCAGCTTTTTCCAAACCTTCGGCCGTCCAACGCTCATGCTGAAAAACTAAGTCGGTGCCAAAGCTCACATTGGTGTCGACGATGAGTCAGGGCTGGTGCACAGCGTGGCGGTCACTGCGGCCAACGTCGCGGACATAACCCAAGTCGACAAACGGCTACACGGTGCTGAGAACGTGGTCTGCGCCGATGCAGCCTATCCCGGTGTCGAGACGCGCGAAGAGCATGCGGGACGCCACGTGATCTGGCAGATTGCAGCCCGGCGTAGCACCTACAAAAAACATGGCAAACGCCGCGTATTGTACAAAGCGATACGCAAGATCGATAAAGCCAAGGCTCAGGTTCGCGCCAAGGTTGAGCATCCATTGCGGGTGATCAAGCGCCAGTTTGGTTATACCAAAGTGCGCTTCCGGGGCTTGGTGAAAAACACTGCTCAGCTGGTGACGCTGTTCGCCTTGTCGAACCTGTGGATGGCGCGTCGACATTTACTCTGCGGCGTGGGACAGGTGCGTCCGTAATGGGGGAAATGGCTGCTAGGAGGCACTCGCAGCAGCAACAAACATGAAATAGGCGGCTACTTCAGACCATACTTAGCTGAGTCAGCCTTCGGCTTTGAGCTAACAAGGATAACATTTAGATACATGTTTTTTTTCTTTGAACGCTCGCGTTTATGGACTGTTTTCATTTGGGCGACGAGCGGCGCTTCAGGTCTGTTCAGAAGCGTCGAGAGAGATAAAACGAAGAGAGGTTTTCCTATGTTACTGCGCAAGCTCAATCTCGCTCCCCGCTCGGCCCTGTGCTTCGGGTTATTTTGCCTAGTGATTATTGCGTTGGGGCTCATCGCCCTTAACCAGATGGCAAGTTTGAACGCTTCTGAAAAGTTCGTAGAAACCAACGTAGTGCCTAGCATCTCTTTGCTGGGAACGATTGACCGGGATTTTATAAGTATTAGAGGTAGCAACGCGCGGTTGCGTAATCCTGTCGAGCCGGAAAATCGTAAAACTCAAGCACTTGAGGACGTAAGTAAAGCCCGCGCAAGCGTCCAAGAAACACTTTCGACGCTTGAGCCGTACATAGTCACCGCTATGGGAAAACAGGTTTTCGGTGAATTGTCTCTAAGCTATGCCGCTTACCAAAAAGTACAAGATCAATACCTGTCATTTATTTCTTCTGGCAGTCTTGATGACGCTGTGAAATTGTCTAACGAAGCAATGAAGCAATCGGCAGACACTGTGGAGCGGGATATAAAAAAACTTATTGAACTGAACACCAACAAAGCTAAAAAAGCAGGCGAGGAAGCTACTCTCATCTACGACCAGGCCAAAATTATTGTTGGGTGCTTTATCTTGGTCGGCACATTGGCTGCCATTACTCTCGCTCTGATGTATACCCGCAGCGTGACTAGCCCGGTCAGCCAGTCACTGGCCATCGCTGAGCGTATTGCCAAAAACGATCTCAGCGAGGTCATTGAGGTGCAAGGAAGCGACGAAGTTGCCAGGCTCATGCAGGCTTTGAAGGCCATGCAACAGGGACTGCGAAATACGCTTTCTTTGATATCTGATTCGTCCAGCCAGTTAGCGTCTACTTCTGAAGAAATGCATGCCGTCACTGAGGATGCTAATAAAGGCATGCTGCGCCAAAATAACGAGGTCGAGATGGCCGCTACTGCCGTCACCGAGATGAGCGCAGCCGTAGAAGAAGTGGCTAGAAATGCCTCAGCAGCCTCCGAAGCAGCCAATCGATCCAACTCCGCCGCATTGGCAGGTCGTGCACGCGTAGATGAGACCGTTCAGGCCATCAGCTTAATGGTCGCAAATGTTGAAGACGCTTCCCAAGAAGTACAAGGGCTCGCCGTGATGGCGACCGACATCAGCAAGGTTCTGGATGTGATACGGGCTATCGCCGAGCAGACCAATCTTCTTGCATTGAACGCTGCTATCGAAGCTGCTCGTGCCGGTGAGGCAGGTCGAGGCTTCGCGGTAGTGGCGGATGAAGTAAGGGCTTTGGCTCATCGTACGCAGCAGTCGACCAGTGAGATTGAACAGATGATCAGCTCGATTCAGAAAGGCACTGGAGCGGCTGTTTCGGCAATGACCCACACCAACGCCCAAGCTCAGAGAACGCTTGACACAGCTCAAGGCGCCGGTACTGCTTTGGTGGAAATCACCGACTCTATCGATAATATCACCGAGCGCAATGTTTTGATCGCAACTGCATCGGAAGAGCAGGCTCAGGTTGCCAGGGAGGTGGATCGCAGCCTGATCAGCATCCGAGATCTATCAAGTCAAGCTTCAGAGGGTTCAAGTCAGACCGCTATTGCAACGTCTGAACTGACCAAACTCGCGGTCGAATTGAATAGGCTCGTGAAGCAGTTTCATATGTAGAGGGGCTAGTGCGCGGCTCAGTTGACGGTGCAATGTTGCCAAACTACAGATGAGTCGGCGGGTAGGTTCCCACGTGTCGACGCAGTGATTCCATTTCACCTATACACGTGCATCGCAATGGCGTACGCGCAGTTTAACGGCGCGCATTTCCATGGGCTCGGTGGCGAGCCAGATGACAAACTACGCCACGGTAGGAAGCCTTAATGGGATTAAGTAAAGGCAAACGATTCGAAACAGAAGATATCTTCGTAGCCTATCCTTACGAAGACGTCATGTTTCGCTGGGATCATCGTTCAAAACGCGTGTTTGTGCGGTTTTTCGGCGATCCCGAAAGTAGCCAGCCAGTCCCTCACGACAATCGCCTGTTTAATGAAGCGCTCCGCTTCGGCGATGAGATAACGCAAGAGGAATATCGGGCCGGGCGCTCCCGTCTTTAGATTCTCGACTCAACATCCGCTTTCATCAGCGGGTGATCTCCCAGGCGGCTCACGAGGCTAGACCACACTCTCCCGATATACGCTGTTGACATGCCCAACCCCTGCCGCCTGCAACCGTGCCACCAGATCCTCCCGCGCCGCGCGCCCGCCGGTACGCACATACTCCAACCGCAGCCGTGATCAGCACCACCGGCACCAGGTGTACCGGTGACAGCGGCATGTCGTCGAGGCGGGTAGGGAAGTCTGGAGCTGGGCCGCCGAGCAGTACGCCGGCGGCGTCGTCAGTGGTGACAAACAGGTGGGGCAGTTGATCGCTCATCAAGTGCGATTGGCTGAAACCGGGCAGTTCCAGGGAGAGTACGCCGTGGCTCTCCAGTTGCTGGGTAGCGCGATTACGTAGGCCTGAAACATATCAGCCATTCCGTCAGCATAAACAGCAATTTCTTCAGCGGTTCGCGGGCGGCCGGAGAACGCTTTTCCCTCCGAGCTGAGCGTGGTCAGGCGTCAACTCACGCACGCCCATACGGGGTGGCAGGGGCCCGGTGAGGGGGAACGTTGACGCCGGCAAAGGTGACCGGTAAACGGGCACCTTTGCCGGCTACAGAGCGGTCAATTGTCGGCCTTGACCCATTTGCAGTTTGTCAGCGTATTTCCACCATTCACGCGCAAGTAATAGGCATCCGGTGCACCATTACGCTGGTGAACTGTACCCACGGCGCCGTCGTGATAGTTGGTGTACAACTTCCCGTCAACAATCTCCCAGCCTAACGGGTAGGCCGAGGAGCGGTAAACCCACCAGCGAGGGGCCGCTCGGCAGGACAGATAGTTGCCGTCCTGAGTCTCAAGGACTAAGAAGTTGCCATCGTTGGAGACTTTCTTGAACTTGGCTTTCGGACCGTTGGACGCGGTTGCGCTGATGTAGTCGTAGAAGCTCCACGTCGGATTGGTACCAACAAAGTAAGCATGGCCTTTCCTGACTTTACCGTCGTCGTCGATATATTCCAGCTCAAGGTTGAGCCACTCGTCATCCGGAGGGGATTGGCTGCCGCCGCGAGAGGTCAGGGGGGGACCATCGGGTACGAAGGGTTGATCATCTGCGGCGGGCGTTAGTGTATCGCTCATGGGTAAATTCCTTTAAATGAGAGAGTCGGAATGATTATTCGCCGAAGCCGAAGCCATAATGCGGAGGGGGTCATTCAGGGGAGGATTGCGGTGATAGGCCAAGTTTCGCCCTGCACACAACGAGCTGTGCTACCACTGGGGACAACGACCCGTTTCCGCTACGGCTGGTCCTTCTCTCATCCATGATTTCAGCAACCAACGGTATGATCCGTCGAGGCGCTATGCAAGGTTAGGACATAGCGCTGAATTCGTCGAAAAATATCTGCGGCGTGCACCCGTCGTCGTTTCGATGACGGGTGCTGGATGACTGCTGATCAGCGATTGAACCGCTCAACCAACGCATATTGGGTGGATGCGGTACTCGTCAGCTCCTTGCTCAGGTCTGTGGATTGATGGGCTTGTATCGAGGTCTGGTCAGCCAGTTCGGCGATGGTGGTGATGTTGCGGCTGATCTCCTCGGCGACCGCGCTCTGTTCTTCGGTGGCGGCGGCGATCTGGGTGGTCATGTCGGTGATATGGGACACCGCTTCGCTGATGCCTACCAGAGCCTGGTCAGCTTCGAGCACCCAAGCGACGCCTTCCTGCGCTTGGCGTTGACCGTTTGCCATGCTGTTCACGGCGTTGTTGGAGGACACCTGCAACTGGGTAATCAGCCCGTGGATCTGGGTGGTGGATTGGGAGGTGCGTTGCGCCAGTTGGCGCACTTCGTCGGCGACTACGGCAAAGCCGCGGCCCATTTCACCCGCGCGGGCCGCTTCGATAGCCGCGTTGAGCGCCAGCAGGTTGGTCTGGTCGGCGATGCCTTTGATCACATCCACCACGCTGCCGATTTCGTCGCTGTCCCGAGCCAATTGCGCCACGGTGACGCCAGTCTCGGCGACGACAGTGGACAGGCGCTCGATGGCTTCACGGGTATCCCGCGCCACCTCACGACCGCGTCCGGTCAGCACGTTGGCTTGCTGGGTGGCATCCGCAGTGCGCTGTACGTGGCTGGCGACTTCTTGAGTGGTCGCGGCCATCTGGTTGACGGCGGCGGAGACTTGTTCGGTTTCGACACGCTGGCGGTCCAGGCCGTTGGAACTGGCAGTGGCCAACTGATCGGATTGCCCGGCCAGGGCACTTAGTTGTTCAGCGCTGTCCTGCAGGCGGGTGAGGCAGGTTTTCAGGCGCGCGCTCTGGCTGAGGAACGCTGTTTCCAAGCGTGCCTGTGGCCCCCGGGCGTCGCTGTACATCTGCGCGATCAACGCATCCGAAGTCGAGGGTTCGACACCTTGCAGCAGGCGCAAGGTGCTGCCTTGGCGCCAGCGTGAGCAAAGCATACCGACCGGCACGGCGACGGCGACGGCCACCGCAATGGCCAGCGGTGCGCTGAGGAATAATCCAGCGAGGCTGCCAGCCAGTCCGGTTGCCACGTAAGGCACGCAGCTGACGGCGGCCGGCAGCCAGGCATCCTGGCGTGGCACGCCCGGTTTGCCCCGGCTGATACGCTGATACAGGGCCTGGGCCCGGCGGATTTCGTCGTCGCTGGGCTTGACCCGCACTGACTCGAAGCCGACAACCTTATTGTCTTCAAAAATCGCCGTGACATAAGCGTTGACCCAATAGTGGTCACCATTTTTCGAGCGATTCTTGACGATGCCCATCCACGGCTGGCCTTGTTTGAGCGCGCTCCACATGTGCGCAAAAACCGCGGGGGGCACATCAGGGTGACGTACGATGTTCTGCGGCGCGCCGATCAGGTCGGCGCGTTCAAAGCCGCTGATCTCGACAAAGGCGTCGTTACAGTAAGTGATGACGCCGCGCACATCCGTGGCGGAGATGAGTTTTTGTTGCGGCGCGAGGGAAATCTCGCGTTGTGTTACAGGCTGGTTATTGCGCATTCAGACTACTCCCTGGTTGCCTTCAGTCCATCGGCGCCAACTGCAAAAAGGTTAATACACGTTGGCTAATTCGCCAGCCACTGGTCAAAAGCCTGAAACTTGCAGATGAAACCCCTCATAATGGCGGCCATTTTTGTTTAGCCGTTATTCTGGTGTGCCCCCATGGAAATCAAGGTCAACTTTCTCGACAACCTCCGGCTTGAAGCCAAGTTCGATGACTTCACGGTGATTGCCGACCAGCCCATTCGCTACAAAGGCGATGGCTCGGCACCGGGGCCGTTCGATTACTTCCTGGCGTCGTCGGCGTTGTGCGCGGCGTACTTCGTCAAGTTGTACTGCGAAACACGCAATATCCCCACGGACAATATTCGCCTGTCGCAGAACAACATCGTCGACCCGGAAAACCGCTACAACCAGATCTTCAAGATCCAGGTCGAGTTGCCGGCGGATATCTCCGACAAGGACCGCCAGGGCATCCTGCGCTCCATCGACCGTTGCACGGTTAAAAAAGTGGTGCAGGCCGGGCCTGAGTTCGTCATCGAAGAAGTCGAGAACCTGGACGCTGATGCCCAGGCGTTGTTAATGCCAGGTTCTACGGCCGAGGGCGGCACCTACATCGCCGGCAAAGACCTGCCACTGGAGCAGACCATCGCCAACATGTCCGGCATTCTCGCCGGCTTGGGCATGAAGATCGAAATCGCTTCGTGGCGCAATATCGTGCCCAACGTCTGGTCGCTGCACATTCGCGATGCGCATTCGCCGATGTGCTTCACCAACGGCAAGGGGGCGACCAAAGAGGGCGCCTTGGCGTCGGCGTTGGGCGAGTTTATCGAGCGGCTCAACTGCAACTTCTTCTACAACGACCAGTTCTGGGGTGAAGAGCTGGCGAATGCAGCGTTCGTGCATTACCCGGATGAGCGTTGGTTCCAGCCAGGTCCCAAGGACGCGCTGCCAAGCGAAATCCTCGACGCTTACTGCCTCAAGGTTTACAACCGCGATGGCGAACTGCGTGGCTCGCACCTGTTCGATACCAACTCCGGCAACGAAGCGCGCGGGATTGTTTCGCTGCCATTCGTGCGCCAGTCCGACGGTGAGGTGGTGTACTTCCCGTCCAACCTGATCGAAAACCTTTACCTCAGCAACGGTATGAGTGCCGGCAACACCTTGGCCGAAGCCCAGGTGCAATGCTTGTCGGAGATTTTCGAGCGCGCGGTGAAGCGTGAAATCATCGAAGGTGAGTTCGCCTTGCCGGACGTACCGGCCGAGGTGCTGGCCAAGTACCCTGGCATCCTCGCCGGTATCCAGGGACTCGAAGCCCAAGGTTTCCCGGTATTGGTGAAAGATGCGTCCCTGGGCGGTGAATTCCCGGTGATGTGCGTGACCCTGATGAACCCACGCACCGGCGGCGTCTTCGCCTCCTTCGGCGCGCACCCGAGTCTGGAAGTGGCACTGGAACGCAGCCTCACCGAACTGCTGCAAGGCCGCAGTTTCGAGGGTCTGAATGATCTGCCGCAGCCGACCTTCGAAGGCCAGGCGGTGACCGAGCCGAACAACTTCGTCGAGCACTTCATCGACTCCAGCGGCGTAGTGTCGTGGCGCTTCTTCAGTGCCCAGTCGGACTACGAGTTCGTTGAGTGGGATTTCTCCGGCGAGGGCGAAGACTCGAATGCCCAGGAAGCCGCGACGCTGTTCGGCATCCTTGAAAGCATGGGTAAAGAAACCTACATGGCGGTGTACGAGCACCTCGGCGCCACCGCGTGCCGCATCCTGGTGCCGGACTACTCGGAAATCTACCCGGTGGATGACCTGATCTGGGACAACACCAATAAGGCGCTGTTTTTCCGCGCGGATATCCTCAACCTGCACAGCCTCAATGAGGAAGAGCTGCAAGCGTTGGTCGAGCGTCTGATCGAAAGCGAGCTGGACGACTACACCGATATCACCACCCTTATCGGCATCGAGTTCGACGACAACACCGCCTGGGGTCAGTTGACCATTCTGGAGTTGAAACTGCTGATCTTCCTCGCCTTGCAGCAACACGAGGAAGCCAAAGAGTGCGTGGAGATGTTCCTGCAGTACAACGACAACACCGCTGAGCGTGGCCTGTTCTATCAAGCGATGAATGCGGTGCTGGAGATGGAACTGGACGACGACCTGGAACGGGCGGATTACGAAGCCAACTTCCGCCGCATGTTTGGCAATGAGCGGATGGACGCGGTGATTGGTTCGGTGAAGGGCGATGTGCGGTTCTATGGCCTGACGCCGACCAGTATGAAGCTGGAAGGGTTGGAGCGGCATCAGCGCCTAATCGAGAGTTACAAGAAGCTGCATTCGGCGCGGGCCAAGATCACCTCAGCCTGACGCAAACGCCTGTGGGAGCCAGCTCCCACATGTGATCGGTTTCTGCTGTTAGATTTTTGCCAGGGCCTGCGCCAAACCCACGCATCTGTTTTCGTGCCAGCTCATGCTGCGGATGGGACGCCAGGCCCGGGTAAGGTCGGTGAGGCTCAGCAGGGGGTTGGGTCTCGACCCAGACCATGCGCGTGTCGTCCTGCAAGCTGGCCTCAAACGCCAAAAAATCACTCAGGTCGACAAAGCTGAAGCGGTGCCCGGCGCTGCGTTGGCGCACCTTGTCGAACCCGCTGACCCGAACCAGCGGCGTGTTGCCGATAAGCTGGAGGACAGCGGGGCGAGGAAGCGAGGGCATGTCGTCACCGGGATACGGAGGGGTTGGACAGCAAGAGGCACAGCCTGCGTTCGACGATAGGCCGGGATCGGTCCGGTCGCAACCGGACGGTCCGCTGGCGGTCTGTTTTTAGCGCATCAGCCGGCCCGGTTCTGCAGCTGCTGCAAGCGTGCTATCACGTCAGCCCCGGCCGTTTGCATCGGCGCCCGCAACTCGCTGCCGATCAAGCCCTCCAAGGCCAACGCCGCTTTAACCGGTGCCGGGTTGGGCTCCATGAACATCGTGTTGATCAGTGGCAGCAACCCAAAGAACGTCGCCCGCGCCTCGGCCAGTTGGTTGTCCCGTACCTGCTGGCACAAAGCCACAAACTCTTCAGTCTGTCTATGTGCCGAGGCCGCAATAGCCCCGGTAGCGCCGAGGCACAGCGCGTTGAACATCTGCACATCTTCCCCACACAACACATCCACCTCACCGCTGGCCAGCAGCGCCAGGGTATTGCCCAGGTTGCCGCCGCAGTCCTTGATCGCGACGATCCGCGGGTGGGTGACGATAGTCAGCAAGGTGGCCTGCTCGAAAGTTGCGCCGGTGCGATAGGGAATGTCATAGAGAATGATCGGCACGCTGGACGCATCGGCCACTGAGTGGAAGAAGGCCACCAGGCCGGCCTGGGACGGGCGGATGTAACTTGGCGCCGGCACCAGCAAACCGGCGATCGGCCGTTGCAGGATTTCACGCTGGAATTGCAGTAACTCGATCTGGTTGTTGCCTGCCAAGCCCATGACTACGCGGTGCGCCGGCACCAACTGCAACACCGCATCCAGCACCGCGAGTTGTTCCTGGCGGCTCAGCGATGCGGCTTCCCCGGTGGTGGTGCATACCATGATCCCGGCCACGTGCTTTTCCAGCAGGTGGCTGACCAGCCGGCGCAGGCCGATAAAGTCGATGGCACCGTCATGGAACGGCGTGACCACGGGGACCCAGATACCTTGAAACGATGACATGCACTTTCTCCTGATGATTGACCGCTTGAGTCACCGTCAGAAGGGCAGAGGGAATTGTGCAAGGGAGGAAGACCGTCGCGCTCAATGCCCTGTCAGCTCATCTGACGGGACAGCGCGCCCCGGTCACATGAGCGACTGTTTCTTCGATTTGAGGGCGTGCGCAACGCAACCTTGCGCCTTGGCAATGGAGCCAGTGGCGGAAAGGTTAACGGAGGACATTGCGGACATTGGCTGACACACCCTGAATAAGGCCTCCATCTTTATGGAATATTGCAGAGTGTGTCAACGGCGTTTATTCGAATTTATCGATACGCGTGTCGGAATAGTAGAACGCGTTTTTGTCCGTGCTCGACTCGTAGAAGTAGGCGTAGTCGGTCAGGTAGTACAGGTGGTTCACCCGGTTGTATTCATCGTTATCGAAGCTGCACTTAAGGGCCTTGGCCGCCCCGAGCAGGCCAGGGTTGAGCTCGCTGGCCTGCAGTTCGCGTTCAACTACGCAGCGGGTAATCTGGACTTTGGTGCGGCTGCCAATGAGGCTATTGAGGCTGGAGCGCGTTGTTTGATAAATCACGGTGTCGCCCACCGGCAGGGATTTCCAGTTGCCGGTGAAGCTCAACTGCGTCAGCGTTTCGCTTTCTGCCATGCCCGAGGAACTGTAGGTGTTTTTCGCCACCAGCGGGATGAGGTTGCGCCAGCTCACCGTGTGGCTTTCATAGCCTTGCCCGCGGGTGGCGATGGCCAGTTGTCCGCTTGCCGCATCCTGGCTGATGAAGTCCGTACTCTGGCTGTTGGTGGTCTCGCCCTTAAAGGTCGACGTGCCGGTCATGTGCACGTATTTGAAGGCACGGGCGGGCTTGTCCAGGTTCAACGGCGTGATTGCGGCCAGCACCTGAGGTTGTACCGAGGTCAGTGCGATGGTCACCGGCGCCTTCAGGCGTGGTTTGAACGCCGGCAGCGCGGCAATCTTCTGCGGGTTGACGCACACCTTATTGAACAACTGCACATAGTCGGCATTGCTGCCGGCGATTTTCTGTGGCGTGGGGAAACTGTCGACGCGGCCATCACTGACGCGGTTGTCGGCGTCCATGTCGTAGCCGGCCAGCGCCTTATAGGTACCGTCCGTGCACGACACCGCAAAGTGCTCGCGTTTCTGCGCATAGGGGGCGTTGTAGGGCATATCGTTGAGCACCGCTGGCTCGTCGAAAGCAGCCCAGAAGCGTGTTTCGCCATTCACGGTCTTGATGCTGTTGGCGTCGATCAATACCTGGTTGTCACGCTCGTTGCTCTGCATCAGGCGCCAGTCTGGCTTAGGCGTTTCGGCACAGGCGCGCACGAATGTCTGGTTGGCGGCCAAGGTCGCGCGCAATTGCGGCGATAATTTGCGCGCCGCGCTGTAGCGGCCTGCACTGGCGGGGTAGATCCGTTGCGAGCCGTCCAGGTACAGCAAATGCAGTTGCGGCGATGAACAGGCCGCCTCGAATTGCATGGTGCGTCGCAGACCACTCGGGCCGTCCGGCATCAGCAGCTCGAAGCTCAGCAGGTCGCCTTCGCGCACGATGCTGTTTTCAACCAGGGGCTGGGCGAGAGTGTCGGCGAGCATGCGGTCGACTTGGGTTTTCTGGTTGGCACAACCGGCCAGGGTGGCGATGCCACCGATCAGCAAAAGAGGAGTGATAAAGCGCACGAGAGCCTCGTTGAGTCCATTCGGGTTTAAGGGTAACGGCGGGGAGCGCTGAATCTGTAGCCGGATGCTACAAGGTGAAAGCCTAACGAGCCAAACGGCATCTGTACAGTGCTTGCATGGCCGCCGCCGGATAGGTGCGGGTCGCAATCGTTTTACTGCATTTGCAGCGGGCCGCTAGTCTATCCAGACATTCTGGGAGAACTTCGATTATACGACGCGCGTGCCTGGCTGCTCTGCTGGCTCTATCTGCCTCGACCGCCTTGGGCGCCACGAGCTACGATCATCTGTATGCCTTTGGCGACAGCTATTCCGACAATGGCGCGGGCGAAGCGCTCACCACTCGACTCGCAACGCAAAAGGTCAAGGATGCCCAAGCGCTGCCAGGGCCGCTGTATTGGAAGGGACGCTGGAGCAATGGGCCGACCGCCGTCGAAGGCTTGGCCGACGCACTGAACATACCCCTGACCGACTACGCGGTAGGGGGGGCCAAAAGTGGCCACGGCAACTACTACACGTGGATGATGCCGTCCCAGGATACGGGCGTTCTGGGCCAGGTCGCCGAGCACTTGCAGGCCGCCAAGTCGCACAAAGCCGACCCCAAGGCGCTGTATTTCATCTTCATCTCGGCCAACGATTTTTTCGAATGGGCCGATTTCTCCCACCCTGAAACCATTGAAGCGCTGAGTGAATCCAGCTTGGCCAACATTCGCAGTGCCACAGAGCAATTGGTAGCGGCGGGCGCCAGGCACGTGATGGTAGTTGGGACTACTGACCTCAGCCATGTACCCGCCGTGGTGCAGGGCAACCAGGTCGATAATGCGAAAAAATACCAGCAGTTGCTGGCGCAAAAACTCCCGGCGGCGCTGGCGCAGATCGGCGCGGCAAAGGTCAGCTATTTCGACCACTTGGCCTTCAGCGACAAACTGCGCGCCAATCCCGCCGCCAACGGCTTCAAGGACCTGGACACGCCGTGCCAAGCCACCTACCCAGAAGTGAAACCGCTGTGCACCAACCCCGACGGCCACTATTACTGGGACGAATGGCACCCCACCCGCACAGTCCACGCGCTGGCGGCCAAGGCCATGCTTGAGGTGCTGCCTTAACCTGCGGCCACCGCCGCTTCAATCGCGGCGATGAAGGGCGGTGCCGTTGTACCAGAGACAAAGGGTATTTTTGCGGGTCATGGTCGGACGCCACGGAAAATTTAAGGTGATTTAAGCCCTGCGCGCCATCAACAACACCGTCGCCGCCGCTGACAGCAACCCCGCGCAGCACCGATTAAACATTCGCTTGCCCCGAGGCTCCGCAAACCAGCGCCGCATATGCAGGCCGATATAGGCGTAGGCACTGATGGCGATCCATTCCAGCACCAGGAACATCACGCCCAGGAGGGCGAATTTCGGAGTGATCGGCTCGCCGGGCACGACGAATTGCGGCAGGAACGCGGTGAAGATCAAGATGGCTTTCGGATTGCCCGCTGCGACTAAAAACTCCTGACGCGCCAACGCCCACAATCCCACCTTGGCGGTAGGCGATTGCTCTTGCGCCTCGGGATTCGCCCGCCACAACTGATATGCCAGATAAAACAGATACGCCGCGCCCAAAAACTTGATCCCATAAAACAACAACTCCGACGTTTGCAGCACCACCGCCAAACCCGCCGAGGCGAGGGCGATCATCCCAGCAAAGGCCAGCAGCCGACCGATACCCGCCAGGCACGAAGTGCGGTAGCCGTAGCGCGTGGCGTTGCTCACAGACAGTAAGTTGTTCGGGCCGGGCGCCATGTTCAAGGCGAAGCAGGCGGGCAGGAAAAGGGCGAGAGTGGCGAGGTCCATGGCGGCTCCGGGATCGCGTGGGCGGGGAGGTGTGAGGATAAGGGGGTAGGGGGCTGTTGGACAATGCGCGCGTTGAGTCTGCGATGAAACCAACGCGCGCGGATCAACTCAGCTATGGCGTGCCGGTGTCTCTTCTGTAGTTGACACCTCGGCACGCAAACGTTGGCCGATGCCATCCATCAGGTCAGGTGGCTCTGGCTCAGATCTCGGCCGCCGAGTTGCCTTGGGCAGGGTGACGAACATAGTAGTTGTCGAATTCGGTACTTTCGACAAACTGGAAGCCATGACGCGTATAAAAACGATTTGACTCGCTTTCTCTGAGAGCCCCTACCCGCAATGCCATTCCTGCGGCATCCGCTTCCACGAAGATTTGACTGAGGACAACGGAACCTATGCCCGCGCCTTGTGCGCTCGGCTTGATGTACAGATGATCAAGCAATAATCCGTCGATAAGCGGCTTGATGACGACGAAACCTACTCGCTCGCCGGAAACTTCAATGCAGCGAGTGGACTCGGAAGAAAAGCCTTCGCGAAAACGCTCGCGGGCCCGCACGGGATCGAAGCGACCAATGCGCTCAAGGCTTTCACGCATGGCTTCAATCCGAATAGCGACAAGTGTTTCGAAATCACCGGGTTCAGTTCCAACAAGAGTAACTAAAGGGATATCCGTAGTTGCAGGCTGAAATTGCATCCCGAGTGCTCCAGTTTCTATTCAGTAGAATCAGCTCTCACAGAAAGCTTGCTTGAAAAGTCCCAACAGTGGATGGGGCAATGTGGGTTAACGGATTCAGAGCGTTAAGCTATCGCGACATGCGCGACACCGCCTGCACGACATCCTCCGCCATCCGTTCAGCACTGCTCATCCCGTCAACCCGCAACACCGAGGCCACCTGCCGGGATAACCACGCCTCGTGCCACGCTCGGTTGCGTCCTGAAAAGTTCGGATCATCATACTGCGAAGCCCATTCCCGAAAAGCCTCATGTATCTGATACATGTCACCACCTCGCGCTATCCGACCGCCAAAGTTCTCCTTCTCACGTGCGGCCAGC
Organism: Pseudomonas sp. RA_5y_Pfl1_P24; assembly: GCF_963970945.1. Classification (NCBI taxonomy): domain Bacteria; kingdom Pseudomonadati; phylum Pseudomonadota; class Gammaproteobacteria; order Pseudomonadales; family Pseudomonadaceae; genus Pseudomonas; species Pseudomonas sp. RA_5y_Pfl1_P24. The sequence continues at coordinate 169,009 of NZ_CAXAOJ010000008.1, read as the reverse complement.
CGTTCAAGGGGCGAACGAGTGTAGGTGTGACAACGAAGACAATCAGCTCCGCATCAGCGATGAGCGCATCTCCCCAGCCCATGCATGAACCGCTCAACACCCAATCGTCTTTACCGAGTGCTTGCTGCATCAATGACACGCGATCAGCGGGAGGCCGCTTGGTCGTGAAGGGAGGGTCTGTGGGCATCCAGTAATAATCATCGACATCGACCTGCCTTACATCAAGCCGCGTGGCGAGGTTCTGACCCAAAGTCGTCACGCCTGCACACGAAGCGCCTGTGATGTAAATCCGCATTTTTTCCTCCATGAATACACGCTGGTTTCGAGCTCAGGGAGCTACCCGATAAGCAGGCCGACTATGCCGTCCTGCTCTGGTATTTCAGGGCAAAGGTGCTGGGCTGACGGTGTACCATCCCGACGGCGTCTTGGCACACACCTGCGGTCTCAGCGGCGTTTCAACGGTGGTATCGCCCTGCGCCGAGAGTTGGCGCACGGCAATCACGCAACCGGCCTTGAACGTGCTGATTTTCAACATTTGAAGTTCCATTTCATAGTCCTTGCCGGGCTCGGGGATGAGCGTGACGGGTGCGGGAAAGCAGGACATTTGCGAGCCGCCCATGGCGAACCCGGCAATGAAGGGTTTACCCGCAGGGATGACATGCTCGTCAAACACCTTGGGCGATTGGTTGATGGCTTTGCTTGCCTTGCTGGCGGGAATGCCGATGATGGTTGGTGGCCGCCACCCTACTATGAAGGGTGCTTATTCGCCCACCTGGCATGTGCGGCTGAGCGGACGCTCGCCTGTGCCTGCTTCAAGCTGAACCCGCCGGCCGTTCACCCAAACGCTCGACCAACCTTACAAGATAGCCATCGGGATCCTGGACGATTAATTCGCGCTGGCCGACTTCTACGTTGTTCGCCCGATACCAGGTGTCTTTGCATGCTCGAAAGAGTGGAAATCCAGCCTGACCCAGTTTCTGGATGATGGGGGCCACAGCCACAACGTCAATCTGCAGGTTGATGCCTCTTCCAAACGGCTTACTCAACGGGGCAGTCAGCCATTGGCCTGCATCCGGGACGGCCTGCTCAAGCATGACTTGCGCACCGTTCAGGTCGAGGTAAGCGAACCCGTCTTCTGGGCGTTGATAAACCACTTCAAATCCCAGGCAGGACACCCAAAAGGCCAGGCTGCTTTCCAGGTCAGTGACCATTAACTCTGGAACCAGTTTGCTACGTTCGAACATCAGGTGACTTCCATTTCATTAGGCTTATTCAGCGGTGAGGTTGAACACTCCAGACAGCCAGTTCATAACCATCAGGATCGGTGAAATGGAACCTGCTTCCACCGGGGAACGAAAATGTCGCGCGGGTAATTACAGCGCCCAGGGCTTTGAGCCGCTGTTGCGCGGCATCGAGGTCGTCGGTGTACAAAATGATTAAAGGACCACCCGGTCGAACCGGTTCGCCGGTGGTGAAGCCACCGGTAAGGCGGCCATCGCTGAATTCAGTGTAGGTAGGGCCGTAGTCGACGAATGTCCAGCCAAACGCGCTGGCGTAGAACGCTTTGCTGCGTGCAATGTCGCCCACATTGAACTCGATGTTGTCGATTTGCCGATCTTGACCGCGAACACTCATGCTTGCCTCCATGGCTGCTGTTTAAGCCAGCGAGTGTAACGTACTCGCACACCTTCATGAGTGTCGCTTGAGCTTTTACCCTGGGCGAAACCGGGTTCGCCAAATGTGCCTATGATGCTTCGAACCTGCGCCATTATCGGCTTGAGATAAGGGAGGAAACACAGTGCTGAAGATTGGAATCCTGGGTGTGGGTGAGCTGACGGAGAAGGTTGTGATCGGGCTGCGCCGTGGCGGGTTTACCGGGCGAGTGCTGCTTTCTCCGCGCAATCACGAACGTGCACAGCAACTCAGCCGTCAGTGCGCGTGTGAGGTGATGGCCGACAATCAACAGGTCGTTGATGAGGCGGACCTGTTATTCCTCGGTGTGCGCCCGGAGGTGGTCGAGCAGCTGTCCAATGAAATACAGCTCAAACCCCAGCAAACGCTGGTGTCGTTGGTGGCCGGTTTGAAGCGCAGCGAGTTACAACGCTGCTTCCCACAGACGCATTCCGTGCGCGCAATGCTCTCATATGCGGCCCAGATCAATCAGTCCACGGTGGTGGTCACGCCAGGCGGTGAGCCTCATGAAACGCTGCTGGGCACGCTGGGTTCGTTGATAGTGCTCGACGACGAAGCTGCGTTCGAACTGGCCACCGTTGCGGCTTGCATGAATGGTTGGTTCTACTTCTTCCTGAGCGATCTGCAGCAATGGTTTACCGATAAGGGCTTGTCGAAAGAGCAGGCTGCGCAGCTTGTGATGGGCAACATGCAAGACTGCCTGGCCAGCGCCCGGCACACGCCGCAGGCCAGCCTGCAAGCGTTGGGTGGCGCCATTGCTACGCCAGGGACTTTTACTGCGGCTGGGTTGGAGGTACTCAGGAATAACGGCGCGACGCCGGCATGGAGAGAGGCGTTTGAAGCAGTGCTCAACCGTCTGCATAAAGGTTCGTAGTGGGGCGCTCAAGAAATCGAGTATCTTTAGCCGCCTCAGCCGCGCACGATTAATAGTTCAGGGAAGAATGGAATGGCACTCAGGGTGATGGTGATCGGTGGCTACGGTAACTTCGGCAGCATTGTATGCCGGCATTTGGCCGTAGCGCCGGGCATTGAACTGGTGCTCTCGGGGCGTGATCCCCATAAGTTGCAACGCAAACTTGATGAGTTGAACGCACCGTTGGGCAGTGTGTGCGAAGGCTGGTGCGGCGATGCCATGGGGGCCGGTTTCGCTGGCGTCCTGCAGTCTCAGAACATCGGGTTGGTGGTCCATACCGGTGGCCCGTTTCAGGGGCAGTCCTATGCCGTCGCCCTGAGTTGCATCGAGGCGGGCGTGAACTACTGTGACCTGTCTGACTGCCGCACGTTCGTCAATGGCGTGGACGTGCTGGATGCACAGGCCAAGCAGGCGGGCGTCGCCATTCTCACGGGTTGCAGTTCAGTGCCGACGCTCTCGTCGGCGATCATCGATCAGTACCGGTATCGCTTCACGCGCATCGACTCGATCGAGCATGGCATTTCCTCTTCGGCCAAGATGCCGGGCTTGTCGACGGTCGAAGGTGTGCTCGCCTATGCGGGCAAGCCGATCAAGCAGCTCAGGAACGGCCAGGTGCATGAAGTGTTGGGCTGGCAAGACCTGACGCTGCGCAAGCTGCCACAGCTAGGCACACGGGTGCTGGCTAATGTGGACGTGCCCGACATGGATATTTTCGCCAGCCGCTATGGTGCCCATACCTTGAGCTTCAAGGCGGGCGCGGGACTCAAACTGGGAGGCGTCGCCAACTACTTGCTGGCCCAGGCACTGCGGCTGGGGATTGTGCGTGACCCTGCCACCTGGGCCGCACGGCTGCATCGGCTGGGTACCTGGTTCGAACGTTTGGGTGATGGCAAAAGTGCAATGTACATCGATGTGCGGGGCCTGGGTGCTGAGGGTCAACCGTTGTCACTGGCGGTGCAACTGACGGCCTTGAACGACAAAGGCCCGGAAATTCCCAGCTGCGCCGCCGTTGCGCTGGCTATCAAACTCGCCCAGGGCAATGTACCCGAACCCGGCGCGCGGCCGTGCGTCGGTGAGATAAGCGTCGACGAATACATGGCGGCCATCAACGATCCGGCGAACCTGAGCCTGGCCGTGCGTTTTTCAGACGGATATTCCAAGCCACTGCACACAGCGCCAGCCCGGCCACGTTAAGTGACATAGGGTTAAACGCCTCCCTTAGCAGCGCCGGGCTGACCACCGCCACATCCACCAGCAACCCAATCAGTGCCGTCGCCGCCACCGCGATCGGCCAGGGATTGCGTGGTGAAAGCACGATCCATAACGCCAGCGCAATCTCGCCAACCCCCGCCAGCGTTGCGAATAACTGCACTTGCTCGATCCCGTGCGCCTGAAACATCGTCCGCTCGCCGTCGCTCAGCCACAACAGCTTCGGCACCAGCCCATGATAGGCGAACATAAACGCCAGGCCGCCTCGGGCGATCCAGTTGATGCGCACCAGGGCGTTCATAACGGTCTCTTCAAAAAACGCTGCTCATGATCGGGATCCGGTAACAGGCAGGTGTTGTACTTGCCGAAGAGTCGATAGCGATTGCGTGCGATGCGATCGTAAGCCCAATCCCGAAGCCCCCGCGGGATGCCGCGCAACAGCAGAATTGGACGCCACACGGCAGGCAGTTGCGCGATGATTTCGAACACCGCGTCCGAACGCACCCAATAGTGGTGGTCGCGAATCACCGCCAGGGTGTCGAACTGATCCAGTGGCAATCCCGCCCAGGCCAGCAACGCCTGCCCCTCGGGGGATTGCACTGCCGCCAATCGAATACGGCGCGGGTGGTCATGACGAATCAGGAACCTGGCCCAACCGTTGCACAGCTTGCACACACCGTCAAACAACACGACGGTTTCGCCAGGGTTGAGCAAAGGTGCTGGAGAAGGGCGAGTTTGGGATGCGGGCATGAGCGAGGGTCCAATCGGGCGGGCTTAGGCTGGATCATACCCGTGTTCAGCGCGAATCGTGTTGGTTGGATTTCGGTTGTAGCGGCGAGCGAAATTTCAGCTGCGACGCCGATCAAGGGTCGGAGCCGTCGAGCCCCGGCGAGGCTGCGAAGGCGGCGGTATCGCCAGCCACTTCGTCGCCTGACACACCGTTTTCGCAGCTCCGCGCCGTTGTTCTTGAACCTAACGCGAAAGCAAAGGCGCCGCGTCCTTCTCCTCCGACCCCACGTCATGCAACGAAATCCTCGATGTCTCCGGCAGCGCCAACCCGCCCGCCAACGCCAGCAACGCCACCGCAATCAGATAAAACGCCGGTGACAGATTGCTCCCCGTAGTGCTGATCAACCATGTCGCCATCAGCGGCGCGGTTCCGCCGAAGATCGTATAAGCCACGTTATAAGTGATCGCCGAGGCGGTGTACCGCGTGCGCGTCGGAAAAGTCTCCGACAGCAACGCCGCCGTGACCACACCACACAAAACTGCGCCCACCGCCAGCAACATCACCCCGACAATAGACGCCGCAAACGAACCCGAACTGGCCATCAGGAACGACGGAAACACCACCACGATCAGCAATGCACACGCCGTCATCACCGTGACCCGGCGCCCGACTCGATCTGAATACAACCCCGCCAGCGGGCAGATCGCCGCCGCGAAGATCAACGCAATCAGCGACACCAGCAACGCCGCCGCCCGAGTCAGCCCACCCGCCACTTGCAGGTACGTCGCGAAGTAGGTGGTGAACATATAAAACGACAGCGCCGTCAGCGACACAAAAGCGCCCAGGCAGCAGATCGCCGCACCATGGTTGCGCAAGGTTTCCTTGAGCGGGGAGTGGGCGACTGCGTGCTCTTGCTTAACGGCCTGGAAGGCTGGCGTTTCATCCAGCTTCCAGCGCAAGTAAAGCCCTACCAGGCCCAGCGGTGCGGCGATCAGGAACGGCAGGCGCCAGCCCCAACTGCCCATCGCCTCGACGGATAATGACGTCTCAAGGGCGTAAGCCACCACAGCTGCGGCGGCGAAGGCGGAAAACGTCGAGACCGGCACGAAGCTGCCGTACCAGGCGCGTTTGTCACTGGGCGCGTGCTCCATCAGGTAGGCACAGGCTCCGGCGTATTCGCCCCCGGCTGAGAAACCTTGGGCGCAGCGGATCAGCGACAAAAGAATCGGCGCCGCGACGCCGATGGCCGCGTACGTAGGGAGCAGGCCGATCAAAGTGGTGGCGCCGGCCATCAGCATGATTGTCATGGCCAGCGTGCGTTTGCGGCCAATCCGATCACCGAGCATGCCGAAGAAAATCCCGCCCAAGGGCCGGAAAGCGAACGCAACGGCGAATACGGCGAAGGTTTTCAGCAGCGCGGCGCTGGCGTTGCCGCTGGGGAAAAATTGTTGGGCGATGGTGGTGGCGAGGAAGCCGTAGACGGCGAAGTCAAACCACTCGACGAAGTTACCGATGCCGGCGGCGATGATGACCTTTCGCAGGGTTTGGGGGCTGACCTGTTCGGTGGATGGGCTCGTCATGGGGGAGGGCCTCGGAATGATCGGGGATGATCGATTATCGGGGGAGGCGGTTGGGCCGCGGGGCCCAAAAGAGTCGTCCGCGTAGTCAGTAGCGACTCTATGGGCTTATGGAGGCAGGAATTGGGCCAGGTGAGGCGAGGGGCTATCGATGGGCGGGGCTGGATGAGTGTGGCTCGCGCGCAGGCCGAGGTGATCTGGGATAAGTCAGCAGCACAATCCCCGTCACCACGATGACACCGCCGGCCAACTGCCCGGCGCTGAGCATTTGATCGAGCACGATCCAGCCCATCAGCAGCGTCGCCAGCGGCTCGATGTTCATCACCGGCGCATTGCGCGGCATATCCAGGCGGGGGACGGAAATGAACAGCACGATAAAACCGGTGCCATAGAGCACGACCAGCGTCGCGAGCGCCAGCCAACCGGTACCCGTTGCCGGCAAGTTCAGGCCGCCTGGAAGGGCACCACTCAGGCCGGCGAGGTTGACGCTGCTGAACACGATAAAGATCGTCAGCAGGCTGCGCACGGAACCACGTACCTGGGACAACTTGTGATCGGTGATCCACAGCGCGCAGGCGAATACAAACGCGGCGCAGAAGGCGAGGGTTATGCCGAGTAGCCAGTGCGGGCCGATGTCTGTATTGCTTGAGAGGCGGCCTGGTACGTCGAGGACAAACACCAGCCCCACCAGAATCAAGCCCATCAGCAAGGCGGTGCGAGCAGTGGGTCTTGGGCCGCCAAATGCCCAGGTGAGCAGCGCCAGCAAAATAGGGAAAACATTGCCCACCAACAGCGCCACCGCTACGGGTACGCGGGCTACGGCGGAATACAGGCACAGGCTTTGCGCCGCAATAAGTAGGCCCAGCAGTACTTGCCAACGCCATGCACCGGGCGGCAGGCGCAGGCTTTGACGCTGCCACAGCACTAACGCGGCCAGTACCAACAAAGTGCCGCCCGAGCGCAGCACAATGGCCAGCAACACCCCGGCGCCGTCATCAAAAGCTACGCGAGCGGCGATGTGGTTGCCTGCGAAGGCGCAACCCATGCAGAGCAGAATCAACACGGCGATGGGGCGGGAGAATAGGGCGGGTGTGGCTTGGGCAGGGGCAGTCATGGGGAACTCGAGCAATGGACGCCATCGTCGCGGATGGCTATTTATTTTTAGGTTGTCGTACAACTGGGTGGTGGGATTTGTAGCCTGTTTAACGCGAAGGGGCAAGGAGGCCGTTTAAATAGTGAGTTCAGGCTTTGGCTTTGCCGTCGAATCGCTGTCACCAAGTGGGCGCACATCTGCGCTCGCACGGCTCATTGATGAAACCGCCTCCCCAACGCATCCAACCTCACCGCAATCGGCGGTAACCGTTCACTGCTCCTCGCCAACATCTCCACATCATCCGTTGTGCTCTGCGCCAGGCTGCGGACTTCGTCGGTGACCACGGCGAAGCCACGACCTTGCTCGCCGGCGCGGGCGGCTTCGATGGCGGCATTGAGGGCGAGGAGGTTGGTTTGGTTAGCGATGCTGCTGATGAATTCCAGTACGGTGCCGATGTGTTCGGTTTGAGTGGCCTGTCCTTGCACGGTCTCGTGCGTGCGTTGAGGCGTGAGGCCAATTGGGTGATTTCTGCCAACTGATGCCGCGCGCCTTTTTCCAGAGTGCCGCTGGCGTCTGCCAGTTCCTGGCCGAGTTGGCCGAGGCCGTGGGAGTCGCGGGCGACGCCGTCGATCAGGTGCCAAGGGCTCGATAAAGCGCAGTGAGCACCACGCCGGTGCCGCCGCCCACGATCACGGCCTGCATCAATGTGTCGTGCCAGAACGCCAGGCCCAGGGAGAAAAAAAACATCAGCCAGATCAACGCCAGCATGATGCGGTCGGCTTTACGGTAGTGCTCGAAAAAACGCGCGCGGGTGTGCATTCACACTGACTCCATATGGTTTGGTTGGAACAAAACGGGGGCAGGGTGGAGCAAGTGGGGTGTTTTTGTTTTTTATTGGATTGAGTTTTGCCAAACGCATATCGGCATCATCGAGAGGAACTTTAGAGACGGCTACCCAGTCGGGTAGCCGAAGATGCGTCGATGATTAGAAGCTGTACTTGGCCGTCAGCGTCATGTTACGCGGGTTGCCGTAGGCGTCACCGCCGTAGCTCACCGAGTTGGCAATGGTTGTGTAGTAGCGTCGGTCGAAGATGTTGTTGGCGTTGAGTTGCAGGTCAAGGTGATCGTTGACCTTGTAGCCGGCCATCAGGTCGGTGACGGCGTAAGCGCCTTGTTCAAGGCGGTAGTAGCTGCCATCAGTCAGCTTAAGGTCGTTGTACATGCGGCTCTGCCAAGAGATGTTGCCACCCACGCGGAGTTTTTCCAGTGGGCCCTGGAAGTTGTAGCGGGTGGTCAGCTTGAACAGATGCTCCGGCGTATCAGTGTCGAACTGCTTGTTGACCTTCTGCGGGTTCGCTTCGTCCTTGATGGTGTGTGTACGCGCGTAGGTGTAGCCACCGCCGACCTGCCAATTCTCGGTCAACGCGCCTTGCAGTTCGACGTCGATACCCTGGCTGCGAATCTCGCCGGAGGCTTCAGAGCAGGAGGCTTGTGGGCAGTTTGCCACGGTCACGCCCACTGCTCGGTTTTCCTGGTCGACGCGAAACAGCGCCAGGCTCGCATTCAGCGCGCCACCCAGGTATTCGCCCTTGATCCCCACCTCATAGTTCTTGCCGACGATCGGCTTGAGTGGGTTGCCTGAAGTATCTTTGTCGCGCTGTGGCGTGAAGATGTCGCTGTAGCTGACGTAGACCGAGTGGTGATCGTCCAGGTCGTAGATCAGGCCTGCATAACGGGTGAGGTTGCGGGTCACCTTGTAGTCGCCGGTGTCGCTGCCATGGGCATCGTAGTCATACCAATCCAAACGTCCGCCGAGGATCAGCTTCAATGGGTCGGCCAGGCTCAGGCGTGTGGTGACGTAGAGACCGTCCTGGGTGGTGACGGTGCGGTCATTGGTCGTGTGCACAAAGTCCGGCTTGGCAGCCGTGAGCGGCCAGTTGGTGTTGTACGGACTGTAATTGTGGGTGGTCATGTCGTAGATGCGGCGGCTGGCGCCTACCACCAGTTCATGGGTGCGCCCAAATGCCTGAAACGGGCCGCTGGCAAAGGCGTCAACGCCGGCCTGGTTTTCGTCGTAGGCGGCCTGGTAGACCGTGCGGGCCAGCGTGTTGTTGACCCAGCGTGACTGGTAGGAGCCAGAAAACAACGCGTTCTGCTCGGCGTAGTTGGCGTTGACCTGAAGCTTCCAGTCGTTGGCCAGGCGCTGACGCAGCTCGGCGAACACTGTGTTGATCTCCTGATCCTTGTTCTCCCAGTCGGTGCCGGGGTTGTACGAGCGCGGCAGGTCCAAGTGATGGCCATCCTGGCCGACCATCGAAGAGCCCCAGAAGTAATTGGTCTTGTCCTTCTGGTTTGAGAAACCGAGGGTGAGGGTGGTGTCTTCGCTCAAGTCGGCTTCGGTGACGGCATAGAACAGGCCGTGAGTGTCCTCGGATTTATCGATGAAACTGTTGGCGTCGCGGTATGAGGTCACCACCCGCCCGCGCCAAGTGCCACTGTCATTGAGCGGGCTGGAAGCGTCGAGCTCGCCGCGGTAGTCATCCCAACTGCCGGCGGCGCCGGTCAGGGTGACTTTCTGCTCGTCCAGTGGGCGCTTACGGACCAGGTTGATCGCGGCCGAAGGGTTGCCCGCGCCAGTTACCAAGCCGGTGGCACCGCGCACAACCTCGACACGATCAAACATCGCCAGGTTCGGCTGAGCGCCCACCGTTGTGCCGTTATAGCCGCTGGGGATGCCGTCATACATGAGGTTGTCGATGTCAAACCCGCGCGAGGTGTAGGACTGCCGCCCAGGCCCGCTGGAGTAGTTCAGGAACAACCCGGGAGTGGCATTGACCACGTCGTTGATGCTGGTCATCGCCTGGTCGTCCATACGTTGACGCGTGATAACGGTGACAGCCTGCGGGGTCTCACGCATGGTCAATGGCAGCTTGGTCGCCGTTTTCATCGCGCCAGTGGTGTAGGACTGCGTGCCTTCGGTGGTTTCGCCAAGCTGCTGCTCCCCGGAGATTTGCGTGGCGCCCAGCTCAAGCGTGGTTGTCGGCGTTTCAGTGTCCGCGGCAAAGGCCGCTTGGGCGCTCGCAAGACAGACAGCCAACGCCATCAAACTGGGTGAAAAACCTTTACCGCCGTGTTGTTGCACAGGCATGGAACTGAACCTCCCCGAATGCCATCCGTGGCGAATAATAACGATGTTGATAATTATTCGTATCAGTCTCGCAGATTGAGTCGGAAGGAAAAAGCCTTTAGGGATAATTAGTTAACGAATTTTTCACATGTGGCGGATGGGGCGTTTAGCTATCAATCTCCAAACGGGCCCCAGGTGCGGCTGCTCAGTCGCGCTTGGGAATGGCCAGCCGGAATCACGCCTTCTTCTTCCAGGGGGTTGCGTCGCCGCCAGCAGGTCGTGAGGCTCAGGGATAAACGCTCGCTGAGTTGAGCGTTGTAAATACTGGCGTCTTCCTGCCGCAGGGCGAGGATGGCGAGATCAGTGTCATCAAGAGCGACCTGTGGCGTTGCGGCCGGATACACGCCTGGCGCTGTACGTGATGCCGGCCTGGTTTATCTGGCTGGGGATCGCTTACCCGTTTTCGCGATTCAAGGGTGCTAGTTGGATGAAGGGGACACAATCGGTCGCAGGTGATCCGCATCAATGACGGCCTTGGCAAACGCCTCGGGCGCCTCCTGCGGCAGGTTGTGACCCACGCCGTCATTGATCAGGCGGAACGCCTACTTGCCGGCAAAGCGCTTGGCGCAGTCGCCGGGCGCGGAGCGCCGTTGGCGTCACCAGTTGAACACGGTGATCGCCACGTGATCCGTGTCCTCCAGGCTTTTGGCGTTGCGGTCGAACGTGGCGTAGCAGCCTGCAATACCGCCCTCACACCCATCAAACACACTAGGACAGGTGAGGTTTTACGACAGCACGATCTCGTAAGGCTCGCGCATACGCTCCAGCAGCACCTGGGCCATCATGGGGGCCAGGTCGATTTCCGGATCGCCGGCCAACTGGCTGGCGTAGGCGTGGACGGCATGGAGTTTGCGCGCCACGCTCCAGCTGTCCAGACGCACTTTGCGCGCCCGTTGCCAGGGGATGATCGCCCCTTCTCGGGCGGGCCAGTGCCAGGCCCAGATCGGCAATTCATGCAACTGCGCGCCTACCAGGCTGCATGCCTTGGCGCTGGCACGGCCGACTGCGTCATGGTCGGCGTTGCCGTCATTGCGCCAGGTGCTGAACACCACGTCGCCCGGTTGCAGGTAACGCGCGATGAACTGGCTCAGCTGTGCTTCCCGGGCGGCGAGGGCGGTATCGCAGAACCCGCCACGTATCCACTTCAGGCTGTGCAACGGCATACCCAGGCGGCGTAGGGCTTCGACACTTTCCTGCGGGCGCACCACGCTCAAGCGGCTCGCCGGCCATATGTTGGACCCCGGGTGGCTGGCACTGCCGTCGGTGAGGGAGATCAGTTGCAGGGGGTGTTCCAGGGTGCTGAGCAACTGCAGCAAGCCGCCACAGGCCAGCACTTCGTCGCCGGGATGCGGGGCGATGATGACCACGCGCGCGCCAGCGGGTACCAGTGAGGACGCGGTGATCGGAAGGATTTGCGCCAGTTGCGGGGCGCTGTTCCAGATTTGCGCCGTACCGCAACGGCCGTCGCTTAAAGAGGCAAGCTTCATGGGGTGTTACATCCTTGTCGATTGATGCTGTGGGTCGTGCCCGTTGACGGGACGACTCTCTTCTATCCACCACAGGCTCCGCCGCAGTGGCTGCATGGCACTCCAACCGTGGAATACCAGCAAGGCGTCCTCAGCATAGACAAGGATTGGTCGCTTTTACATTCAGTAACGCCGTTTTTTAAGTGGCGTGCATCAAACTCTTCAAATAATCGCCAAACCCGCCTTTTGCGCGGGCGTGCAGGCGCGCACTGGTGATCACTTGCGGCGTATGGCTCCAGGCAATGGAGGCGCCGCACCGCTCAAGGTTGCGCACCAATTGGACATCTTCATGGCACGGCAGCGGTTCGAAACCGCCGGCACGCACATAAGCGCCAGCGCTCACGCCCAGGTTGGCACCGTGGATATGCCGATGACCGTCACGGGCCTCATAACCTTGCAGATAACGAATTTGTGCCGCGGGGTCGAAATCTTCGCTCCAAGCGTCCACCGTGACAGTGCCGCACACCGCATCCACCCCCAGCGCCAGCTGCGCCACCAGCCAGTCCGGGGCAACCCGGCTGTCGGCGTCCGTGCAGGAGATCCAGCGCGCGCCCTGATTGAGCAGGTGGCGCGCGCCAACGCCGCGCACATGCCCCACATTGCGCGCCTGGGCTTCGAGGTACTGCACCGGGTAGGCCTGGGCAATGGCGGCACTGCCATCGCTGCAACTGTCGAGCACGACCAGAATAGTGACTGTTTCGCCCATCAATCCGGGGTGGCCAGCCGCGATCAGCGCCGCTTCAAGGCAGTCGCCCAGCAACGCCTCTTCGTTATGTACCGGGATCAGAATACCGATCATCGCAAGCCCTCAAGGGTGGCGACCGAGGTGCCATCGCGGCTCCATAGATCAAGAAGAAAGTCGTGTTCGTGATGGCTTGCGATCCGCGGCATATCCAGGCGCTGCTCGAGCAGCGCGTGCACCTGCTCGGCAGTCTGCGGGCTACCTTCGATAGGCGGGCGCCAATGGCAGGCCAGCACCTGGCCGTCGTCGGTAAGCGACGCGCGGGCGCGATCAATCAACTCGCTCAGGTCGTTTGCATCGAGGTAGTAGCACAGCTCGCTCAATACGATCAGATCGAACTGGCCGGTGGGCCAATGGTCCGGCAAGCGGCTTTGCTGCACCTGCGCATGCGGGAAACCCAACAGCCGGCTACCCGCCAGCGCCACGGCGGCGGCGGCGGTGTCGCAACACAGCAGGCGGTCGCAACGTGGCGCCAGCTCGAAGCTCAGCTCGCCATTCGCGCAACCGGGCTCGAACACCGAGGCATAGCGCGGCCGCGTGAGTATCGCCAGGGTCAGTGCGCGTTTGCGTCGCTCGTACCAGCGCTGGCGAAAGGACCAGGGATCGTCGTTCTCGGCGAACAATTGGTCGAAGTAAGGCGTGGCCACACTCATACGAACACCACTTCAAAGGGCTGCAACAAGCGCTCCACCACATAGGGCGCGAGCACTGGCGCGAGGCCTACCTGCGGGTCACCTTCCAGCTGGCTGGCGAAGGCATGGATGGCATGGCGCTTGCGGGCGACGGCTTCGCAGCTCAGCGCAATCTTGCGCGCGCGGTGCCAGGGCACCAGGCTGTTTTCGGGGGTTGCCCAGTGCCAGGTCCACACCGGTACCTCATACAGGGTTGCGCCCACGGCTTCGGATGCCTTGGCGCTGGCACGGCCAACGGCCTCATGGTCGCAATGGCCGTCTTCACGCCAAGTGGTGAACACTACATCGTTGGGTTTGAGGTAACGCTGGATAAACGCAGCGAGTTCATCCTCGCGCGCCGCGACCTTGCTGTCGCTAAAGCCCGCGCGCAGCCATTTCAAGCTGTGGGCAGGCAGGCCGAGACGATGCAGGGCCTGTGCTGACTCCTGGGGGCGCACCACGCTCAAGCGCTCGACCGGCCAACGTTGCGAACCGGGATGACTGGCGCTGCCATCGGTGACTGAAATCAACTGTATTGGCCGGCCCAGCGCCGCCAACCCCTGCATCAGCCCGCCGCAACCCAGCACTTCGTCATCCGGATGCGGGGCAATGATCACTGCACGATGGCCTTCAGGCACCAACTGCTCGACGCTGATCTGTGGCAACTCGGCCATTTTCGGCGACGCCTGCCAGTGATGCAGCGGCGTACCCTGGCCAACAATCGGATTGGCTTTCATAGCTGCCACCTTCCTGTGGGCGCGCCCGCGGCCAGTTCGCCAAGACCGGCCAAGTCGCGCTCGGCATGGCTTTGGCGCACATACACCGGCAGGTCCGCCATCAACTGGGCGAAGTGCGGGTCCTTGCAATACGGACCCGCACCGACGGCGCGGCCAAGGTGGCGAATCACTTGCTCAACGGTGTCTTCGATGCAGGCACGCGTCTGTTGGGCCAACGCCCTGGCGTCAGCCTGCGGTTCTCGGTCGAGGTGTTCGGCACTGGCGCGCAGCACGCAGGCGGCACTGTTCAATGCACTGTCGACGGCGCCGAGATGGGCGAGGGCATGCGGTTCAGGGCGTTTATTGCAGTGTTCGTGCAAGACTTCCGCCAGGCGTTGCGCCGCGCCGTACCAGCAGGCTGCGATGCCGATGCCGCCCTGCCAGAAGCCGGGGCGGGTGAGGTAATCACCGGGGCTGCCCACGGCAAGCCCCCACGCCCCATCAAACACGACTTCCACACTGCCGGTGGCCGCCATGCCCACGGCATTCCAGCCCTGGTCAGTCACGGTGATGCCGGGCTGGTCCATGTGCACCGCCACCAACTGCTGGCGATCTTCTTCGTCCCAGGCCGTCAACAACCCATGGCTGACCACCGCCGCGCCGGAGCACCAGGCTTTACGCCCTTGCACCAGCAGGCGTTGGCCCTCTTTGCGCACATGCACCTTGGCCGTGGGGGGCTCGGCCGCCCACATGCCCCACGTACTGCCCAAGGGCGGCAAGGGGCTGTTGAGCTCGGCGATGATTGCCAGGGCATCGGTATGGCCTTCAAACAGCTTGCACAGGCGTAGGTCGTGACCTGCCACCTGCGCCAAGCGGCTGAACCGTTCCAACGTCTGCCCGCTGCCCGGCAAGGGCAGTTGGTCCAGGCCTTCCTCCTGAAGCGCCTTCAGGGCGGCGCCCAGGGCTTGCGTGTCCGCATAGCCCCGGTAGCCTTGAAGGAGTCCATGCAACGCCATCTCACACCTCGTCTTCGTGCTGCAGCTCAAACAGTAGCAACGAGCGGCCGGTCACCGCGTATTCATGTTCAAAGTCGAAACGTTCCTGACCACGCACCGCGGGCTCGTTGGTGTCGAGCATGCAGGACCAGAACTCACCCTCTGGCACTGGCGGCAGGCGGAAATTGACCATGTCGTGGTGGGCGTTGACCACCAGCAGCAAGGTCGCATCGGCGCCGGCACGGCGAATCCCGGTTTCCTGGGCGCGGCCATCCATCAACATGCCGAGGCAACGGCCGTGGCTGTCTTGCCACTGTTCGGTGGTCATCTCGGTGCCATCTGGCGATAGCCAGGTCACGTCCTTCACGCCGATATCTTCGTTGTAATCGCCCACCAGGAAGCGTCCACGACGCAGGATCGGGTAGGTCAGGCGCAGCTTGATCAGGCGTTTCACAAATTTGAGCAGCGCCTTGCCGTCGTCGTCCAAGTCCCAGTTGACCCAGCCGATCTCGCTGTCTTGGCAGTAGGCATTATTGTTGCCGTGTTGGGTGCGGGCAAATTCGTCACCGGCCACGAGCATCGGCGTGCCTTGGGACAACAGCAGCGTTGCGAAGAAGTTACGCATCTGGCGCAGGCGCAGTGCGTTGATCTCCGGATCTTCGGTGGGGCCTTCTACGCCGTGGTTCCACGAAAGGTTATTGTTGCTACCGTCCTGGTTGTTCTCGTCGTTGGCTTCGTTGTGTTTGTCGTTGTAGGACACCAGATCGTGCAAGGTGAAACCATCGTGCGCGGTGATGAAATTCACCGAGCTGTAAGGGCGGCGGCCACGATGATTGAACATCTCACCCGAGGCGGTCATGCGCGCAGCGAAATCCGCCAACTGGCCGTCATCACCTTTCCAGAACGCGCGCACGGTGTCGCGGAAGCGGTCATTCCATTCCACCCAGCCCGGCGGGAAATTGCCCACTTGGTAGCCACCAGGGCCGCAGTCCCAAGGCTCGGCGATCATTTTCAGCTGGCGCAGCACCGGGTCCTGGCGGCAGGCCACGAGGAAGCTGTGGCGCTCGTCGAAACCGTCGCGATAGCGCCCGAGGATGGTCGCCAGGTCAAAGCGGAAACCGTCGACGTGCATTTCCGTCGCCCAATAACGTAGCGAGTCAGTGACCATCTGCAGCACGCAAGGGTGGCTCAGGTCCAAGGTGTTACCGGTGCCGGAATCGTTGATGTAGAAACGTTTGTCATCCGGCATCAGGCGGTAGTACGAGGCGTTGTCGATGCCACGCATGGACAGGGTCGGGCCGCGTTCGTTGCCTTCGGCGGTGTGGTTGTAGACCACATCGAGGATCACCTCGAGCTTCTGTTCATGCAGGTGCGCGACCATCTCCTTGAACTCGGCGATTTTGCCGCTGGCCAGGTAGCGCGGGTCCGGGGCGAAAAACGCGATGCTGTTGTAGCCCCAGTAATTGGTCATGCCTTTTTCCAGCAGATGCTGGTCGTTGACGAATGCGTGTACCGGCAGCAATTCGACGGAGGAAATGCCCAACTGGCGGATGTGCTTGAGTACATCGTCTTCCATGAGACCGGCGCAGGTGCCGCGCACGGATTCGCCCACGGAAGGGTGGCGCATGCTGATGCCGCGCAAGTGGGTTTCATAAATGATCGTACGGTCCCACGGCACACGCACCGGCTGGTCGTTGCCCCAGGTGTGCGCCGGGTCGATGACCTTACATTTGGGCACGAAGGGCGCACTGTCGCGTTCGTCGAAGCTAAGGTCGTCGTCGGGGTGGCCGATGGTATAGCCGAACAGCGCCTCCGACCATTTGAGTTCGCCCACCAACTGTTTGGCATAGGGGTCGATCAGTAATTTGTTGTGGTTGAAGCGGTGGCCGTTGGCCGGGTCGTATGCACCGTAGACACGGTAGCCGTAAATCAGCCCAGGGTGGGCGTCGGGCAGGTAACCGTGGAAGATTTCGTCGGTGTATTCCGGTAGTTCAATACGCTCCAACTCAATCTCACCGGTGTCATCGAACAGGCACAGCTCAACCTTCGTGGCATTTGCTGAGAACAGTGCAAAGTTGACGCCCAGACCATCCCAGGTCGCGCCAAGCGGGAAGGGCAAACCTTCACGAATCCGCGACGGTTCGCTGTCCGGCGTCGGTGAGGTTTTATCGGGTTTGCTCATTGTGTTGCTCCTGCAGGGTCTTTTTTCAGGCCGAACGCGGCCGTGCTGACGAGATTTCAGCTGACAATTTGGAATAAGAAATCACCGCTTGCCGACGGCGTCGGCAAGCGGTGTGAGGTCAAGACTTGGGCTTCTTCGGCGCCGGCGGCTTTTTAGCGGCCGCTGGTGCTGGCTTGCTGGCCGCAGGTGCCGAAGGCTTGGCCTTTGGCGACGGTTTAGGCGCGCTTGCCTTGGGTTTGGCCCCCGCCTTTGGCTTGCTTGGCGTCAAGGCCTCGGCTTCCGCCAGCTTGCGCGCCATTTCCCAGTGCCGCGCATCTTCACCGTGGGGTTTGCCTTCGGACTCCCAGATCTGATGCGCCAGCTCGCGTATGCGTTTGTCTTCAGTACTCATCACAATGCTCCTCGCAGAAAATTTTCAGCTTTCTTGATCATCAGGATTGATAAAGACATTGACCGGGAAATCCCCCAGGGCAGTGCTAACCAACAGCTCCTTGTCTGGTGTGACTGCGCCTGTATGAAAAAGTCCCTTCCAGTTTTGGGTTGTCGCGGCGAACGGTAATTTCACCCGCGTATCGCCCCAAACCTGCGCATTGATCTGGGGATGCACACCGTTTTCAAGCAAGCGATGCGGCCAGCGTGGCACCACCACCAGCAGGCGTTTGCCCTGGTGTTCACGACAGAACGCGACCACCCGTTCAGCGTGCTTGCCCACCACGTCCAGCGGTGTGTAGGTGGCGCTGCGGAACAGCTCGGGATGGGCCTTGCGCACGGCCAGCACCTGAGCAATCAGCGCCTGTTTGATACGCCCGTCGCGCCAGTTGAACAGCAGTTCGCCAATGTCCGGTGGTGTATCCAATGCGTGTTGCCGTGCATTGAAATCCACTGGGCGGCGGTTGTCCGGGTCTACCAGGCTGAAGTCCCAGAACTCATCGCCCTGGTACAGGTCCGGCACACCCGGCACAGTGATGCGAAGCAAGGATTGCGCCAGGCCATTCAAGGCGCCGGCCGGGGCAATCGCCTGGGCGGCGTTACCGATAGCGGTGCGCAATGGGTGGCCTTCATCGCTGAGCAACAGCCGCGACAGGAATGCCTCGACGCCTTGTTCATAGGCCTCGTTGGGCGCGCTCCAGCTGCTCTGCAACTTAGCTTCACGCAGGGCTTTTTGTTGCCACTGCCACAGGCGCTGCTGGTAACCCTCGAAGTTGGAGGCAATGTCCAGCGGCCAACTGCCCAGCAATGCCTGATAGAGGATCAATTCATCGCCGGCTGACGGCGTGTTTGCATCGGTACGCAACGGGGCGGCGAGGCTGCGCCAGTGCTCTACTTGCTCGACGTACCACGGCGCGCATTCGCTGAGCACCGCCAGGCGCGCGCGCGTGTCTTCGCCGCGCTTGTGGTCGTGGGTGGCGGTGGCCAGCAGGTTGTCGGGGAAGCGCTGCAAGCGTTGCCCGTTTACCGCATGAAAGTCGGCCAACGGCGCGCTGAACTGCTCGGTGCTGAAGCCCACGTCATTGCGCGATAGCAATACCGCCGAACGATAGAACGCAGTGTCTTCCACCGCCTTGGCGGCCGCGGGCGAGGTCAGTTGCTGGAAGCGCACGCAGGCATGTTTGAGGATCTTGCGTTCACGGCCTACCGGGCGATTGCGCCACGGCTGGCCACCCAGCCATTTCTCCAGGTGCTCGAGTACCGGCCAGTCGCCTTCGCCCAAGGTCGTGCGAGCGCCCTCCATGGCTTGCTGGAATACCTTGTCGTCGGCGGCGCTGCGCCCACGGGCACTGATGTAGGTGCGGTACACCGGGAAGTGCACGATCAGTTCCTGCAAGGCGCGGCGGATCGCGCCCAGGGTCAGGTCGCGGGTCATCACGTCGTCGCGCGCCACTTGCAGCAGCGCGCGGGCCACGCTTTCAAAGTCGCCGCCGAGTGAACCATTGAGGATTTGCTGGCGTGCCAGTCGGGCTTCCTCGATGAAGGCCGACGGCCGTTCGCTGTGGCGAGTCCACAAGTCGGCCAGCGGCTCAAAGCCGTCCGGGTGATGTTGCAGCAGCGAGAGCTGGTTCATGAATTCGTAGCCTGTGGTGCCGTCCACTTGCCAGTCTTCACGAAGGGTTTCGCCTTCTCCGAGGATTTTTTCCACAAAGATCGGCAGATGCCGCTCTGGCGACAGCGAATCGACGCGGCGGCGCAGCTTGCGGCAGTAACCACGCGGGTCGGCCAGGCCGTCGATATGGTCGATGCGCAGGCCATCTACTAGGCCTTCGCTGATCAGGTCAAAGATTTTACCGTGGGTGGCTTCGAACACCGCCGTGCGTTCTACGCGCAGGCCGCCGAGTTCGTTGACATCGAAGAAGCGCCGCCAGTTGATATCGTCCGCTGCGGTGCGCCAACTGGCCAGGCGGTAGGCCTGTTGTTCGAGCAACTGATGCAGACGGTTGAAGCCCTCGGGTTGGCGTCCGTCGAACTCGGCCAGCCGTTGTTCAATGGCTGGCAACACCTCGGTGGCACGCTCGGCCAAGGCCTGCTTCAGCCACTGAGCCTCATGGTAGGCGTCGTCCTGATAGGCGAGGGCGGTGAAGCGCTCCGCCAGGGGCTTGAGCAGTTCACCGGTGCCCAGGATCGCTGCGTATTCCTTTGGGCAGATCGGGAAGCGGTGTTCGTAATGCTCGACGTAGAACGCGCCGTGGGGGGCGTCGAACCGCAAGGTCAGCGCGCCGGTCTGCAGGGCTTCGCCATAATCGCTGCCTAGGAATGGCATCAGCAGTTGGCCCTTGAGCAACGGGTCGGGCGAATGCCACTGAATATCGAAGAACTCGCTGTAGGGGCTCAGGCGACCCCACTCCAGCAGGTCCAACCACCAAGGGTTATCCGCGCCGCCCACCGCCATGTGGTTGGAGACGATATCGAGGATAAGCCCCATATTGTGCTCACGCAGCGCCGCGACCAGGCGGCGCAAGGCCGCTTCGCCGCCCAGTTCCGGGTTGACGCTGGTGGGGTCGACGACGTCGTAGCCATGCATGGACCCGGCGCGGGCGCTTAGCAGTGGTGAGGCATACAGATGACTGATGCCCAATTGGGCAAAATACGGCACCAAGGGCACCGCATCATCGAGGGTAAAGTCTTTATGGAATTGCAGGCGCTGGGTGGCGCGCAGGGGCAGTGCTTTCATCGGTCACGCTCATAGGCTTGGTTGCGCGCGACGGCCAACAGTTCGAGGCGGCGGGCGGCCCCGGCATTGTCGAGCAGGCTGGAGGCCTCACCCGGCAGGCGGCGGCGCCAGTTGGGGTGGGTGTCGGTGGTGCCGGGCAGGTTGGGCTGTTCTTCGACGCCCAGGGCGTCCTCCAACGGCAGCAGGACCAGCGGCGCGCGGGTGTGGCCGAGGTAGCGCACGCTGGCGTCGATCATATGGTCGGTTTCATTGCGAATTTCGTCGACGAAATTCTGCGGGTCCTGGCTCAAGGCCTTGCGCAGAGCCTGGCGTTCGCGCAGGCGGTGCTCGCTCCATTGCTCCACAGTCGGCGCATCGATAAGGCCGAGCTGGATGTTCCAGTCGATATCACTGCTGTGCCACCAGCCGTTGAGCGTAGGCAAGTCGTGGGTGCTGGTGGTGGCCAGCGCGTTGTCGGGCCAGTCGAGGATCGGCCTGAACTGGCCTTCGTGGTTTTGCTCGAACAGCAACACGCGCATGCCCAGGATCGAGCGGGCGATGAGTTTTTCGCGCAGGCCATCCGGCACCGTGCCGAGGTCTTCACCGAGCACAATCGCCTGGTGGCGCTGGGATTCCAACGCCAGCAAGCGCAACAGGTCGTCCACCGGGTAATACAGGTAGGCGCCGTCCGTGGGCGAGGCGTCCATGGGGATTACCCACAGGCGTTGCAGGCCCATCACATGGTCAATACGCAAACCGCCAGCATGGGCGAAGTTGGCACGCAGCATTTCGATGAAGGCGCGAAAACCATGGCGCTTGAGGCCTTCAGGTGAGAACGCGGATATGCCCCAGCCCTGGCCGGCACGGTTGAGGATGTCGGGCGGCGCGCCGACGGTCAGGTTGGCGAGCAACTCATCCTGGCGGCTCCAGGCCTGACTGCCGCCGCCGTCGGCGCCCACGGCCAGGTCGGCGATCAAACCGACGCCCATGCCGCTGCCTCGGGCGGCCTGCTGCGCGCGCTCAAGGCAACGGGCGATCAGCCATTGGCTGAAAGCGAAGTAGCCGATTTCATCGCTGTTTTCTTCGGCGAACTGAGCCAGAGCCGGGCTCTGGGGCGTGCGCCAATCCTGCGGCCAGTGGCGCCAGTCGAGCGCTTCACCCTTCGCGGCACGAGCAGCTTGCACGGCTTCGAAGCGGCAGTGGTTTTCCAGCGCCTCGCCACCGGCCTGGCGGAAGCTCAGGAAATCGGCGTGTTGTGGGTGGTGGCCGTGGCGGAAGTCTTCATACAGTGCACGCAATAGTCGCTGCTTGGTCTTGGCGGCCGATGGCCAGTCGATCAGGGTGTGCTGCTCCAGATCGTGCAATTCATCCGTCAGGCCGATGGCCTCGATGGCGTTGCGCACTTCGCGTTCACCCAGGATGCAGCCAGGCGAAGCGTACAAACCGTTGAGGAACAAACGACTCGATGGCGAGTAGGGGCTGTAGCGACCGGTGTCGGCGCTGAACATCGCGTGCATCGGACTGATCGCCAGGGCGTCGGCGCCGCGTTCGGCGGCCGAGCGGGCCAGTTGCTCCAGCGCCAGGGTGTCGCCAAAGCCGCCATCACCCAGGCGCCGCAAGGAATACAATTGCGCGCTCACGCCCCAGGCGCGGGCGGGTTGTGTGTCGACGGCTTCGGCCACGCTGTAGCAATGGGTGGGTGCGACGGCCAGGGTGAACGTTTGGCCGGCGATCTGCACGTGGTGGTAGCCGAGTGCAATGATGCCCGGCAGCACTGCGTCGGCATCAAGCCGCAGTTCCAGGGTTTCGCCTTCTTCAAGGCTGACCCGGCACAGGGTGTCTGGTTCAAAGTAGCGCGCCAGGTCCAGCCCTTCGCCGCTGTCGATGGTCAGCAACGGTGGCAGGTGTTTGTTTTGTTGCACCTGTTCCAGTTCGTACAGGCTGGCGTCGATCTCGGCATCGCTATCGGCGGGGTGGCCCAGGCCTTTGAGAACGGCGCGCAGGGCGTCGGCTTTCACACGTTGCGGGCGACCGTTTGCGTCGATCCAATCGACGGCCAGGCCCGCTCGGCTGGCGAGGATTTCCAGGTTCGCTTCGCTCAAGGGTGCTCTCCAGCAGGGGATAAGGTGACGCGTGCGCTATACGGCGGCAAGTGAGTGCCCGCCTCGGCATGCGTTTCAAAAAGGACGGGGGCTGTCGCCGGATGATCCAGGGCCGTGGCGCTCAGGTTGAGGTCAATCTGCAGCACGCTGCCGTTACCCAAGCGCCAACGGGCAGTGACGGCGCCCTCGGCCAACACCTCGGCGCCCAGTGTCACGCTGCCCGGCAAGTGCGGCACGATGTGACGGTGGCGCAGGCCCAGCAGTTGGCGGTAGAGCTGGGCGTGGGGGGTGTCGGTAAACAACGGTGCCGATTGTTGAAAGGTGGAAGCGTTGTTGGGGTCGGGAATGCGTTCACGTCGTTCCGGATCCTTGAACGCCGCGAAGTCAGCGAACTCATTGCGCCGACCTTCACGTACCGCTTCGGCCAACTCGCCGTGGTGGTCGGTGAAGAACAGGAATGGCGCGCTGGCATTCACCTCGTCACCCATGAACATCAGCGGAATCATCGGCGACAGCAACAGCAGGGCGGTCGCGGCCTCCAACGCCTGGGGCGAGCAGAGTTGGTGCAGGCGTTCGCCCAGAGCGCGGTTGCCGATCTGGTCGTGGTTCTGCAAGAACGCCACAAATGCGCCCGGTGGCAGATGCCCGCTGGGTTCACCGCGCGCATGGCCATGCCGAGTGGTGTGGCCCTGATAGATAAAACCTTCGCTCAGGCAACGGGCCAATTTGGCCGTAGGTTCGTGGGCAAAGTCGCTGTAATAAGCGTCCGTCTCGCCCGTCAGCAGGACGTGCATGACGTTGTGGAAGTCATCGTTCCATTGCGCGTCGAAGTCGTGCTCGTACTCCAGGAGGCCGGCCTGGTTCAGCTCGTTTTCCAGGGTCAGCCAGACGTGCCGACCCGTGTCCACTTCCTCGCGAACCCGGTGCGCCAACTCCTTGAGAAACTCCGGATTGTCGATGGCATGCACCGCGTCCAGGCGCAGCCCATCGAAGCGGTATTCAAGCAGCCACATCAAGGCGTTATCCAGGAAGAAGTCGCGCACTTCACGGCGATCGAAGTCGATACCCGCCCCCCATGGGGTGTGCACGTCTTCCTGGAAGAAACCCTTGGCGTACTGCCCCAGGTAGTTGCCGTCGGGCCCGAAGTGGTTGTAGACCACGTCAAGGATTACCGCCAGGCCATGCTCGTGGGCGCTGTCGATCAGGTGCTTGAGCTGTTCGGGGGTGCCGTAGGAAGCTTGGGGCGCGTAGGGCAGGACCCCGTCGTAGCCCCAATTGCGTTCGCCGGGAAATTGCGCCAAAGGCATCAATTCAATCGCGGTGACACCCAGCTCAGCCAGGCGTGGCAGGTGTTTCTCGACTTCTGCGTAACCGCCCAGTGCACCGACATGCAGTTCGTAGATCACTGCTTCGTGCCACGGGCGGCCTTGCCAATCGCTGTGTCGCCACTGATAGGCGAGCGGGTCGACTACCAGGCTCCAACCATGTACGTCCTCGGCTTGAGCCCTGGACGCCGGGTCGGGTACATCCATTTCTCCATCGATGTTGTAGCGGTAGCGCGTGCCCGCGGGGCACTTGATTTCTGTTTCGAACCAGCCATCTGCCTGAGGCAGCATGGCGACGGACTTGCCATCTTCCAATTCAACGCTGACATAAAACGCGTCTGGCGCCCACAAGGCAAAACGCGTGTGTTGCGCGTCCAGCATGATTGCGCCGTGGGGCCAGGTTTCCAGAGTCCGTAACGGCATCTATAGAGACCTTCCTTCGATTATTTAGCGGATTTCCCCAGTGCCTTAGCCACCAGTTGTTCGTAGAGCTCGGCGTAGGGTTCCACCGCCTGGCTCCAGTTGAATGGCTGCGTCATTGCCCGGCTGCGCATGGCATTGAGCAGGCCTGGGAAGGCAAACACCTTGAACGCTCGGTTCAAGGCTTCTTTGTAGCTGTCGACGGTGGATTCATTGAACAGGAACCCGGTCACGCCATTTTCGATGGTGTCGGCCAAGCCACCGGTGTTACGGGCGACGGGCAGCGAACCGAAGCGCTGGGCATACATTTGGCTGAGACCGCAGGGCTCGTAGCGCGACGGCATCAACAAGAAATCGCTGCCGGCGAACATGCGTCGGGCATCCGTCTCGTTGAAACCGATGCGCACGCCGATTTGGCCAGGGAAGCGCAGCGCCAGTTCACGCATGGCATTCTCTTCTTCCGGCTCGCCGCGACCGATGATCGCGATCTGCCCACCTTGCTCGACGATAAAGCTGGCAACGGCCTCGGTGAGGTCGAGGCCTTTCTGGAACACCAGGCGCGACACGACGGCGAACAGCGGGCCGGTCGATTCATTCAAACCGAACAGGTTGCGCACTTGGGCGGCGTTGATTGCCTTGCCTTCCCAGTCGCCGATATTGAAGTTGTGCGTCAGGTGCGGATCAGTGGAGGTTTCCCAGCTGTCTTCGATCCCGTTGGGAATGCCGCTGAGCAGACCTTGCTGGGTCTTGCTGGCCAAAAAGCCATCAAGCCCGCAGCCGAATTCCGGGGTGGTGATTTCCCGGGCGTAGGTCGCGCTCACAGTGGTGATATGGCTGGAATACGCCATGCCGGCCTTGAGGAACGACATCTTCCCGTAGAACTCCATGCCTTCCTGTTGCAAGGCGTGGGGGGGAATACCCAACTCTGGCGTGGAGGCCAGGCTGATCACGCCCTGGTAGGCCAGGTTGTGGATGGTGAACAGCGTCGGGGTGCGTGACCCACGCCAGTGCATATAGGCCGGGGCAAGGCCAGCGGGCCAGTCGTGGGCGTGCACCAGGTCCGGGCACCAGTGAATCTGCGCCAGGTTGGCGGCCATGTCAGCGGCGGCCAGGCCCAGGCGGGCGAAGCGAATATGGTTGTCCGGCCAGTCACGGCCGTTGTTGGCGCCGTAGGGCGTGCCTTCCCGTTCGTAAAGCTCGGGGCAGATCAATACATAGATGACCAGACCGTCCTTGAGGTCCATGCGCCCGATCTTGCACGGCGGCAACGCGGCGTGGCCACCCAGCTCACCAATGATGTGGATCGGGTTATCGCTTTCCATCACCTGCGGGTAACCGGGGATCAGCACCCGGACATCGTGCAGATGGGCCATGGCGCGGGGCAGCGCCGCAGACACATCGCCCAGCCCGCCGGTTTTGACAAGGTCGGCAAATTCGGACGTGACGAACAGCACCTTTTTACGATTTGGATTGTGGCTTGGGACGGGCCGCGCCGTGTTGAGGTCGACTAAAGAGGTCGACCCGCCAACTGGCTTACTAACACGCTCTCCCTGAATACTTGCAGCGGCACTGTTCATAGTTATCTCCACGTGTTGGCCGGCTAGTGGCCCGCTGCCACTAGCTCCGATGACCGCATCCTGCGGCCAAGCGCATAAGTGCATGACAAAACTGGCAAGTCGTATGCCAGTTGCACGGTTAGCTTAAAAAGATTGGATAGACGGCATCTGGTATGAACCGCTTTTGCACGCCTTACCCTCAACCTGACCTACGGCAGAGTTGGAAAGTTTCGATTATTTTCGCGGGGTTTTTGTTTTGAAACGGACCCATCGGCCATCAGTCTAGGACAGATCCTAGAGCCTGTAGGGTTTATACGAGAATTTTGTAGGACAAAATACTTGTAACGATATGCTTTGCGCGAAGGGAGGGGGTTGTAGTGAGCGGGCTTTTCCCGCGCCGGAGTGCGCAGCGCTCCTAATCTAGTTTGCGCGGTGCTGCAGTGAAACCCCAGTGTGACGGTTTTGGGGCCGCTTCGCGCCCCAGCGCGGGGCAAGCCCGCTCACTGCAAGAGGGTTGCCCTTGAATGGTGCGTTAGCCCAGCACGCGAATGGGCAGGCCGTTTGTCCAAGCGTGGATATCTTCGATCATCTGAGAATAGAACTGCCGGTAATTCTGCTGGCTTACATACCCCACGTGTGGCGTGGCCAGCACATTTGCCAAGCGGCGGAACGGGTGCTCCACCGGCAACGGTTCCTCGGCGTATACATCCAGCGCCGCCCCCGCCAGGCGCCCGGTTTCCAGTGCATGCACCAGCGCCTGCTCATCCACAATCGGCCCACGTGCGGTATTGACCAAGTGGGCAGTGGGCTTCATCCAACCCAGGGCCTCGGCATCCACTAAACCACGACTGCGGTCGCTGAGTACCAGGTGCACGGTGAGGACGTCGGCCTGTTCAAACAGCTCTCTCTTGCTGACCCACGTAACGCCTGACTGTGCGGCACGCTCAGGCGTAAGGTTTTCGCTCCAGGCAATCACGCGCATGCCGAACACCTGGGCGAATTGCGCGACCTTCTGGCCAATGCTACCGAGCCCGAGAATGCTCAGGGTCTTGCCATACAGGTCGCCGCCGAGGCCAACCTGCCAGTGGCCAGCACGCAACGAGTTGGCTTCGGCCACCACGTTACGGGTGGAGGCCATGATCAACGCCCAGGTCAGTTCCGGCGCCGCGTGTTTATAGCTGTCGGTGCCGCATACCGTGATGCCCAGGGCCTTGGCAGCACGAATGTCGATCGCCGCGTTGCGCATGCCGCCGGTCACCAGCAATTTGAGCGCAGGCAGGCCTTGCAGCAGGGCTTTGTCGAAGGTCGAGCGTTCGCGCATCACGCAAATCACCGCAAAGCCCTTCAAACGCTCGATCATGGTGGCAGTATCTGCCGGGTAATCGTGCAGAAAGTGCACATTGCCCACGGCCTGCAGGACCGACCAATCCACCACGCCACTGGCCACATTCTGCCAATCATCAATGACTGCGATCTGTACCGACATTCACGAGCACCTCGAAAAAGGTTGGATTAGAGCGCGTTCAGCCCCTGCAACAGGGCTTTGTGAAACTGGGCCGGTTCCTCCATCTGCGGTGCATGCCCCAAGCCTGGGAATTCCACCAGCGTTGCATGGGGAATCAACTTGGCGACTTGCTTGCCCAGCACGGCATAGTTGCCGAGCTGGGCCTTGACCGCTGGCGGTGCGACGTCTTTGCCAAGGGCGGTGTTGTCGGACGTGCCGATCAGCAGCAGCGTGGGCATTTGCAGGTTTTTGAACTCGTAGTACACCGGCTGGGTGAAGATCATGTCGTAAATCAACGCCGAATTCCACGCGACCAGCGTATGCCCCGGGCCGTTGCTCAGGCCGGCGTACATGTCCACCCAGCGCTCGTATTCCGGCTTCCAGCGCCCGACGTAATAGGTGGTGAGTTGGTAGTTGCGAATGCCTTCGGCGCTGACTTTCAGCTCGCGCTCATACCATTGGTCGACGGTGAGGGAAGGCACGCCCAAGGCCTTCCAATCTTCCAGGCCAATCGGATTGACCAGCCCAAGCTGTTCGGTCTGCGCGGGGTACATCAGTGCATAGCGCGTGGCAAGCATGCCGCCGGTGGAGTGACCGATGAGGGTGGCTTTTTGAATGCCGAGCTTTTCCAGCAACTGGTGGGTGTTGGTTGCCAGTTGCTGGAAGCTGTATTGATAGTGATCGGGCTTGCTGGCGCTACAGAAGCCGATCTGGTCCGGCGCGATGACCCGGTAACCGGCGTCGCTCAGGGCTTTGATCGAGCCTTCCCATGTGGCGCCGCAGAAATTCTTGCCGTGCATCAGCACCACGCTGCGGCCGTTGGCCTGCCCTTTGGCGGGCACGTCCATATAGCCCATTTGCAAGGCCTTGCCCTGGGATTCAAATTCGAAATGCTGAAGTGGGTAGGGGTATTCGAAGCCTTGCAGCTCGGGGCCGTAGGTCGCGGCGAACGCCGGGGCGGTACTGGCCGCGAGCAGGCCGGCGATGCAAAAAGCACGGGTCAGAGGCATTGGCGGGGCTCCGAAAAAGGGTGCTCGGATGCTGTTGCGAGGGGATTAAGTGGGGATTAACACCCACTGTAAGGTGATTGCCGCGAGCACGCCATAACGCACGCTTTTGGCCAGGGTCACCAGCAGCAGGAATCGCCACAGAGGCTCACGCATCACCCCGGCGACCAACGTCAGCGGGTCGCCAATGATCGGCACCCAACTGAGCAAAAGGGTCCAATGCCCCCATCGCGCGTAATGTTGACGGGCTTTGTCCAACTGCCTGTTGCTGACCGCAAACCAGCGCCGTTCCTTAAAGTGCTCAACCCAGCGTCCGAGCCACCAGTTAACCACCGACCCCAGCACGTTGCCCAGCGTGGCAGCCCCCAGCAACAGCCCTAGGCTGTAATGCCCGCTGAGCAGCAGGCCGACCATCACGGCTTCCGATTGCAGTGGCAGTAAGGTCGCGGCGCCAAACGCCGCGAAGAATAATCCCAGGTAGCCCGCGATCATTGCGCCGGGTATTCAGCCACCACGACATCTTTACCCTCACGGGTCAGCCCGATGACTTGATAGGCCTCGCTGCGGCCTTTCACTTCCATGCCCGGTGAGCCCATGGGCATGCCCGGTGCAGCAATGCCCAGCAGGTCGTTGCGTTTGCGCAGGGCCAGCACTTGATCGGCGGGCACATGGCCTTCAACGAATTTGCCGTCGATCACGGCGGTATGGCACGAGCCCAGGCGCGGTGCCACGCCCAGGCGTTGTTTGACGGCGCTCATGTCGGCTTCCACGTGGTCGTTGACCTTGAAACCGTTACTTTCCAGATGGCTGATCCACTTTTTGCAACAGCCGCAGTTGGCGTCACGGTGCACGTCGATGGGAATCAGGTCGGCGGCCTGGGCGAGGGTGGTGGTGAACAGGGCAGACAGCAGGGCCAAGCGTAATGTGCTTTTCATAGGGGAGACTCGCGTGCAGGCGTTAGCCGTTGGGATGGCGGCGATCATGACGGCGTCGTTACAAGCAGGCCAGCGTCCACAGCTCCGCAGGCAGGGCAGGAATGTTTCAAAATTATACGAAGGGGGGATTTTCCATCCGATGCTTGAGCTGGCCGAGGGCAATCGCCGAGAGTTCGATCATGCGTTCACGCAACGTGGTCAGCTGCAATTCGGTTTCATACGTCAATACACGCTTGAACAGCGTGCCGCCTTGATGGGGCAGCAGGAAATAGTGGATGGAGCCATCAACCGCCAGGGAGGTGAACACCGTCTTGAATTCGCCGGGGCGCCGGGCGACCTGTACGCGGTAACTCATCGGCACACGCACACCCAGCAAGTCGATGAACTCGGTGAAACGTGCGCCGGCGGGCAGTGAGCCGGTGGTGCCAGTGTCGGCGCTGAGGGAGGTGGGGTGCCATTCGTGCCAGCGATCCGGTTGGGTCACATAGTCGTAAACGGCTTCGATGGGAGCCTGGATAAAGCGTTCCTGACTGATCCGCTCCAAGCGGAACGACTGCTCGGCTGCGCGCATGGCACACCTCCTGTGTGGCGTCTTCGAACTGTCAGAATAGTCCCACTCCCGCGCTTTGGCACGGGAGTGTTTCAGCCATTTATCACCGCACTTTGAAGCGACTCATCAAGGCAATCACCCGGCCATTCGCATCCAGCAGGCTCTGGGTATTGGTTTCAGTGGCGTGGCCGCTCTCTACCAGCTCTTCGACCATTTGTCGGATCTGCACCATGCTGCGGTTGATCTCCTCGGTCACTGCGCTTTGCTGCTCGGCGGCCGTGGCGATCTGGGTGCTGAGGTTGTTGATATGGCTGACGGAACCTGCCATTTCGTCCAGGCCGGTGTTCACCCGCGCCGTGGCATCCGCCGCCGACTGACAGCTGGCCTGGGTGTTTTCCATGGCGGCTACCGAGGAACTGACGCCCGCGGTCAGGCGGGTGAGCATTTCGTTGATCTGCGAGGTGCTGGCCTGAGTGCGTGCGGCGAGGGCGCGGACTTCATCGGCGACCACCGCAAAACCACGGCCTTGTTCCCCGGCCCGCGCCGCTTCAATCGCGGCGTTGAGGGCGAGCAGGTTGGTCTGGCCGGCAATTGCACCGATCACGCCGAGGGTTTCGGTGATGCGTGCGGCGTCCTGGCGCATGTTTTCCACGCTGTGGGTGGCGCTGGAGACTTCGCCTATCAAGGCGCTGACGCTGTTGGAGGCCTCACCCACAACCACACGGGAACGGTCAGCGTGCTCATTGGCGCGCTGGGTGAACGCAGCGGTTTCGGCGGCGTTTTGCGCGACGGTGTCGGCGGTGGAGCTCATTTCGGTGATGGCGGTTACCGTCTGGTCGGTTTCCGAGGCGTGCCGCACCAGAATCTGGTTGGTGTGCGCCGAGGTCCGCTGCAGTTGCTCAAGGCTCGACGACATGGCGCCGGTGGCTTGTGTGACTTCGCCGATCATGTTCTGCAAGTAGACAATAAAGTGGTTCACCGAGTGACCAATGGCACCCAGTTCGTCTTCTGCGCGGATGGTGATGCGTCGCGTCAGGTCGGCATCGCCGGCGGACAGTGCGTCGATATTGGTTTTCAGCGACTTCATGCGCTGCACCAGTTGGCGGATCGCATACACCGCGAGCAGCACCAGCAGCAATACCATGGGAATTTGCAGCAGGGCCAGGGTGCCGAGTACGTCATCGCGCTGGGCGGTAATCAGCGAGGTGGGCAGGGCGGTGGCAAGGAACCACGGCGTGCCGGCGATCGGGCGCATATAAAAGGTGCTGGCCACGCCCTGGTTGTCGAACTCGCTGCGTTGCAGCGCCTGGTCGCGCTGGGCCAGGGCCTTGCTGACCTGGGCGGCAAACGCCGAGGAGCCGCTGAGTTCGCTGATGTTTTTCAACACCACGGGGCTGCTGATGCGCGTGCTGTTGCTGATGATCTTGCCGTCGCCTTCGACGATCAGCATTTGCCCGCCGATGTCTTTTTCTTTGCTGGCCACCAGGTCGTTGAAGAAACCCAGGGTCACGTCGATGGTGGCGACACCATACGGCACGCCGTCGCGCTGGATCGCCATGGCGCAGTTGGTACGCGGCTCCTGGCTGGCGTCATCCTTGTAGGCGGCGGCCCAGGCGCATTGGCCGCGCGGCGAGGCCAGGCCACCTTTGTACCAGCTCTGGTCGTAGTAGTTAGGTGCGGGGTCGCTGTTCCAGAACGTATTCACCGCCAGCTTGCCGGAGGCATCACGGTGCCAGAACGTGCTGTGCTTGTTGCGTCCAGGCGTGCGTTGATTGGGTAACGGCCAGATCCCGCCGCCGAAGACTTTCAGCTCGCCGTACTGGTCGACCAGGCCTGGGAGGACTTTGTCGATGGCATCGCTGTCGAGCAAAGGGATGGTCTGAGTGATGGTGCGTTGCTGGGACTGAACCTTGTTCAGCTCGCCCTGGATTTGCTCGGCGACCTCAGCGATGCGGTTGAGCACCACCTGTTCTTCGGTATGACGCAGCGTAGGCGCGACCAACTGGCCGATTCCCACCACGGTCAATACAAATAAGACCAGGACGAACAGCACCAGGAACAGGGTATAGCGGGCTTGGATGGAGCGCAGTGTGGGCATGAGGTCGTCCTTACGAAGCGTTTATTGTCGACGCGGCTTTATTAGAGCTTCGTAGGGCTATCGGCTTGGATAGCAGGAGCTTTAGGTACCCTCGTGCAAGAAAAAAAGAGCGCCTTTTGAGGGCGCTCCTTTGATCAGATATCCAGCATGGCCATTACCGCCGCGGGGTAGCGCAAGCCGGCGGGAGCGTCGGCGGGGAAGATCGCCTCCAGTGCTGCCAGTTCTGCCTGGCTGAGGTTGATTGAAACGGCCGCCGCATTTTCTTCCAGGTACTTGCGCTGCTTGGTGCCGGGAATCGGAATGATGTAATCGCCCTGCGCCAATACCCAGGCCAGCGCAAGTTGCCCGGCGCTGACACCTTTATCGGCTGCCAGCGCCTGCACTTGCTGCACCAGTTGCAGGTTTTTGACGAAGTTTCCGCCTTGGAAGCGCGGGTTGAAGCGACGGTAATCATCGGCGCCGAAGTCATCCGGGCTTTTCAGTGCGCCCGTGAGGAAGCCACGGCCGAGCGGGCTATAGGGTACAAATGCGATACCCAGGCGCTGGCAGGTGGCGAGGCAACCGTTGTATTCCTGGTCGCGGCTCCACAACGAGTACTCGCTTTGCAGGGCGCTGATCGGATGCACGTTGTGAGCGCGTTCCAGGGTGGCGGCGCAGGCTTCGCTCAGGCCCAAGTAACGCACCTTGCCTTGTTGCACGAGCTCGGCCATCGCGCCGATGGTTTCTTCGATGGCGACCTCCGGGTCGATACGGTGCTGGTAGTACAGGTCCAGGGTTTCTACACCCAGGCGCTGCAGGGTGCCGTTGATGGCTTCGCGGATGTACTCGGGGCGGCCATTGACGCCGCGCAACGCGGGGTTGGCCGGGTCGCGAAGGATGCCGAACTTGCTGGCCAGGAACACCTGCTCGCGTTTGCCAGCGATGGCTTTGCCGATCAGTTGTTCATTGGTGTGCGGGCCGTACATGTCAGCAGTGTCCAGGAAATTGATGCCCAGCTCCAACGCGCGATGCAGGGTGGCGGTGGCTTCCCGAGTGTCGTTGCCAGGCGTGTAGAAATCGCTCATGCCCATACAGCCGAGGCCGATGGCGGAGACGAGTGGGCCGTTTGTACCGAGTGGACGGGTGTGCATGGGGTCAGCTCCTTAATGGGGAAGGACTCCATTGTCACGCTCGACAAAAACTGGATAAACCGGCTAAAAGTGCTATCACTGTTCGTATTATCTAAATAATCCAATGGAGAACCTGCACTTGGACCGTTTTAACGCGATGCGCGTGTTCACACGGATCGTCGAACTGCGCGGCTTTGCCAAGGCGGCCGACAGCCTGCAATTGCCACGCGCTTCGGTGACCATCCTGATCAAGCAATTGGAAGCACACCTGGGCGTGCAACTGTTGCAACGCACCACGCGTCAAGTCAGCCCTACATTGGATGGCGCCGCGTATTACCAGCGCTGCGTACAACTGCTGACAGACCTGGAAGAAACCGAAGCGGTGTTTTCCACCCAGCGCCAGAACCCGCGCGGCACCCTGAGCGTGGATATGCCGTCGGGCATTGGCCGCTTGATCGTGATCCCCGCATTGCCGTCATTCGCTGCGCGCTACCCGCAGATCGAACTGGAGATCGGCCTTAACGACCGCCCGGTGGACCTGATTCGCGAGGGCGTGGATTGCGTGCTGCGCGGCGGCCTGGCCCTGGACGAATCGCTGGTGGCGAGGCCTTTGGCGATGATGGATCAACTCACCCTGGCGAGTCCGGAGTACCTGGCGCGCAGAGGGGTTCCCACTTCATTCGAAGACCTGGTCGATCACCAGATGGTCGAGTACGTCTCCAGCGCCAGCGGCAAACGGTTCGGCCTGGAGTTTGAGGTGGGCGGCGAATTACAGACGGTCAACCTGCTCAAAGGGTTGGCGGTGAACAGTTCCGACGGCTACTTTGCCGCATGCGAAGCCGGGTTCGGCCTGATACAGGCGCCGAATTATCACGCAATGCGCCAATTGGCCGAAGGCACGCTGGTGGAGGTGCTACCAAGGTTGGCGGTGCCGAAGATGGCCCTGACGGCTCTGTATCCACCGCATCGCCAGCTGTCCCAGCGCGTGCGCGTCTTCGTGGATTGGTTGGTTGAACTATGCGCTCAACCTGGCACCGGGTTGCAACGCTAGGCGTGCGCCTTGCGATAAGCGCCGGGTGGGGTATTAAATCCTCGCCGCCCCGACGTGAGTCCGCGCAGGGTGAGCACTAAACAACTTTCCTGAATATTTGAAAATCACCCGCCATGTCACCCTTTTGCAGTGATTGATTGGGATTAGGGATGCGGTAGGTACTTTTCGAGGCGATGGTCTGCGAGCCTTCATAAATGCCGATGCCGATGCCATTGGTGAGTTCCGCGATGCCCGGCACACCTTCACACGTCATCATGTGTGAACGGCCGACCAACACCACAGATTTTCCGCCGTTGGCATGTTGCTCGATAGTTCGTGTAGCAAAATAGTTGAATTCTTCCAGGCGCTGTTTGGATAACGCCGTATCAGGCCGGATGTTGTGGTAGGTACCCGACACGTCCTTACGTTTCGTCAGCCAGTAGTGTTCGAGCGGGATGACCTTGATGCCATTGAGCTCGGCTTTTTTCAACAAGTCGGCCAAGGTCGGAAACTTGCCCGGTGTCCGTGCATCATGGGCGACAGTGCCCAGGCCGGCGTCGCGCCAGCCACCGTTGCTTTTGGGCAGCAGTCCTTCGCAAAAAAAAGATCTGACCCCCTTTGCCTGAAATGTGTCCATCGCATCGTAGAGCGTTTGAAAGCTCGACATGCCTTGATGGGACTCACCAAATACCAGCGTATTATTTTGGTCCAGCGCTTTCTCGATAAGGTCATTCGGGGCAGTCGAACCGTTAAGGACCGGCAGCGGTGGGCGCGTTGCAGGGACGGTGGCCGGGATATAGAACGTACTCATGTCATTAAGAAATTTTTGCCGGGTCGCCCCCAGTCGCGATGGGGTGAAATGGGCATGCACCTCTTTGGCTTGGGTATTTTTCAGGTATTCACCCGGCATTAAATGGTCGGTTTTCTGCGGCAGGGTGGGCGCAATCGTTGGCGGGAAAGGAGGGTACGAATTCAGAGCTACCGGGTTATAGCGATGGTTGCCTACGACGGACGAGGTTCGGCTGGCCGGCATCAACGTATTGGACTGCGCCCAGCTTGCAGGGGTGAAGTAGTCGAGTGGCGGACCATAGGGTTTCTGAGTCACGGGGTCGTAGTGATACCAACGATCTTCGTGGAAAACGGCGATGGTTTCGACACGTGCGTCGCCGACCAGCAGTTCACCGCTGGCGGCGATGCCATGTTTCTTACTGGCGGCCAACAAGTCAGCTCCATCGGCGGCTCGGAACAGGGAACGATAGCGCTCCACGGCGAAGTTGGCTCCTTTGCCAATGACGTTTGCGGTACCTCTGATCACATCCGTTACGCCACTCACTGGATTAAGTTCACTTATCGCCGTGGCCCCCAGTATCCTGGCCACCTTGAGGGCTTTTTGCACCCCAGAAACTGCGGCGGAGCTCGCCTTCACGACCTTCGCACCGGCACCGAGCCCGGCGGTAACGAAGCCGAAGATATCGATGGCCAGGTCCGTCAGGCCTGCGCCGTAGTTGCCGTCCTGGAAGTTATTGATAGCCGAGCGCAGGGGGATGAGGTCGAGCAGGAATTGTTTCAATCCTTCCTGTTGTCCGCGTTCTTTATCAAAGGAGGTCAGTCCCCTGGACTGCGCGTCAAGGCCGAGTGCTTCGACGTAGGCGTCGGCGATGTGGCGAGTGCGCTCACTGGAAAAACTCTGGGGCGATCGATAGCTGTCACCCACCCGTGCCTCACGCAGATGCGCGGTGTTGTTGTCCTTAGGTGTAAAGCGCTCAACCTTGTGGATCATGTTGTAGAAACGCCGACTACTTGGGATCTTTCCCTCCAGCAAGGGTCGTTCCCGGATCAGGCCATGCTCCGGGTCAAGCTCGTAGACAAAGTCTTTTTTATTGTGTTGGATTTTTACCAGCAGGCTGTTTTTTCGACGTTCAAGGGTGTCTGAAAGCAGACCCGGCGCGTAGGTGTTTTCCTTGAAGAACTCGAGCTTCCCATTAGCAAAACGTGTGCGGTCTTCAAGTGGCAGTCGAGCCACTAATTGCTTGACCAGCGTGGCGTGAAGGTCTTTTTGCCTGTTCAATGCAGGCTCGAATTCAACGGCGATGTCGGCAGCTGCGGTTTTGCTCCACGTGTTGAATGCGTCAATGGGAATACGCCTGTCGCGGGTCTCCCAGAGATCGGAGGGACCCAGGGTATTCCCTTCCATGACGATGTCGAGCATCGAGCGCGAACCTGGGTTGAACGCTCGATCCTTGATCGACAAGCCCCTGATTTCAAACACACGCTCATCAATATCCGGAAATGCTTGCTTGAGTACGGCCAGGGCCATCGCTTTGCGGCTCGGTAGCTTGATGTCCAGTTGCCCCGAGGCCGCTTTCATTTGGTCCAGTTGCTCATTGAATGCAGTTCGCACCAGATCAAGTTCATCCTTGCCGTAATGCTCGTCGTTTCTGATGCGCAGATAACCGTTGCATACACCCCAGTCGATCAACGCTGCTCGCTGCGCCGCTTCGGAGGCGGGCGGCGCCAGGTTCTCCGCGTTTTCCACGAGCTGAGCGTACGTCATCTCTTTTGCCGAGCCCGGCACGTGGGCTTCTTGCCTGGCGACCAGAATGCTCAGCGTGGCCCAGGCGTGGCTGCCATAGACCACATGGTCAGGGATGTCCTTTAGCAAAAACTGCGGTGCCACCCGAGCCAGCAATAGCCGGGCCGCCAAGTCACCGGCTTCGCTACGCCGCTCACCCTCCATGTGGCGGCTCAAACCGTTGATCACTGCTGAGGCCGGTTTACCCCAATGATCGTTTTGGGCAAGGTTGTAGCCAGCAACGGTGCTCCTGCCCGGAGCCGTCATTGACTCGGGATCCAGACCTATCTGGATAGCCGCCAGTACATAATCCTCTCGACGGGTGGCATTTGGAAAACCCGCCAATGCTGACTCTATTGCCTTGCCCAGCGCTCGTGCGCGCGGGGTATCGAGCAGCAGTTCCAACGCCTTGGCAGGATCGCGCAGTTCCAGTGGGGACAGGCGCCGCCCTTGGAGCAGGTAGCCCAACGCACCGTGGCGCCGCATGATCAGCGGTAATCCTTCCAACTGCGCGGTGTTACGGTCGACGAGGTTTTCGATTATTCGCTGTTGTTCCGCGCTCAATGGCACGGGCCAGCCCAGGGCTCCACTGAAAAAGCCCGGTCTAGGCGCAGGGGAAGATGGCACAGCCTTTATCGGTTGCGTTGCAGTGACAGTGTCTGGCTGCATTGGCGATGCATAGGGGGGAGGCGAAATTGAGTGGAGCCTGGCGGCACTGCTGTTGGCGGTCATAACGAATACCTGTGAATTCAGAGGTTCTGCGCGTTCTTTCAGACTTTCTGTCGAAAAGGCACAATTCTGATTGGCAGTGCTCGCCGTTGCCGTTCCCTTTCACAGTGTAATCGGGTGTTAATGGAGTACCGCCGGTCAATGGCTAAATCCAGCCGGACAAGCCAAAGTTTTTCATCACCTGTAACATGAGCGCCTGTCGGCCCGTTCACAGCGGCTATATTTTTCAGGTTCAGGAACCCGTCATGACACAAAAGCAACGTTTGAAATATTCGATTCTGATTGCCCTGGCCGTACTGGCGACGATGTTCGGCCTGTCCTACCTGCAGAACACTGGGGTTATCAGTGAGAAAACGTTCCAGACCATCGCCATTGCCGTCGCAGTGGTCGTCGTGGTGATCAACGGTGTCATGCGCCGCAAGGTCAAGCTCTAAGCGCTAGGTCGCGCCTCAGGTGCGACCTTCGATCACCTTGGCAGCCTCTTCGTGGAGGCTGTAGCTTTTATCTGCATTGAGGGTGATCACGCCTTCGCTGCACAGACGCTTGAGCACCTCGCGCACGCTGAGAAATGACAGCGGAATGCCCAGCTCCAGCAAATGGCTGTGCACGCCGCGCACGCCGAGGCTGCGTCGGTTGTCGGCGGCGGTGAGCAGGGCGTCAATGACCTTCAGCCGGATCAGGCTGGTGCGCAAGCCAAAACACTTGAGCAGGTGGCGAATACGCTGGTTGCCTTGCTGTTCCGGCGTTTTGCCGAACACGTGTGTACCGCTGCCAAAATGGGTCTCTGCAGCCGGTGAATGTCCATCCGTGGGCACTTGCGGGTTGTACATGCTAAAACTCCCTATCAGAGCCTGATCAGGAAAAAAATGAGCGCTCTTGGTTAATAAGACGAACGAGCGAGCGAAATCATGAAGTGCCGGATGTAGAAAATTCGTCGGTATCGGTTTTGTTACGTTCGCGCCGTCTTCAATAAACCTCGCCCCTTGCTAAATTATTCCCGATGATTTGCGTTCTTACGGTGGGGTTATTGCCCCGTGTGAGGCGGTTAAATCTGACTGTGGAGTCTGCGTGATTATTTCCAATGGGTTGTCCAGGGTATGTGTGGCCGGGGTGTTGCTGGGATTGAGCCTGGCTGCTTTGGCGCGGGAGCAGGTGACGCAAGCGTCGGCGGATATCCGGCGTACCAGCTACGGCGTGCCGCACATCCGCGCCAATGACGAGCGTGGCCTGGGCTTCGGCATTGGCTACGCCTACGCCCAGGACAACCTGTGCTTGCTGGCAAATGAAGTGGTCACGGTGAATGGCCAGCGCGCCAGCTTCTTTGGCCCGGAGCAGACGACCCTGGGAGAGCGCACCAACCTGGCCAGCGATGTGTTCTTTACCTGGCTGAATACGCCTGACGCCGTCGCCGCGTTCTGGAAAGCGCAGAGCCCACAGATCCAGCAGCGTATTGAAGGTTATGTGGCCGGCTACAACCGCTACCTGAAAGAGCAGGGCGCGCCGGCACAGTGCCAGGCGGCGTGGGTACGGCCACTGGTGGCTGAAGACCTGGTCAAACTGACTCGTAGGCTGCTGGTGGAAGGTGGTGTAGGCCAATTCGCCGAAGCGCTGGTCGGCGCGACACCTCCACAAGCGACGGCCAGTGCGCCTACCAGCGCCAAGGCGTTTGAACTGGCCGCCGCCAACCAACAGCGCTTCGCCTTCGATCGCGGCAGTAACGCGGTGGCGGTGGGGCGGGATCTGTCATTCAATGGGCGCGGTATGCTGCTGGCCAATCCGCACTTCCCGTGGGTGGGTGGCATGCGGTTTTATGAGATGCACCTGACCATCCCCGGCCAGTTGGATGTGATGGGGGCCGCGCTGCCGGGCTTACCGGTGATCAATATCGGCTTCAATCAGCATGTGGCGTGGACCCATACGGTGGATACGTCCAAGCACTTCACCCTGTACCGCCTGACCCTGGACCCCAAGGATTCCACGCGCTACATGCTCGATGGCAAATCTGTTGCCCTGGATAAAACCACGGTGAAGGTGCGGGTCAAACAAGCCGATGGCAGCCTCAAGAACCAGTCGCACACGGTCTATAGCTCGCAGTTCGGCCCGGTAGTGCAGTGGCCGGGCAAGCTCGATTGGGATAGGCAGCACGCCTTCAGCCTACGCGATGCCAACCTGGGCAACGACCGCGTGCTGCAACAGTGGTATGCGATGAACCGCGCCAGCAGCCTCAATGAACTGAAAACCTCAGTGCGCACCCTGCAAGGCATCCCGTGGGTCAACACGGTGGCGGCCGATGACCAGGGCCAGAGCCTGTACATGAACCAGTCAGTGGTGCCCAACGTCAGCGCGGCCAAACTGTCGCAATGCAGCGACCCTCGCGCCGGCCTGCAACTGATCATGCTCGACGGCGCCCGCAGCGCCTGCGACTGGGACATCGACCCACGCGCGGCCCAGGCCGGCATCTTCCCGGCCGACCAGCTGCCGCAACTGGAACGCAGCGACTACGTGCAGCATTCCAACGACTCGGCGTGGCTGGTCAACCCCAAGGCGCCACTCACCGGGTTCTCCCCGGTGATCAGCCAGGACCACATCGGCCTCGGCCCCCGCGCGCGCTTCGCGCTACAACGCCTGCAGTCCCTGAATAAACCGATCAGCGTCACCGATCTGCAAAACATGGTGATGGACAACGAGGTGTACCTGGCGGGCCAAGTCATGCCCGACCTGCTCGCGTTCTGCGCCAAACACCTCGGCGCCGACACCACCGCGCTGCAACCGCTGTGCACCAGCCTGAAAAACTGGAACCAGCGCGCCAACCTCGACAGCGGCGTGGGCCTTGTGCACTTCATCAACCTGGTGCAACAGCTGCAGCAAATCCCCGACGCCTGGCGCGTCGCCTTCGACCCGGCCCAGCCTCTCATCACCCCACGTGGTCTGGCCATCGACCGCGCACCCGTCGCCAAAGCCCTGCGAGAAGCGATGCTGACGTCCACCGCCGATGTCGCCAAACTCGGCCTGAGCACCAACAGCACATGGGGCGACATCCAAGTCTCCGGCCAAACCCCGGTCCATGGCGGCCCGCAAGAATTGGGGGTCTACAATGCCATGCAAACCGT
The DNA here is from genome assembly GCF_963970945.1 of Pseudomonas sp. RA_5y_Pfl1_P24. Lineage (NCBI taxonomy): Bacteria > Pseudomonadati > Pseudomonadota > Gammaproteobacteria > Pseudomonadales > Pseudomonadaceae > Pseudomonas > Pseudomonas sp. RA_5y_Pfl1_P24. The sequence continues at coordinate 128,584 of NZ_CAXAOJ010000008.1, read as the reverse complement.
ACCCCGCGCCGATGGCAAACGCGAAGTCGTCAGCGGCACCAGCTACCTGCAAATCGTCACCTTTGACGATCAGGGGCCGCATGCCAGGGGCGTACTTGCGTTCTCCGAGTCCAGCAACCCAGCCTCCAAATACAGCAAGGACCAGACCCTAGCGTTCTCCCAGAAAAAACTCAGCCCGCTGCCCTTCACCGAAGCCCAAATCAAGGCCGACCCGCAGTACCAACAGCTGCACATCAAGGAGCAGGGCAGGCACGCAACTCCTTGATGGCAATACGAAATATTTTTGAAATCAAGGGGTTGCACGCACTGGCAAATACGTACATAATGGCGCCCATCGAACGCAATGAGGCATTAAAAACCTCAATGTATTCAATGAGTTAGAGTAGAGGCAGGGTTTTTCAGCCCGCTCAATTTTTTATGCGGTGAGTGTTAGTCGTTGAGACACTGATCGTTTGAGGCCGAGTAGCAAAATGGTTATGCAGCGGATTGCAAATCCGCCTACGCCGGTTCGATTCCGACCTCGGCCTCCACTCTTAAAGCCCCGTAGATCAATGGTCTACGGGGTTTTTTATTGCATTCGATTTGTGATCGTTTCCGCAACTTTCTAGATCGTTTCCGCAACCCATGCCTGATTTAGTGGCTTTAGAGGAGGGTGGTCCCGGGTAGCGAGCGTATTAGGAGAGCAGGGTTTTGACGTCATCCAGCAGTATTGGTGTGGCTATGTCGCCGGATTCCAACTGATGCGGATTGTAGGGATCTTCATACGAATTTCGGTAGGCAATCCAGCAAAGGTCTTCCTGGTGACCGGCTACCAAATTCTGGACAATTGACTCAGGGATCGACGGGGTTTTTAGCAGGATGTCGAACTCAGCATCTTCACCATGCGCCTTTAGCCAGTAACCGTCGGCCACCTTTCCTTTGAACTCAATTGATTGTGGCTGTTTGGGTGTGAGGTGTTTCAATATCTCTTCGGCGCTTACGTTTCCGAGATAGTAATCAACTTGGATTGCCGCAGCTTCTGGAGTTGATCTCATATGGTTTTGCCAGGCAGTGACCATTTCATCCCTGGTACTGCCGGAGTCCCGCATCGTGTGGACCCACTGAGCCTCTGAGGAGTTGAGGCCGAACTGCCCGCGCAACTTAATCGGTCTTCTATGGATCATTTTTGCAGCTCCTTTTTTTGAAGTAACCATTCTTAGCACAAATACCGCGCGGGCTCGGCACGTGCATGGGTTATTTCAACTCCCTTGAAACAGATTACTTCGTTGGCTTGACGATCTCTCCGACGCGCCGATATACCTTCTTGGTCATCTCCTCGGTTGAGTGTCCAAGCAAGCGGCTGGCGTGCGAGAGTTCGATCTCGCTGGCTGCTTTCGGGCGGATATCCTTGAATTGGAACTCACGGATCAGCACTGCCAGCGATGAATCGCCATCGGCGCCGGCCTTAATGGCGGCTTTCTCGCGGGCTTCGTCCCACCGGTTGCGCAACATCTGCTGACTCATGCGAAGGCCGGAGGTGTTTGTGATGAGCGTTGATGTCTTGATGCCGGCCAAGGAGCGGCGTTCCTGCAGGTCATTGATAAAGGCACTGAGCGCCGATTGCACTCCAGCATCTTCAAGTCGAAGGCGTAATTTCTTTTCTGTTTTCCCTTGTTTAACCATCAAGAAGTCGGCGTTGAGGTCGGTAGTGGCTACCTTGAGCACGTCGGCCGGACGCTGCCCCGTCAGATAGGCCAGGTCCATGGCATCCTTGAGTTCCTGCACCGCTTCGGTGTAAACCGCATTCCAAACGATTTCGCCGGCGTAATAGTCCCGAGGCTTTTCTTTGTTGCGCCGAACCCCGAAGCAAGGGTTGGCATTGCTGGTCAGGCCCCACTCACGGGCGATCGTGAACATGTGCGATAGCAGCGCGATTTCACGGTTGGCCCTGACTTTTGCAGTCCGTGCGTCCCGGTACTGCGCCACTACCTGGGGTGTGATCGAGTCAATGGGCGCTTTTTCAAACGCTTTCCTGAGCTGTTTGAGTTCCTTCATGTTGTCGGACTGGGTACGCAAGCCTTTAGTTGGGATGATCTCTTTCACGTACCTGTCAAAAAGAGAGCCCAGCAAGTGGTTGGGCTTCGGTGGTGCTCGTCGCTCCAGCCTGGCCCATTCCACTTTAGCCTGGTCGAGGTCGCCTCCCAGGGGAATCTCTTTACGTTTGCCGTTGGCGTCCCTGCCATTGTAGTAATACCCCGTCCAGATCTTGCCGCTCTTGAGTGTGGCATTGCGGCGGATCATGCGAGGTGGCAGGTCCAGGTTGGCTGCATTCTTCCTGCGCATTGGTCAGCTCACATTCGCCAGGTCGAGCGTCCAGGTTTCGGCCGTTGGGTTCACAGCAGAAGGCGTGACGCCAGCCAGTTTCATTCGGGCATACACCCGTCCCACGATCGGGCGACGTGCGCCGGTCAGAACATGCTCCCAGTGGTTATCGATCAACCACTGGATCTGCTTGGACGGGATCTGATAGCCGGTGATGGTGGCCAGTTCTTCGTCGGCCAGGGTTTCGCTTTGGAATTCCATCATCGTGCCTCTACCGTCTGAATGGCGGCGCGAGCTTGTGGTTGACGGTCACCTGGTGGCTGTCGGCGATCTGCTTCATGGTGAAGGTGAGCGTGACGGTGCCGACCTTCTTGTTGTCGACGACGCCGGCGGCGACTTCAGAGAGGGCGTGCCCGATTTGGCTGGCGAAGACGCCGGCGTTGAGTTCGGCGATAAACTCGGCGGTGTTGGTAGCTTTCATGTGCTGTGTCTCATTGATGAGTTGCTGTTTGCCCCTGGTCGGCAGGGGCTACCGTGTGAATCAGGCCGCTTGCTTCGTCGCTTGGGCGTCGAGGTAGTCGGCCAGGTCGTGGAGGTAAACGACGGGCTTGGCACGGGCCGAGCAGTGCAGCCGCTTGACCACCAACGCGATACGACCTGCCTTGATTTCGCTCAGCAGGTAGCGGTCGGTGCGAATGTGCGTGAAGTACTGTTCACGCACTGCGGTCAAGGTTGGGCACGGCGTGGCGAACTGGCGCCGGAGTTGTTCCAGGGTGGTGGTCACGCGGATTTCTCCCCATACCCCTCCTTTCGGGGCACCAGCTTGAGGCGGATCAGTTCGGCAAGACCTTCTTTGCTCTTGCCCTTGGCCGCTGCCAGGACGTTGCCCTCGGCGTCTGCGACGACGGCGCCGTATGGGTATTCCGGGCACTTGACCGGCGTCACATACGCGACCTGGCCATCCGAGATCACAGCGTCCACGCAGCGAAACACTTCGGCCAGCTCAACCGACACGCAGGGCAATGACTCCAGCAGCGCGACAGCTTCGGCTGAGGCGCCAATAAGCGTGGCGCGGCTGATCACCGTTGGATGGTTGAGGTACATCGGCACCAGTTTCAGGGCGCCTACAGCGGAGTTGATAGCGTTCGGCGTCTTCATGCTGCTGCGTCCTTCTTGGTGATGGTGATATCCAGTTTCTTGGCGATCCACTCAACACCCGCTTCCTTGACCAGCACCACGGAGTAGTGGGTGTAGTTGCGGAGTGTTGGATTCCAGCGGCTGCGTGGGTCGGAGAACAGGTAGCCGCGCTCGCGGTGTGCGATGGCTAGATCGCCTGACGAATTCAGCACGCCGAGTTCCCGCAACCTGGTGCGGAAGGCGCGGGGCTTGAGCCCGAGCAAAGCTGCGGTTTGATCCAGGGTACGGTTCATGGCTGCGGCCTCAGGCAGTGAGATGTTCGGAGTGTTGCTGGGTGCGGCGAACCATCAGGAACACCTCATCCAGCGAGCGCAGGAACTCCTCGACCGTGCCGTAGTTAGTCAGCGTCAGATCATCCTTATGAGCAGCCACCCCGGCCTCGCTGACGTGAGGGTTCACGGCTGGTGCATCGGCCCGAAAAATATGAATGACCGTGCCGCCGCGGCGACGAATGAGGTCCGCTTCGTTTTCAAAGCGCACGTCGCTGATGACGAAGCCCAGCACCGCGCCCAGCGCCTTCGTCATGTAATCGAGGTTTTGTTCAGCGAGCTTTACCCATACATCTGGGTGCACGGTGTTGCGTGCCCACTCAGTGCCCATCGACTGCATCAGCTGACGTGGCGAGCGGTCGAGCCAAGCCAGTGGCTGCTCCTTGCGATCGCCTTCGAAGTCGGTAGGGTCGAGGTTGAAGATCGCCATCAAGCCATCGCGGAGCGGATCAGCGAATGCGTAGTGCTCCAGAAGGTAAGTGCCAACCAGGTGTTCGGCGGCTGTCGACTTGCCGGAGCGGGCACGGCCAGTGAGGCCAATCAAAATAGGCCTCATGCTGCGTCGCCTCCCCATGGGCCCAGGTCATCGCTGGCGGTGGCGGCCGGAGCAATCGTGGCGCGACCCAGGTTGACGATGAACAGAAGGCCGGTGCTGCGCTGGATGCGTTCTACGGCGGCGGGGCTGGTTGCCGCCGCCGGGTGAAGGTAGACCGGGCAGCGGGTGTTGCTGTGCTGTGTTGTTCGCATGGTTCGTACTCTTTGGTGAGAGGTAACGAAGCAAACGATACAAATACGTATTGGTTCAGTCAATACGTATTTGAATTGATTTTTGGTCTGGGCATAAAAAAGGCACGCATCAAGCGTACCTTCGTGCTGATAGCTACTTAAAAAATTTCGAGCTTGGAGAACACAACGCCGCAGATCGTGGCGTCTTGGCCCAGCTCAATAATTGGCTCCGGCCACGCAGGATTCAATGGTTTTAAAAAGCGTCTGCTTCCCTCCATCACCAGCTGCTTGAAGGTCGCTTCCTGGCTGTCGACTAGTTTTGCGATAACAAGCGATCCATTTTCAGCCTCTTTCGCCGGGTCAACGAAAATTATATCGCCGTCGCGGAAAGAGCGGCGCTCGTGTTGGTTGAACATCGATAGCCCCCTCACACGCAAAGCGTAGCTTTGGTTACTGTGAGAGGCGGCACAGGGAAGCCAAAGCTCAGCATCATCCAGCGTTTTAACGTCCGTAATTTCGCACCATGCCCCAGCTTGAACCCACGATATCAACGGGACATATCCTTTGATGGTTGGGCCCGGCTCAACATTATGCTCCGCGGCTGCGGCGCCATTAATTTGTTTGGCCCCCTGGTCTGATTGATCGCCCCCCTTCCACAGCCAGTTGCTGCTGACCTTGAGAGCCTTTGCAATCTTTTCGACGTTTTGGTGGCGTGGACTGGCAACGGCGTTGGTCACAATCCTATGTATCGTCGGTTGGGGAACGCCTGAGCGCCGGCCAAGTTCGCCTTCGGACAAATTCATATCATGCATACGCTGAGCAATGCGATCGCCAATCACTTTTTTTCTGCCTTGATTCAGAAACGTATCATCAAGTGTATTGAATCAATCAATACGTTTGTGTATTGTGGCGATCAATGCGAAAGCGCATCGGTGATTGATATGACTATTCAGCAAATGCTCGCGGAATTACTGAGCACTGGTTTATCCCAGCGCGTCATTGCAGAGCGTGTGGGTACGACACAGCCAACGATTAATCGGGCAGCCAAGGGTGCGGATGTTCGGTATGTAACGGGAAAAGCCATCGAGAGCCTTTATTCCCAAGAAAAAGAAGCAGCTGGCTTGAAATCGGCAGCTTGAAAGGGTGCCGGACTGGGGCCTCTCACCAAAGATCCCCCAGCCCGGCTACGACGACACACAGCACATGCACATCGGTCGTGGTCGTAGGATAGGGCGTGCCCGTTTCTATGGCTAGACCGTAAAAGAGGTATTTACGGTTATGAGTCGAACAGAACAGTCACCGGCCAACGCGCCGGTTCTTCCACTTCGCAAAGCAATCTATCGCGCGGCGCACGATTATCATGGCGGTGTCACCGCTTTGGCGCTTGATATGGTGATGGATTACGACAGTCTGCAAAAAAAGGTCAAGCACGACTTTGAGCCTCGCTGGCTTGATCCTGATGAGCTGGAAGAAGTAATACGCCTGACAGCCAACCCCTTGTTGCTGGACGCCCTGATGCGTCCAGCTGGGATGGTCTGGTACAAGCCGGAAGCGGCAGCACCGACAAAGGAAGCCTTGCTTGCTGTCAGCAAGGTGCTGCACCAGACGGGGCTGTTTGTTTCCAGCATGCACGAAGGTGCGGCCGACAACCTCTGGGAGCTGCACGAAGTTGAATGCTTGGAGAAGCATGGCGCCGATGTGATCCGCGCGGTTCTTGGCATTATGGCTGGGGCCAGAGAAGCGATGGAGGCCCGCCAAGATGTCTGATGATATCGATATCGCCAACGATGCGGCCGAACACTTTCGACAGCTCGCTTTGGCACGCCGTCCTCGGCCGACATGCTCCGTCAGTGCGCAATTTTGTGAGGATTGCGACGAGCCTATCCCGTTACTTCGTCAGCAGACGATTCAGGGTTGTGCTACCTGCGTCAGTTGTCAGGGGTTGCGGGAGGCTCGGCGATGAGCGAGATCAGTCAAGTACATGATTGGATTGAATGGTTAAAGGGCAATAGCCCCCCTATTTGGGCGGCGTGGGCTCAAGTAAATCTCTTAGATGCACCGATCTTTTATGTCGGTAAATTTCATGAGCTGCCACCTCTAAGCGCTCAGGCGCTTGGCATATTACGCCCGCCTTTTCAGCGGTGCGTCGTGGAATACGGAACCTTGGATAGTGATCCGTGCAGCAGGGTTCTGCTCTATTGCGAAGAGCTTCAGGGCGAGGAAGGCTATCTATGTCAGCCGGCTCAAAAAAAGCGCTCTGGTGGATGGGTCACAGGGCATCCGATATTAGGCAGGCGCGCCCAAGATGGAACTGTGGAGTTCCAGTGCGATGCGGATGTGTCCGATCGAGGGGTTGAAGACTTGCAAGCGGCTTGGTATTTCGCAGCCCATACATTCAACGTCATGCGCTGCGTGAACGTAGTCGCTGTTGATCACCCTGCGCCTGAGAGGCTCAACAAGAAGCGCAGGGCTGGAGGGCGGCAGCCTTTGTTGTCGTTCAAGACATTGCGTATCAAAGTTCCAAATCGTTCTGTAGGTGGACCGGATCTTGGCGGCTCTCATTCCTCTCCGAGGCTGCATCTTCGTCGCGGCCATATCCGACAGTTGTCCCGACAAAGACAGGTATGGGTGCAGTCATGTGTCGTCGGCTCGGCGCATGGTTTAGTTGTTAAAGATTACGCCTTGGTTTCCGGAAAAGGGGGGCCAAATGTCTGACTTATCAAAAGCACCGATGGCTGAATGGGCCCGGCGTTACTCTGAACGGTTAGGTTTAGCTCTTGTCGCTATCGAACCGGGTGAGAAAGCACCCAAGGGCTTGGGTTGGAACAAGCCAGGCGGATACATTACCGACCCCGACGTTGCCGAGGCATTCTGGGAACGCAACCCCAACCACAACCTGGGCGTAGTGCTCGGGCCGAGTCGTGTCTGCTCGTTGGATGTGGACGATGTGCAGTGGACCCGGTTTGTGTTGTTCGACCAGATGGGTCTCGATCTGGATGCCATGGCGGTGGTTTATCCAACCATCGTGGGCAACCCGCTGCGGTTTCGCGTGCTATTCAAAATGCCGGATGACGTCGAGCTGACACGCCACTCGCTTTCCTGGCCCAATGAGAAAGACCCCGATGGGGCGATTCACAAGGGGCTGCTGGCCCGGGCGAAGGTTGCGAAAGAGCGTGGGAATGCTGCTGATGAGGCAGCCGCGAAAGCCGAAGCCGAGGATTACAAGCGCTTCACGGTGTTTGAACTACGGGCGGGCCTGGTGCAGGACGTATTCCCGCCATCTATTCACCCAGGCACTGGGAAGCCTTACACCTGGCGCACACCGCCGAATGCAGCTGATGGTATGCCGGTACTCACCCACGAGCTGTTGAACATTTGGCAGAATTGGGACGTATTCAAGCGCAACGCCGAGGCCGCGTGCCCTTGGGCGCCGAAACCGAAGAAGCCCGTCGCGAAACCTATCAAGCGTGTTCCAACTGCTGACGGCAAACCCTCGGTGATCGATGAGTTCAACCGGTGCCACGATGTGGAAGAGCTGTTGCGTGCCCACGACTACATCAAGCGGGGTAACAAATGGCTATACCCACACAGCAGCACGGGGTTACCTGGTGTAACTGTCACCGACCGCAAGGTCTATTCGCACCACGGCGCGGATCCTCTGGCCAATGGTCACCAGAATGACGCGTTTGAAGTGTTTTGCCTGCTTGACCACGATGGCGACCAGTCGAAGGCAGTGAAGGATGCCGCTCGTATGTTGGGTATGCAGCACGCGTCGCGCCCAGCCTCACAGGATCTTCCCCCAGCCCCATCGGGGGATGCCAGCGAGCAGGACTCCCGCGTGCCGCCAAGTGAGGCCGCTCCAGCTGCTGACGGGGGGGCGGGGGAGGCGCTGACCTATGAACAAGTACTGCGGCGTTACGTGCTGGTCGAAGGCACCACGCATGTGTGGGATCTCGACAAAGCGCGGGTGATGAAGAAAACTGCGTTTGAGGCTCGCGTCGGTAAGCCATTGGCGAAACAGTGGGTAGACGACACCACCAAAAAGCTGATCTCGGATGACAAGGTCAAAGAGATCGAGCAAGCCCGCAAGATGGCTGGCAAGAAGGGTGGGGCTCTGAACCTGGAGCCGATTGAACGGTACGTGTACATCGACGGTACCAAGGACGTTTGGGACAGGGAAAAGAAACGGCGGGTTGCCGAAGGCGCGGTCAAGATGGCCCTCGGTGATATGTACGGTATGTGGTTGAACAGCCCGGAGCGGCGCGTGGTCGACGTGGAGAACATCGTGTTCGACCCGACGATGACCAAGGATCCCAACATTTACATCAACACGTTCGACGGGCTGCCGATGGAGCCGGCGCGCGATGATGCCGCATGCGAGAACCTGCGGTGGTTGATTTCATTCCTGTGCAACCACGACCGGTCGTCACGCGATTGGCTGGTGAAGTGGTTGGCTTACCCGTTGCAGCACCTGGGCGCGAAGATGGATACGGCGGTGCTGGCCCACTCGACCATGGAGGGCTCGGGCAAAAGCCTTTTGTTCGCCGATGCGTTCGGTTTGCTCTATGGGCAATACGCGGCCACGGTCGGGCAGACTCAGCTCGAAAGCAACTTTAACGCCTGGCAAAGCCGCAAGTTGTGGGCGGTGTTCGAAGAGGTCGTGAGCCGTGATCAGCGTTACAACCAGGTGGGCAAGATCAAGCACTTGGTGACCGGCAAGACGGTGCGCATGGAATCGAAGTTTATCAACGGTTGGGAGGAGGCCAACCACATGAATGCCGCGTTCCTCAGCAACGAGATCATGCCCTGGCCGATCGCACCCAGTGATCGGCGAATGTTGGTCCTGTGGCCGATGGAGACGCTACCGGTGGAGCGCCAGAAAGCGGTGGGCCGAGAGCTGGAGAATGGTGGTGTTGCAGCGTTGTACGCGTGGTTGTTGGCCGTTGACCTGGGCGACTTCGACCAGCGCACCAGACCGCCAAGCACTGATGCGCGTGAGCGGTTGGTGGCATTGAGCCGGGCCAGCTGGCAAACTTTCCTGTTCCTCTGGCAGTACGGCGAGCTTGGGCGTGATATGTGGGGCGCCTGTTTGTCCACCGACCTCTACGCGATGTTCCTGGAATGGTGCCACCGCAACAAAGAGCACGTGATGAGCCAGACGAAGTTCTCGCTGTTCATTGGCTCGGAGGTAGACAAGACCCGCGCTATCCCCTGGACCGACGGCAGCAACCGCAAGTTTGGAGCGTTCTTCTTTCCCCGAGATGAGCAGGCTTCCCAGCCCCCATCACTCAGCTCGGCCGACCTGGGCAAAGCGGTAGTTGCTTGGCGGGCTGCGGCGCGCCTGGCAGGGTGGAACGTCGACAACTGGGACCACATCAAGGCGGCTGCAGCATGAGTCCGGGAAAAAGTGTGTTGGGTGTGTCGGGTGTGTGTTGGGTTGGTTTTCGATACCTCACACAATTTCAGGCCTTCTATTTCGCGGCTTTCCGCCTTGTGTGTTGGGTGTGTTGGGTTTGGCGTCGCGCACGCGCATGGGCGACGTTATTTGAACCCACGACAGCAAGATTTTTTTCTTATGCGAGAACCGTTAAACCCAACACACCCAACACACTCAACACATTTGATTTAAAGCTATTGATTTTAAAGGGTTTTAGTTGTGTTGGGTTTGTGTTGGGTATGGCGTTTTTTGTGTTGGGTTCGGTTTTGGGTGGGGGAGCGGTGTGATGGTCGAAGAAATTGAAGAACTCATGCAGCATTGGGGTAACCAGTTCAACCAGGTTGGTGATGGCGGCGGATTGGGCAGCCCTATGGCGACGATCATGGAGTGGGGCGGTTCTGCCCCTCGCGGAACTCCAGGATCCCGCGATCTTATGATGGCCTCCGGTGGTGGGATGGACCACGCTGCAATGGAGGTTGCGGCGGCCCTCGCGGAGCTGGAGCGGCAGTCCGAAAAAGGGGCGTTGCTCGCAAAACTGGCGCGTAATCGCTATCTGCCTCGGCCTGCCTGGTCGGTACGCTCTCAGTTGCCATTGTTGGGCTTGGGTGATGATGCGGATCGGACGTATAGGAACTGGGTGCACGCTTTGCACCAGCAGGTACAGGTGATCTTGACCGTGCGTAGTGCGCCAGGTCGTGCACGGAATATGCGCGTGAAATCGCCGGCAACTGATTTGACGCGAGCATCAACAGTGGCCCGCATGAGGTCTTGCTAACTGCCGTTCGTCTGGAGGGATTGCCTCAAAGCTGCGTCAACGTGCGTCAAAGGTGCGTCGAGCGTATCAACCGAAAAACACCCCTTTTCGGTTTTTCCGGAGCAGGGTAAAAAGCCCCCACGATATGGAATTTGCGCCTTGGCGCTGACCTCGCACGTGCTGTGCACGCTTTATCCGGTTTCTCTAAACCGGTCACTTCACCCCGCTTCGGCGGGGTTTTCTTTTTCTGCCCGATGGGTTTCTGCAATGGAGTTATCAGCATGGGCGAGCCAGCAAGCACGGCTGCAACTGTTGTCGTAGCCGGCGGTGCCGGTGCTGCTGTAACGGGGCTGCTCACCGGTATTGATGGATTAGCAGTGATCGGCGCCCTTGCCGGTGCGCTGGTTTTCTTCACTACCACCGAGGAGCTACCAGTATGGAAGCGCGTCGTCTTCCTCCTGGTCTCGTTCGTGATGGGCTATCTGTTTGCCCCGGGTATGGCTGAGTTGGAATTGTGGGGCACTCGTCCGTTCAAGTACTCCGGGCCGGCCGCATTTGGCGCCTCGGTACTAGTTGTGACGGTTGCGCTTGCCATTATCAAACGTCGTGGTCTCGATGCTGAACAGCAGGGGAGGCAGGATGGATAATCAACTAATGCAGGAAGTGCTAACTCAAGCCACATTCTGGTTGTGCGTGGCGCTCTTCGTTCGTCTGTTTACTTTCCGCCGCCATGGCGCTCGCTTCCGGCGTGACATGAGTTGTCTTGCTTGGTTGGTGATGGTGTCGTCCGGCGCGGTAGTTGTTTACATCGGCAAGGGTCAGTTGATCATGCCTCGGAATTCCTGGCCGCTGGTTGTGTTGCTTGCGGTGTTCGTCGGGTCGGTTTGCCAGAGTTCGGGCAATCTATCCCGGGTCTGGAGAGTGGGTTGATGCCGGGGGCCAGAATGGTGTTCTCCAATCTGATCGCTTCGGCCGTGCATCAAAATGGTGCGCCGAAAAGTGCCGGGGACCCTGGCAGCATTTGAGGGGCACGGGGCATGAAACCCGCGGGAAAGCGTTAGCGGGTGGGCTGCCAGCTTACTGAAATTCAATCCATTGAAATTGAAAGGTTTCCATTGAAAAGCCGTTGAAAAGGAGGGCTTATGACGGATCCACTGTTTCTGTCTAAAAGCGCTTTCGCGGCTCGCATCGGCAGGACGCCGAGTTACATCACCTGGCTCAAAGGCAACAATCGCCTGGTCCTTTCGCCGGACGGCAAGATGGTCGACGTGCTGGCAACTGAAGCGCTGATCGTCGAAACCGCCGACCCCAGCAAGGCCGCCGTCGCTGCTCGACACCAGCAGGACCGGATCCAGCGTGATGTTTACAGCCAACTGTCCCCCCTGGTCGAGCCGACTAACACGGCTGCGCCGCAGCAGCCTATTGCTGTCGGCGCCAAGGGCCACGACTTCCAGAAGGCTCGCGCCATGCGCGAACACAACCTGGCGCAGCTGGCCGAGATCGAGCTGCACAAGGCGCAGGGTTCACTGGTAGCCAGGGATGCTGTCGAGATGGGGGCGTACAACGCGGGGCGCCATCTGCGCGACCAGCTGTTCGGCCTGTTGCCCCAGCTGTCCCACAAGGTTGCAGCCATGACCGATCCCTGGGACATCGAGAAACACCTGGCGGCGACACTTCGTAAATCACTGGAAGAGGCTGAGCGCATGTCCTCGTCCGATCTTGAACGAGCAATGACGACGAGCTGACCTATGACCACGGAAATTCCTGACGGGGACCGTGCGTACCGTGAGGCGTATTTCCGTGGACTGCGACCCGACCCAGACCTTTGGATCGACGAGTGGGCCGACGAATACATGCGCATTCCTCGCGATACCGGTGCCCCTGAGCCCGGCCAGTACCGCACGGATCGGACGCCGTACGCTCGCGAACCCATGCGCTGCCTGTCACCGGCTCACCCGTGCCGGCGTGTCATCACCATGGTGGCCTCGCAGCTGATGAAAACGCAGATCGCCTTGAACTGGATGGGCGGCCTGATTCACATGGCACCTTCCAACATCTTGGCGCTGTTGCCCAGTCTGAGCCTGTCCAAGCGGGTCTCCGGGCGGATCAGTAAGACGATCAAGGCCACCCCGGAACTGGCTAAACGTGTAGCGGCCAGTCGCTCACGGGATGCCCGCAACACCATGGACACAAAGGAGTTTGAGGGCGGTGCTCTGTACGTCACCACGGCGGGCTCTGCGGCCAACCTGTCGGAGCTGTCGGCGCGTTACATCTACGGCGACGAGGTTGACCGCTGGGAGAACGATGTCGGCCAGGAAGGCGACCCCATCGTGCTCGCTGAAACGCGGGCGACCAACTTCGGGCGCAACGCCAAAATCTACTTCTCCAGCTCGCCGACGATCAAGGGCGCCTCGCGGATCGCGGACCTATTCGAATCCAGCGACCAGCGTTACTACTACGTGCCATGCCCAACCTGCGGGCATATGCAGGTGCTGGAATGGGAGCGGTTGCACTACAGCAAGGACTACAGGACGGTTCACTACGAGTGCGCCGCGCCTGAATGTGACGTGCTGATCGAGGAGCATTACAAGACCGATATGCTTGCCCGTGGCGAGTGGCGTGCCCATGGCAGCGGCGATGGCAAGACGGTGGGTTTCCACCTTAATGCCCTCTACTCGCCGATTGGTTGGAAGGACTGGGCCTCGCTCGCCGAGGAGTTCGAAGACGCCAAGAAGGCCCAGGCCAAGGGCGACATGGGCCTGATGCAGGTGTTCTACAACACCCGGCTCGCTAAGGTCTGGGACAGCGCGCAAGAGCAGACCAAGGCTGAAGTGCTGATTGCTCGGGCACGACTGGAGACCTACACCCTTGGCAGTATGCCGGTGGGCGTGCTGATGCTGACCGGCGCAGTAGACGTCCAGGCCAACCGCCTGGAGCTGATGGTGATGGGCTTCGGTGTCGGTATGGAGCGCTGGGTGGTTGATCACCAGGTGATCTGGGGCGACCCGGCCGACGAGCGCACCTGGGCGGTGTTGGACGAAAAGCTCAAAGCCCGATACCGGCATCCCTGCGGTGTTGCCTTGGCGATCCTGGCGACGGGCGTCGACTCTGGTGGTCACCACACCGATGAGGTGTACCAGTTCTGCCGCGTGCGGCGCTGGCGCAACGTATTCGCGCTCAAGGGGGCGAGCAAGCCCGGTAAGCCGGTGATCGCTCAGCGGCCATCGATGGTTGACGTGACGTGGAAGGGGCAGACCGAGCGCGGCGGCGCCGAGCTGTGGTTTGTCGGTACCGACACCGCGAAGGACTGGATATACAACCGCTACGCCTTCGAGGACGGCCCCGGTTCGCTGCACTTCGCCAACGACCTGCCGGACGAGTTCTTCGCCCAGTGCGTGGCCGAGCGAAAGGTCGCCCGGTACGTCAAAGGCTACAAGCGTATCGAGTGGGTCAAGGGCAAGGCCGAGCGCAACGAAGCGCTGGACCTGATGGTGTACTGCCTGGCGATGGCGCATTACCTGGGCATCAACCGCTACCAGGAGCACGACTGGGAGCGGGTACACCAAGCGCTGGCTCAGTCCGGTTTGTTCGACGATGTGTTGGGCGTCAAGCCCCTGCAGGGCGAGCGCGTCGACGCTGACGGAACACCGGCACCGGCACCAGTTGCGGCGCGTCAGTCGCTACCCGCACCGCCACCTGCTGCACCTGTCGCCCAACCGCGACCCGCTGCACCCCCACAACGCCGCAGCTCCACCAGCGGTTACCTGAAGAGACGCTGATATGTCGTTTACCCCGAAGCACCTCGAAGCCATCGAGCGCGCCATTGCACGCGGTGAAAAGACCGTGCGCTACAGCGACCGCACGGTGGAGTACCGCTCCATCGACGAACTGCTCAAGGCTCGTGACGAGATCCGCACGTCGCTGAGTCAAGCCGCTGGGCCGCGCTCTCGCGTGATTCGGCTTACCCACGGAGGCAAGGGAATCTAATGGCCCGACATTATCCGACGCTGACCCGTAACGGATTCTTGCTGCCGTCGAACATCAAGGCCAGTTACGAAGGCGCCGGTGAGGGCCGCCGTTCGGCCAGTTGGGAAGCCTCCGACAGCGGCATCAACAGCATCAACACCCCGGCCCTGCGCAACCTACGTGCGCGTTCGCGGGCGGCGGTGCGCAATGACCCGTACGCGTTCAACGTCATCGACAAACGCGTCAGCAACCTGATAGGCACCGGCATCACGCCCAGGCCGACCACGGACGACGCCGAGCTGCGCAAGCTCAAGCAGCAGCTATGGGATGACTGGGTGGATGAGGCGGACGCCGATGAGCTGACCGACTTCTACGGCATGCAGGCTCTGGTGGCGCGCACCGTTGAAACGGCCGGTGAATGCTTTGTGCGATTGCGACCCCGCAGCCCGAGCGAAGGTTTGGCAGTGCCGCTGCAGCTGCAGGCGCTGGCCCCTGAATTTGTCCCTCACGATAAATTCGAGATGGCCAAAAACGGCAACGTGATCCGCGCCGGGATAGAGTTCAACCCGGCGGGCAAGCGTGTGGCGTATTACATGTACCTGTCGCATCCCCGCGACTCGTCGTCGTTGAACGCTGGCTACAACCAGTTGGTGCGCGTACCGGCAACTCAGGTGCTACACATCTTCGAACCAATGGAACCTGGGCAACTGCGTGGAGTGCCGCGCTTGGCGCCGGTATTGAAGCGCTTGCGCAGCCTGGACAACTACGATGACGCGGTGCTGTTCAGGCAGGAAGTAGCGAATCTGTTCGCCGGCTTCATCAAGCGACCGGCCCCGGACAGCGGGCAGCAACCCCGCGACCCTGTCACGGGCCAGTTGCTGACCACCGACCGCGACGGCTTCACGCCAATGGTCGCCTTGGAACCCGGCACTATGCAGGAGCTGGGGCCAGGTGAAGAGGTGGAGTTCTCCAAACCACCGGACGCCGGCAATAACTACCCGGACTTTATGCGGCAGCAGCTGATGGCTGCGGCTGCGGGTTCGGGCACTCCATACGAGATCCTCACCGGCGACATGCGCGAGGTCAACGACCGGGCGCTGCGGGTGGTGCTCAACGAGTTCCGGCGCCGATTGGAGCAGCTGCAATTCGGCGTGTATGTGCATCAGCTGTGTCGCCCGGTGCGCGCTGCGTGGATGGACATGGCGGTGTTGTCCGGCGCCCTGGTGCTGGAGGACTACGCGCAACGGCGCCGCGAATACCTGCGCACACGTTGGGTACCGCAAGGCTGGGCCTACATCCAGCCGGTGCAGGACGTACAGGCGCGGAGGATGGAAGTGCAGGCGGGCTTTGGTTCGCGCAGTGAAATGTGTCTGCGCAACGGCTACGACGCGGAAACCATCGACGCGGAAAACGCTGCCGACCTCGCCAGGTCCACGGACCTTGGCCTCAACTACACGACGCTTGATGCCATCGAGACGTTTGATGAAAAGGAACAACCATGAGCAAAAAATCCAAGCCCCGCGTTTATGACAAGGCGGGCAAGCAGGTCAAGGTCGCCGATAAGAGCTGGTACACCTTTCAGGCCAGCGGCGAAGCCGAGCAGCGCAGCATCGAAATTTTTGTGTACGGCGAGATCGGCGCCTGGGGCGTCACCGCCAATCAGTTTGTGCAGGATCTGCGCGCCATGGATGACGGCGTGTCGCCGGTGATTGCCGCGTTCAACAGCATCGGCGGCGAGTTGTTCGATGGCCTCGCGATTCACAACGCGTTGTCCCGGCTGGGCGAACGCTGTACGGGACGGATCGACGCCTTGGCGGCGAGCGCGGCCAGTGTCGCGGTGTGCGGCGCTCACCGGGTGGTGATCGCGGCCAACGCCATGTTGATGATCCACAACCCCTGGACATACGCGGCGGGCGATGCCGAGGACTTGCGCAAGGTCGCCGACGCGCTCGACCAGACCTTGGAAGCGATCATCGCGGCCTACAAAGCCAAGGCGCCGGACATCGACGAAGTCGAGCTGCGGCGCATGGTCAACGCGGAAACCTGGCTCACGGCCAACGAAGCGGTGGCATTGGGCTTGGCCGATGAAGTGGGCGACGGGCTGAAGGTCAAAGCCTGTCTCGGCCAGGGCGCTGTGCTGCAGCGTTTCCAGCACGCACCGGCTGAACTGCTCGCCCAGTTGGACGAAGAGCCCGAAGCCGAACCGCCGGAACCCGATCCAGCGCCCGTGTTGGACGCGGCCAAGCTGGCGCTGATGGTCACGCAGGGATGTGCAGCGGCGGGCATCAGCAACTTGGTGGAGCCATTGCTTGCCACCACCAAGCTGGAAAGCGAAGCCGTGGTCCAGGCCGCGCTGACCAATGCCAAAGCATTGCACGGCCTCTGTGTCGCGGCACGCCTACCAGAGCTGACCGGCGAGTTCATCACGGCCGGTTTGGACGAAGCCTCAGTCCGTGCGCGGCTGTTCGACAAGCTGGTGAGCAGCGGCGGCACCTTTGAAATCAACAACAGCCTGCCGCTGGACGATGACCCCGCACTCACGGTCAAGGCCAAACAGGTCGACACCCACTCAATCTGGGCCACCCGTCAGGCGGCACAAAACGGTAACTCGAAAGGAGTAAGAGCATGAAAACTGAATCGATGCACGCAGGCGAGTTCCTGCTGTCAGAGGGCGCTGGCAACATTTCCCGCGAAGCGATCAACGTCGCCGCTGGTGCCGCCTTGGAGCCTGGTCAGATTCTTGGCCTGGTCACCCTGACCAGCGAGTTCGCCCCCTATAAGCCGACCGCCGAAGACGGTACCGAAAACGCCATCGCGATCCTCTACGGGCCGCTGGGGGAATCGGATGTGCCGCGTCGCGGTCGCGCCATCGTGCGGTTGGCCGAGGTCAGTGAAGCGCATTTGACCGGCCTCGATCCCGCCGCCGAAAAGGCCCTGGCTACCCATTTCGTGATCGTCCGCTAAGACGGTCTACCTGTTTGTTCATCCCGCCGAGTGCGGGATTTTTCGTTTCTGGAGAGTACCTCATGGCCGATATCGCCATTTTTGAAGACGATGCATTTAGCGTCTCCTCGTTGACCGCTGCAATCAATGACCAGGAATACCTGCCGGGCCGCATCAGCAGCCTCGGCCTGTTCCGCGAAGAAGGCATCAGCACCCTGACCGTGCAGATCGAGAAGGACGGCGACACCCTGGCCCTGGTGCCGGCGGGTGAGCGCGGTACTTCGGGCCTGGTGGTGGGCGGGACCAAGCGTCAGATGATTCCCTTCAACACTGTGCACTTGCCTGAACGCTTCACCATCAAGGCCGATGAGATCCAGGGCATCCGAGCTTTTGGCTCGCGCACCGAGCTGCAATCCGTGCAGGATGTGGTCAACAAGCGCCTGGCGAAGGCCCGCCGCCAGTTGGACGCCACTCACGAATTCCAACGCATGGGCGCCCTGAACGGGCAAATCCTGGATGCGGACGGCAAGACTTCGCTGCTGGATATCTATAAGACCTTCGGCGTGGTCCGCAAGAAACTGCCAATGGGCTTGGGTAACCCCGACACTGAACTGCGAGTCCGAGCCGGTGAAGCCCTCGACATGCAAGAGGAAGCCCTGGGCAGTATCACCAGCACGGGCTCGCGCGCTTTCTGCGGTAAGAACTTCTGGAACAAGCTGATCGTCCACAAGTCGGTCAAGGAGACCTACCTCAACACCATGCAGGCGGCCTCTCTGCGCGGTGATGCCCGTGAAAGTTTCGAGTTCGGAGGGATCGTCTGGGAGCGCTATCGCGGCAAGGTCGCCGGTGTGTCGTTCGTCCACGACGACAAGGCTCTGTTGATCCCGGAAGGGGTGCCCGATCTGTACATCTCGTCCTTTGCCCCGGCCGATTATATGGAAACGGTCAACACCCAAGGCATCCCGTACTACAGCAAGATCGAGCCGCTGCCCTTCAACAAGGGAGTGGCCGGTGAAGCCCAGTCTAATCCGTTGCACCTGTGCACGCGGCCCCTGGCGCAGATCCTGCTGGAACTCTGACCGTGGCTTTCCGCGATCTGATCGACGACATCGACGACGTGCTGTTCGAAACCCTGGGCGACAGTGCCCAGATCGAAGGCCGCGCCGAACCGGTGCTGGGTATGTTCGCGGCACCCTGGAAAGCGCCGCAGTTTGGCAAGGTCCACACCGGGTTACGCGAGCCTCGCTTCGAGATCCGCGTGAAGGATTCGGCCGGCCTCAGCAAGGGCTTGCGGGTCACCATCGACCTGCCAGCCTTGGATGGCGGTGGCGACTACGACCTGCTGCAACTGGAGCCCGGTGGCGATGGCTTGGTGGCCCTGATCTTGAGGAAGCGTCCATGAGCGTTGGTAGCCATGTTCAGCAGAACCGCGACAGCGGGATGATCAACATCATGCCGTCGGCGGTGCATTCCCAGGCCTTGCGTGAGTTCGGCCAGTTGGTGCCCAAGGCTGCTGCAGCGGCTCAGCGTCGAGCGATAAACAAAACGTTGGGCTGGCTGCGTACCCACATCGCCCGCGCCGTGGGCAAGCAGGAACGCATCACCATCGGCGCCGTCCGGCAACGCCTGCGGGCGTACCCGGTCAGTGGCGGGGCGATGCGGGGCAAGTTGTGGTTTGGGGTCAACGCCATCGAGGCCAGCCGGATCGGTAAGGCTCGGCAAACCCGCAACGGTGTCTCGGTGGCAGGACGGCGGTACCAGGGCGCGTTCTTCAAGCAGGTGTATGGCAGCAGCGCTGACATCTGGATCCGCACGTCGAGCAAGCACTTCAACGCTACGGACTATCCCGGCAGCACGCAGGGTCGGCGCAGTTCGGGGTTTATCGCGGAGAGCGACAACCGGTTCCCGCTGGCGAAAGCCAAGGTCTCGCTGGATCAGGTGCGACCGCACTTCGACAGCTGGGTGAAACGCGCAGACGAACGCTTGCTGGAGATCCTCAAGCAAGAACTCAACTTTGAACTGCAGAAATACCTCAAGGGGTCCGCCCGTGTCTGATCTGCCTTTCAGCCTCGACAGCCTCTATGAGGCCATCGAGCAGCACCTGCAGGAAAAGTTGCCTGGGATTCAGGGAGCGTCGTTCTGGCCGGATCTATCGGCAGACACCAGCATCCCCACGCCGGTGGTGCTGCTGGAGATGGCCGAGATGGAGCCGGCGCCGGATATCGGTACCGGTGAAACGGCGCTGACCTGCAAGTTTGAGGCGCGGATCGTTGTCGATTCGATCAGCGCAGATCCGCAACGGCAGGCCGTGCAGTTGGCCTCCCAGATGGCGGTGCTTCTGCGAGGGCAGAGCTGGGGCCTCGAGGTCGATTGCGCCGAGTTTGTACGATCAACTCAGGACTGGACCAAACCCGAACTGGACGGCTATTTCGTCTGGCTGGTGGAGTGGGATCAGACGGTCTACCTGGGCGCCGAGGAGTGGCCGTGGCCGGATGAGCCGCCGGGTTCGCTGGTCATCGACTTGGGGCCTGGCGTTGGGCAGATCAATCCGGGAGATCTGCAATGAGTTATGCCAGCGCCCAGCATGACCGGATGATCGCCTCAACGGTGATGCCCTGTGTCGTGGTGGCGGTCGATCTGACCACCGCCATGGTGCGTGTGAAGTCCGGCGACTGGACCAGCGCCTGGGTACGCTGGCACAGCCAGGCGGCAGGCAAGGCGCGTCATTGGCGGGTGCCGAGCATGGGGGAGCAGGGTGCGTTGATCAGTCCCAGCGGCGAACCTGCGATGGGCACCTTCATCCCCGGCCTGTACGGCAATGCCGGCGCCCAGCCTGACAACCGCGACCACGTTGAGGTGTGGCGTTTCGACGATGGTGGCTCCCTGGTCTACGACTGGGAAGCCAACAGCTACACCATCGACCTGCCGGCCGGGACCGTGACCGTCAAGGTAGGTGGGTCTGTACTGGAGATGACGCCGAACAGCACGCGACTGGTGTCGGGCGAGATCAACCTGGTGGGCGCGGTCACCATCGACGGCGCTACCCAGATCAACGGCACGCTGAACACAACTGGCGACATCAATAGTGCCGGCAAGGTCATCGATGCCGGCGGCAATACGCCGAACCACAAACACTGAATCTGACCCGCCCTGTGCGGGTTTTTCGTTTTAGGAGCATCCACTGATGAGCAAGAACAAACCCGACAGTCAGGACGAAGCTGGACCTGGTCGCGTTTTCCGCGACACGCTCTTCACCTCGCGCACCCTGGTCCTTCCTGACGGCAGCACCTTGGCTGTGAGCAAAGCGCGCGTGACGGCCAGTACTGATGAACAGTTCGCCTTCCTCAAGGCCCACCCGGAACTGCAGCAGGAGTAATCCCGATGATCGGAATGGATCGCCACACCGGCCAACCGCTGTCCGGTCTCGACCATCTCCGGCAGTCCATTGGGGACATTCTCGGCACGCCCGTGGGTAGTCGGCGAATGCGACCTGAGTACGGCAGCCTAATCCGGCGCTTTGTCGATCTACCGGTTAACGCCGGTTGGAAGAGTGCAGTGCAGGCCGAGGTGGCTCGCTCGTTGGGGCGTTGGGAGCCGCGGCTAAAACTGGAACAGGTGCAGGTCGTTGCCATCGTCGGCGGTCGCATCGACTTCAAAATAACCGGCGAGTATCTGGGCGAACGCCTGCTGCTGGAGGTGTCAGCATGAGCACGGTGGATTTATCGGCATTGCCGGCACCGCAGGTGCTGGAAGCGCTAGATTATGAGGCGCTATATGAAGAGGGGCTCGCCGCTTTTCGCGAGCACATGGGCGATAACTGGTCGGCCTCGCTGGAAAGCGATCCGGTGGTCAAGCTGGTGGAGTTGGGCGCCTACGGCAAGATGCAGAATCGCGCACGGGTCAACGATGCCGCCAAGGCGTTGATGCTGGCGTATGCGCAAAAGGAGGATCTTGATCAGCTCGCGGCCAACGTCAAACTCCAGCGCCTGGTCATTCAGCCGGCGAATCTGCTGGCAGTGCCACCGGTAGACGAGGTTAAAGAATCCGACGACGCTCTGCGCGAGCGTATTCAACTGGTCTACGAAGGGCTGACCACGGCCGGACCGCGCAACAGCTACATCTTCCATGCGCGCAATGCGTCGGCTTTGGTCGCCGATGCTACGGCGGAAAGCCCATCACCGGCTGTGGTGGTTGTGACCGTGCTGAGCCTGACCGGTAGCGGTCAGGCCGATCAAGCATTGCTTGACGTTGTGCATGCCAAGCTCAGTGACGATGACGTCAGGCCGGTAGGCGACCGCCTCATTGTGCAGAGTGCAGAGATACTCAACTACCGGATCGATGCCGTATTGCATATGCAGGGCGCTGGCCCGGAAAACGACGCGATCCTAGCCGAAGCCATCAAGCGCATCAAAGCCTGGATCAATCCGCGAAAGCGCCTGGCGTTGGAGGTTGCGCAATCCGGTGTCGATGCCCAGCTGCACATCAACGGCGTTGGCCGGGTCGAGCTGCTCAACTGGGTTGATCTGAAACCAACCAAATCTCAGGCAGCATATTGCACGGGCTTTAGCGTTGTCCTTGGGGGCTCGACATGACCAGTCTGCTCCCCCTGAACAGCACGCAGTTGGAGCGAGCTATTGAGGCCGCCTTGGTTGAGAAAACTAGGATTCCGTTACGCGACCTCTACAACCCTGACACCTGCCCGGCGCACCTGTTGCCGTGGTTGGCCTGGACTTGGTCGGTCGACCGTTGGGACAACAAATGGTCGGAGGCCATCAAGCGTTCGGCCATCCGCTCCGCGTTCTACGTGCATGCCCACAAGGGCACCATCGGCGCCCTGCGTCGAGTGGTTGAGCCGCTTGGCTACCTGATCGAGGTGCTGGAGTGGTGGCAGACCACTCCCAAAGGAATTCCCGGCACCTTCGCCTTGAAGGTCGGCGTACTTGAAACCGGTATCACCGAAGAGATGTACCTGGAACTGGAGCGCTTGATCGACGACGCCAAGCCCGTTAGCAGGCCCTTGACCGGGCTGGCAATCAGCTTGGAAACCCAAGGCGCCATACACATCGGTGTCGCCCTCTACGAAGGCGACGTAATCGACGTCTACCCACCCGTGCAGCGTGACATTGATGTCACCGGCTACATCGGCGTGGTCGGGCGCGAACACAGCATAGACACTTTGGACGTTTACCCATGATTGATCGCAACTCGCAATTTATGGCGATCCTCACCAACGTGGGGGCCGCAAAGCTGGCTAATGCCAATGCCCTGGGCATTCCCTGGAACCTCACTGCGCTGGGCGTCGGCGATGCCAACGGCACTGACCCGGTCCCCAGTGCAACCCAGACCAAGCTGATCAACGAGCAGCGACGGGCGCCACTGAATCAACTGCGCGTTGATCCGGTCAACGCGGCGGTGATCATCGCTGAGCAGGTCATACCGGCAGATGTTGGCGGCTGGTGGATCCGCGAGATCGGCTTGTACGACTCGGACGGTGACCTGGTCGCAGTTTCAAACTGTGCACCGAGTTTTAAGCCGGCGCTGGATCAGGGTTCAGGCCGTACACAAATTGTGCGGATGAACTTTATTGTTTCAAGCATCAACAACATCGTGCTGAAGATCGATCCAGCGATAGTGCTGGCGACTCGTGAATATGTTGACTTGGCGATTACGGAGGCCGTCAACAAGCAGGACTCCAAGCATTCGGTGCTGGTGGCCACCACGGCGAACATCGCCCTGAACGGCATTCAGACTATCGACGGCGTGCTGCTTGCGGCAGATGCCCGCGTCCTGGTGAAAGACCAGGTCCAGGCGAAAGACAACGGCATTTATGTAGTACCAGCCAACGGCGCCTGGAAACGTGCGCAGGATGCAGATGCCAGCATCGAGGTGACGCCTGGCCTCTTCGTCACCGTCGAGAAAGGCACGGCCAACGGAGATAGCATTTGGCAGCTGGTGACTGATGCACCGATTATATTGGGTACCACCGCGTTGACCTTTGAAGTCATCGCAGGACGCACCGGTATCGGGGCTGGCACCTACCGTAGCTTGACGGTGGATAAGCTCGGACGTGTTATCGCAGGTACGAATCCGACAACGCTCGCGGGCAGCGGGATCACCGACGGCGCGACAAAAACCGAGTTGTCCGACGAAGTTGCTAAGTTGCTGCCGAGGACTGGCGCCAAAGTGTCTGGTTCGTTTACTTTAGATGGCGGCACAGAAGACTCTCCGCAGTTTGGTTTTAAAACGCCAACTGCTGAAGCGTATATAGACCTATGCAACAAGAGTGTCCGAATTTTTGCTAGAAATGGTGAAGTTAATTCTGTGCCACTTAATTTGAATCTTGAGTCTAAAGTAGCCGAGATTTTCGGGCGTGTAGTATGGGATTCAGGTAATTTTGATCCTACATTGAAAGCAGCTAAAGCCACCACTTTAGCGGGCTACAATATCACCGACGCGTTGACGGCGGTGCAGGTCAATAATGCATTGTCACAATGCATCAAACTCTCTCAGTTCGTACCATCCGGGTCAGCCCCGGTGTTTCAGTCAGCCGGATTTGGGGCAATTGCTGGTATCGCAGGAGGCGCCGGCACCGTCCAGGTCAGCGGAGGAGATGGCGTGTCCTCTGCGGTGATGTGCTTTCATCGACCTGGAAATTATGGGGTCATGTTTGGTCTGGATACTGATAATCAGCTCAAGCTAGGTGGATGGTCGGCGGGCGCGGTAGCCCATACCATATGGCATTCAGGTAATAGGCCGAAAAATACAGCTCTACTTGCGCCAACTGGATGGAGAAAAGACGCGGACACGGGCGAGATTATTCAGTGGCTTGAGTATTCTTTTGACGATATGCCAACAATAAAGACAATAAGCGTAACTTGGCCGTTTCAGTTTCCAACGCAGTTTATAAATGCGAAAGTAAGCTTTCGTAAAACCACGGCGGCGCCTGCATGTATACAGGGTTACTACTCGGCTCCTAGCGTGTCAGGTTGCACTGTATATGTCGAGGAATGGTCGGGAGTTACACAAACAGGGATAACGGTAGTTGTCGAAGCTAGGGGCTTTTAGGGATGAAGATATTCTATAGTGCGAAGTCAAACACGTTTTTCAATGAGGCGTTCCATGGATCTCGGACCATTCAGTTACCTGATCCTGAATGGAAGCGCCCGAGTATGAAGGTGTCTGACCCTAAATGGATTCCTCCCGATATCCAGGTACCTAACCCGACCTGGGTTGAGGGTGGCGGATCGGTCCCTGAAACAATTTCGGCCCCCGATGTTGATGCAACTCCACCAATGATCGACACGCCGGACTTGGATGCTGTACAGCCAATTATTACTGTCCCTAACCCGGCATGCTTGCTCCCGCCAGCTGCTGAGCTTGTTGAAATTACTCAGGAAGATCACGACGCTATC
Source organism: Pseudomonas sp. RA_5y_Pfl1_P24 (assembly GCF_963970945.1). Lineage (NCBI taxonomy): Bacteria > Pseudomonadati > Pseudomonadota > Gammaproteobacteria > Pseudomonadales > Pseudomonadaceae > Pseudomonas > Pseudomonas sp. RA_5y_Pfl1_P24. The sequence goes on along the minus strand of NZ_CAXAOJ010000008.1, from coordinate 103,579 downwards.
TTTCGGGCTGTCTCAACTGGCAAATCGACCTTTAGGGGGGGCAAAGATGGTCGACCGATCATCATTGCGACACCTGGGCCGACTCTGGAAGAGTTGGAATATAGCGAGCGTGCCTTTCGAGATAAGACTCTTTTGCTCACTGATACGCTGGTCGCACGTCATCGTGACGAGCTGGAGGCTGAACGGGCTACAACCCTCACCACCGAGCAGTACAAGCAGTTGCAGGGCTACAGGCAGGATCTGCGCGACTGGCCTGAATCGGCGCACTTCCCGGCACTTGAGTACAGACCGGAACAGCCGGCATGGCTGGCTGAGTTGATCCAATAACGCCCCGCATTGACGGGGCGTTTTCTTTTCCGTTACGCGCATCACGACCAACCCACGGCCTCGCATCTGCGGGGCTTTCTCGTTTCTGGAGTTCAACCATGAGTAATGCAGGTGGTTTTTTTCACGGCGTCACCGTGACCAACGTCGACACCGGCACGCGGCCTATCGCTGTGCCGTCGTCGTCGATCGTTGGTCTCTGCGACACCTTCACCCCAGGCCCCGCTGCCGGTGCCTTGCCCAATCAGTTGATGCTGATCACCCGCGAAAGCGAAGCCATCGCCGCCTGGGGCGCAGACGCGGCAATCACCAAGGCGGTGCAGGCCATCTACGTTCGTTCCAAGGCCGTGATCGTTGCCTGTGGCGTGGAGAAGTTGGCAGACGCCGCCGCGCAGACCTCGGCCATCATTGGCGGTGTTCTGGCGAACGGCACTCGCACCGGCATGCAGGCACTGCTCGATGGCAAGAGCCGCTTCAATGCGCAGCCGCGCTTGCTGACCGTACCCAAACACACCGCGACGTTGCCCGTCGCTACCGCGCTTGTGGCGCTCAGCGACAAGCTGCGCGCAATTGCAATCATCGACGGCCCTAACACCACCGACGAAGCCGCGATGGCGTACCGCGAAAACTTCGGCAGCAAGCGTGTGTTTCTGGTCGACCCTGGTGTGCAGTACTGGGACACCGCGCTCAGTGCCACCGTCGATGCACCCGGTTCTGCCTGGGTCGCTGGGCTCTTCGCTTGGACCGATTCGGAATACGGCTTCTGGGCCTCGCCGTCGAACAAAGAGTTTGTCGGCATCACTGGCACCGGCCGGCCTATCGAGTTCCTGGACGGCGACGAAACCTGCCGGGCCAACCTGCTCAACAACGCGCAGATCACCACCATCATCCGTGATGACGGGTACCGCCTTTGGGGCAACCGCACCTGCTCCAGCGATCCGAAGTGGGCGTTTGTCACTCGCGTGCGGACCATGGACATCGTTATGGACGCGATCCTTTACGGCCATAAATGGGCGGTGGACCGCTCGATTACCAAGACCTACGTCAGCGACGTCACGAACGGTCTGCAGGCCTTTATGCGCGACCTGAAAAATCAGGGTGCGGTGATCAACTTCGAGGTGTTCGCCGACCCCGAGTTGAACACGGCCAGCCAGCTGGAGCAGGGCAAGGTGTACTGGAACATCCGCTTCACCGACGTGCCGCCGGCAGAAAACCCCAACTTCCGCGTCGAGGTCACCAACCAGTGGCTGACCGAAGTCCTCGACACTAACGCATAAGGAGAGCCGCAGATGGTTCCGCAAACGCTCTACAACATGAACGCCCATATTGACGGCGTAGCCTTTAACGGTGAGATGACCAGCGTGACGCTCCCCAAGCTCACCTTGAAAACAGAAGAGCATCGCGCCGGTGGCATGGATGCCCCGGTCGAGATGGACCAGGGCATGGAGAAACTGGAGGCCAGTTTCGCCGGCAAAGGTGCGCGTCCGGAGGCCATGAAGTTTTATGGCCTGGCCGATCAGACCGCGTTCAACGCGGTGTTCCGTGGCTCCTTCAAAGGCCAAAAAGGTGCGACCACGGCGGTGGTCGCCACCGTGCGCGGCATGCTCAAAGAGATTGATCCGGGCGACTGGAAAGCCGGCGAGGCGGGCGAGTTCAAGTACTCCGTGGCTGTCAGCTATTACAAGCTCGAAGTCGCCGGCCGACTGATGTACGAAATCGATCCGGTTAACTGTGTCCGGGTTATCAACGGTGTGGATCAACTTGCCAGCGTCCGCCGCGACCTCGGCCTGTAACGGAAGCGTCTCTAATGAAAGTGAAAAAGCTGAAATTGATTCCGTCCTGGCTGACCTTTGGCTCAGACAGCGCGACGATCACCCTGACGCGCCCGAGTGATGTAAACGGCGTCAAGGTCGACCAGTTGAACCTGCGCGCTCCGACGTTGCGCGAGGTACGCGCCTCTGACGCAATCGGTGGTGCCGACGCGGTGTTGCGTGAGGTGACCTTGTTCGCCTCCCTTACTGACGCCGGTACCAAGGACATTGATGGGCTCAAGCTGACCGACTATGCGCGCGTACAGACGGCCTATTCGCAGTTGCTGCTGGACGCCGGACTTCCCGACAAGGAAGGCGAGATGCCGACCTGGTTGGGCGTTGGCCCAGACGGCGCCGTCGTCGCACTGTCCAAGCCGTATGACTTCAAAGACGTGAAGCTCGACCGCCTGATGTTGCGCGCACCCACTGTGCGTGACGTACGTGCCGCGACCTCGGCGTCCAATGGCGACGATGATCAGCGCGACACGGTCCTTCTGGCCAACCTGTCTGAATCCGATACCAAGGATCTGGAGGGGCTCAAGCTGACGGACTACCAGCGGCTACAAGCCGCCTACTTTCGCCTGGTGCAGGACGACGGGGTTTAACGCCGAACTGCAGAAACAGGTCGCGAAGCGCTTGGCGACGCAGTATTCATTTGCGGCCAACGAAATCGAGACCATGCCTTTTTCCACGATGATCTGGTGGCTCATGGACTGAGCCCCGCATCCCTGCCTGGAGTGTTCTCATGGCAAACAACCTGGCGCTCGGCCTGGTCATCGGCGGCGTCGTCAGCTCCACTGTCGGCGCCGCCTTCAAGGACGTTGAAGGCCGCATCAAGAAACTCGGCGAAACCGGCACCAAGGCTCGCGTCCTGCAGAGCACCATCGGTGACACCATCCGCCTGCGGGACGAATGGAAAAAGGCCCACGACACCGGTGCGGCGTCGGCGGATGGTCTGTTGCGAAAACTGGAGGGCAACCTCAAAACGCTGAAAGAGCAGGGCATTGAGGTCAGCAAGTTGCGCAAGGAATACCAGGCTCTCGGCCAGGTAGCGCGTGGCGCCGAACTCAAGGCGCTGGGTCACACGCAGATCCAGCAGGGCAAAGAGGGGATGAAAAACTCTCTCGGCCAAGCGGCGGTGCTCACGGGGTCATTGGCTATTCCAACCAAGATCTCCGGCGATTACCAGGCGCAGATCCGCCAGATGTCGTTGTGGGCACACACCGCTGGTACCGGCGATGAGGCCAAGTTGGCGGCGAGCATCAGCAAGGTCGCGGCAGATAAGGGCATGAGTCAGCAACTGCTCGCGAAGTCGGTCGGCGCCTTGATCGAAAAAGGCGTTGATTGGGACGTGGCCACCTCCTATGCCGGGCAGATTGCGGACCTGATCGACGGTCAAGGCATGGAGCCCGAAACCATCGCAACCCTGATCAACTCCTTTAAGGAAGCCGGGGTCAAGCAGGGAGATATGGCGGCAATGCTTGGCCAGGTCGCAGCCGCCGGTGATATCGGTGCGTTCGGTCCTAAGGACATGGCGAAGTATTTGCCGGCGATGCTCGGCAACATCAAGCGCCTGGGCATGGAAGGCCCCGAGGCGGTGCGCTTCCTGGGGGCCAGCCTGCAGTCGCAGTACTCGCAAACTCAGGACTCGGCGGCTGCGGCCACCAACATGAACAACCTGCTCAACGCTGTGATCAGCAGCACGAGTCAGGAACGGTTCGCCAAGGAAGGCTACGACTTGGCCGGCTCAATACTCGCCGCGACCAAAAGCGGCAAGGCAGCAAATCCGGTCGACGCGTTCATCATGCTCAGCGAGCAGTTGATCAGGAAGCAGGATCCGGCCAAGGCCAAGAAAATTGAGGCACTCAAGGCCAAGATCAAGGCCTCGGCGGACGGTAGTGCTGAGGAAGAGCAGGCCATGGTCGCGCTGACCGAGGCGGCCGGGCTAGCGACCATCGTCAGTGATCAGAGCGCCAGTGCGGGTTTGCTCGCGCAGATCAAATATGGCGACAAGATCAAGGCGGACATGGCGACCATCGAGAAAACAGACGGTAAGGCCAAGATTGAAGCCGATGCGGCGAAGGCGCGTGAGACGTCCAACAGGAAGTGGGCCAGTGCCACTGCAGGCATTGAGTCGTCGATGACGCGCATCGGTGATGCGTTGCGGCCGCTGACGGACGTGGCGGCAGATGGCCTGGCGAAAGTGGCCTATGGGTTTGGCGAATTGGCAGGTCGCTTTCCGACAGTGGTCAGCGGGGCGGCTGTGCTGGCTGCTGGTGTTGTCGGCCTGGGCGCAGCGATCAACGCGATCAAGATCGGCAAGGGACTGCTCAACGTTGCGCGTGGGTCGCTGATGGGCAATCCAAACGTTATCCAGCGGGTGTTCGTCACCAATCCCTCAGGCGGTGCTGGCGGGGTCGATGTAGGTGATGGAAAGCGGCGTCGAGGCAAGGGCAAACGTGGTCGTGGTGGTCGAGGCGCTATTCCTGGTGCTGCTGCAGCGGCGGCGCCACTTGGCGCAACGGCCAGCCGGTTTGCGCCCAAGGCCATGATGGGCAAGGGGCTTGGGTTCGCCAAGGTTGGCGCGCCCATGGCGCTGATCGAGGCGGGGTTGATCGCCGCTGATACCTATCAAAACGCCGAGACCCGCGATGAAAAGGCCGAGGGCTACGGTAATGCCGCTGGCACCTTGGCCGGAACATTGGCCGGTGCTGCTGCGGGCGCCGCGATTGGTTCGGTGGTACCGGTGATTGGCACCGTGGTCGGCGGATTGATCGGCGGGTTCCTCGGCAGTTGGGGTGGCGGCGAGTTGGGCGGTGCTGTGGGCAGGGCTGCGTTCGGTGGATCGGACGCTCCGGCCGAGCGCCTGATCCTGCCGGCTCAGCCATCGCCGTTGCGGTTGCCGCCACCAGGTGCGCCGGCTCTGCCGCGTCTGGCGCAGATCGCGCCGTCGCTATCGTCCGGTCCGTTGATGCTGAAAACGCCTGCAGCACCGGGGCCAGCTTTGGGTGATGTGTCGCGCTCGTTGGCGGCTGCTCCCACAGCAACTGCGGCTCCGGCCGTGCTGGCTGCTGGACTGGCCGCGAAGCCGGAACCGACTCGGGTTGAGCAGCAGTGGACGTTCTCCCCAGCCATGCCGGTGACCGTGCACGGCGACGTCAAGGATCCACGGCAGCTCGCGCAGGAAATGATGCCGCACCTGCGCCAGATGTTTGAGGAGTTCAGTCGGGAGCAGGGGCGGCGCAACCTTTACGATGCCCCTCACGTTTAAGGAGTTGTCATGGCTTACATGGAGCAACTGCAATCCGGCTTCAAATCCCTGGTCCAGGCCGGGGAGGCAGGGCGGCACAGCATCGACGATATGATTGGGCCGGTGAACGGCGCCATTGGCGAAATCACCGGAGCGGCTGATGAACTGTCCAGTATTCCCGGTGTGCCACCTGGTGTCGGCGATAAGCTGCAGCGGGTAATGCGCGGGATCAACGCGGCGCAGTCTAAGGTCGGCACGGTGTTGTCCGCCTACAGCAAGGCAACTCGTGCGATATCGGCGATTGATGAGCGCCTGGGCACCCTGAAGGAACAAGCCGCCCGGGCCAGCACGGCGATCAACCAGATGGCCGGCAAGGTCAGTCCAAACCTGGCGAATATTTTGCCTACCAGCGTTCTGGCACCCAATGCCACACCCATGGCGGAAGCGGTTAAACCGTTTCCCCACCTGCTGATCTTGCAGCCGCTGCAGGCGAATGCGCAGCCGTTCTACTTCAACCTGGACACGGCAGCGTTTAACGAGCTTCGCCGGCAGACGGAATTCCGCTGGGCCTCGCAAGAGCGCCTCAGTCGTCGGCCAGCACAGCAAGCCGTGGGAGTGGGGGAGGATAAGCTCAGCCTCAAAGGCGTGATCTTTCCCACGTTCAAGGGTGGGTTAAAGCAACTCGACATCCTGCGTTCAATTGGTGGGCAGTTGCTGCCCTTGAATCTGACCACCGGCTACGGCGTCGTCCTCGGCACCTGGTGTCTGCGCAGTATGGATGAGGAACAGGGCGCGCTGCTGGCCGGCGGGATCCCGCGTAAGCAAACCTTTAGTTTGGAGTTCTCGCGCTATGGCGATGATATGCAGAACGTCTGACGGCGACCTGCTGGATACCCTGTGTTATCAGCATTACGGACACCTCAATGGCACGGTAGAGGCGGTGCTGGCGGCTAACCGGTTGTTGGCGGATGAGCCGCAGCCGTTGCGTGTCGGGTTGCTGATTACGTTCCCTGAAATTGAGCGGCCGGCGGTCGAGCAGGTGCAGCTGTGGGATTGAATGTTGAGGACTACCCATGAAACCCATATTTCGTATCGTCGCGGATGGCACTGATATAACGGCCTTGATTAACGACCGCCTGCTGTTGCTGCGCACGCTGGACAAGCCTGGCATGGAGTCAGATGAGTTCGAGCTGCGTATCGATGACCGTGACGGCGCCGTCGCACTGCCCAAGAAGGGCGCGGGGATCGAGGTCTACCTTGGCTACGACAGCAAAGCGATGGCGCGCTTGGGTCGGTATACCGTGGATGACATTGAGGTCTCCGGTCCGCCGGACACTCTGGTCATTCGCGGCAAAGCCAGCGACATGCGCGGCAGTGGCAAGACCACCCGCAGCGGCAGTTGGGAAAATGCCCCGCTGTCCAGGATCGTCAGTGACATTGCAGCACGCAATGGCTGGAAGCCTGAATGCCCCGTTGCCACGGTCGTGCCCAGGGCTGACCAGATGAACGAGTCGGACTATAACTTCATCACCCGGCTCGCCAAAAATCACGACTGCACGGCCAAGGTCGCTGACGGCAAGCTGTTGGTGCTGCCGCGTCAAAGCGGGCAGACCGCCAGTGGCAAGGGCCTGCCGGCGATCACCGTCCGGCGCAGTGACGTCAGTCGCTGGCAATTTCGCTTCGCCGACCGCACCACTCAGAAGGCCGTCAAAGCCAGCTACCAGGACAAGAAAACCGGCGAGCTGGTCAACCTGACCCTGGACAACGACGACGCGCCTGAAGGCTTGCCGCCGGTTCATACCGACCGGCACATCCACCCGAACAAGTCCGCTGCGGAACAAGCAGCCAAGGCCCGGCTGGCAGCGTTCAACCGCTCGACCGCTGAAGTTCGGTTGGAGATGGTGGGGCGCACTGATCTGTTTGCTGAGCGCCAGATCAATGCTCAGGGTTTTAAGGACGGATTGGACGGTGAGTTTCTGATCGACTCGGTGGAGCAGGTGTTCTCCCAGTCCGGCTGGAGTACCACGGTCGAATGCAATGCAGGGAAGAAGGGTAAGGCCAAGGCGGCCGGTAAGAAAAAGAAGGCACCCAAGGAGATCAAAGTTCTGAAGCTGTAAGTCACCGTACGTGCTTCACCATCCGCCGCCATCGAGCGGCATTTTTTTGTCCGGGAAAAAGCGATGTCCATCACTGAGCAGCAACTACAACGCATCATGCCCAACGCCCGCCCCCAAGCGGGTGTTTTTGTATCCGCGCTAAACGCGGCCATGATCAACCGCAAGATCGATACGCCGAAACGTCAGGCGGCGTTCCTTGCCCAGATCGGCCACGAGTCGGGCCAGCTGCAATACGTGCGTGAACTGGGGAGCGATCAGTACCTCAGCAAGTACGATACCGGCGCGCTGGCTGCCAAGCTGGGGAACACGCAGGCAGCCGATGGTGACGGCCAACGCTATCGCGGCCGTGGGCTGATACAGATCACTGGTCACGACAACTATCTGCGCTGCAGCCTGGCGCTGTTCGGTGATGAACGATTGTTGCGCACGCCGGAGCTGCTGGAACTGCCGCAATGGGCGGCAGAGTCTGCGGCGTGGTTCTGGTCGGTTAACGGGTTGAACGCCCTCGCGGATAATGACCAGTTCAACACCATCACTCGCCGGATTAATGGCGGGCTCAACGGCTTGGAGGATCGCCTGCAGCTTTGGGCCAGGGCGAGGGCGGTGCTATGCGTCTCCTCGACCTGATCCCCTCGCAATTTCGTGTCGCTGCCGTCTGTGTGGTGCTGCTCGTGCTGGTTGCAGGATCTGCTGCACTTGCCTGGACAGCTCAAGGCTGGCGTTACGGCCAGCAGCTGGAGCGCCAGGCCAGGCTTCACGCTGACACCCTCAACGACTTATCCAAAGCTGCTGCTGCTCTGCAGCGCAACGAGCAGGACAAACGCCTAGCCCTGGAGCAGCGCCTGCAGAACAAAGACGAAACCCACTACAAGGAATTGACCGATGAGCAAACCAAGCAGGCTCGTCTGCGTGATCGCCTGGCTACTGCTGATCTGCGGTTGTCAGTCGTACTCGCCTCCGCCGACCCCCCCAGCAGCTGTTCAGTGCCAACCACCACCGCCACCGGCTGCGTGGTTCATGGCCCCGCAAGAGCCCAACTTGACCGAGCGCATGCTCAACGAATTATCGGAATCACCGATTCCGGCGACCAAGGATTGATCGCCCTGCGGGCCTGTCAGGCATACGCAAAAGAAGTCTCTAGCGTGAAGTAGTAGAGGCTACCGGTTGGGGGCGTTGGCCTGATTGAGCCCCCGACTGCTCGGCTTGCACATCTGGCCCAGCTTATGCGTAAGGGATTTTTCTGGTTAAGTACAGAGAAGTTATAGATAATTGACGATTAACAATATGCCCCGTTAGAGATCCCTATGAGTGTTCAATCTGTAAGGAAGCATGATTACATAGATGCAATAAGAGGATTGGCAATAATATTGGTGGTCATGACTCATGCATCACAATATGTAAAGCCTTTATCGGATTTGCTTCAACGCATCATGGTAGAGGGAGCCCGTGGGGTTCAGCTATTTTACGTTGCAAGCGCTGTTACATTGTGCATGTCTTGGGCGGCGAGAAAATCCCATGAGCAAAGTCCTATTTTAAACTTTTACATACGCAGGTTTTTTCGAATCGCGCCAATGTTTTATTTAGCGATAATAGGTTATTTGATTCTTAACGGGGTTGCCGCGACTTACTGGGCCCCCAACGGGATTGAATGGTGGTTTGTGCCTATTACGGCTTTGTTTTTACACGGCTTCCATCCTGAGACCATTAACTCCGTTGTTCCTGGTGGTTGGTCCATAGCGGTAGAGATGACGTTTTATCTTGTTTTCCCATTTCTTATGCGATTCCGAAAAGCTTACTATTTCTTAGGCGTGTTGCTGGTTTGTGTTTTGCTGCAGCGCCTTAATAGCTATGTGTCTGTAAGGGTTTTTCCCTACCCGCCAGGACAGGAATACATGGCAGTGAATTTTTCGGTATTGAATTTTATCAGCCAGGCGCCGGTATTTCTGATGGGTGTCTTTGCCTACCTGTTTCTGACCAGGGCTAGGGTGAGTGATGCCAAGATGCTCATCGTCGGTGGGCTTCTGTTTTGCTTCCTTTCTGTGAAATTTTGGACGCTTTCACATAAGCCCGTAACCCATGACGTTTATGCGGGTGCTATGTTCGCTGTATTATTCGTCTTGGTTGCCTATTATCCAGTAAGGATATTGGTCAATAAATTCATGATTGGCCTTGGTAAGCTGAGCTTCAGTATGTACCTGACGCACTTTGCAGTTTTGAGCCTTTTTACTAAGCTAGGAGTTGTGTCGCTTCTAGGAAGTGGCAACAAGGAAAGCGTAGCGTATTGTTTTTTGGTGCTGTTAGTCTCGGCAGGTATATCGCTGCTGACCTATAACTTTATCGAAAGACCGGGCGTTTCCCTTGGTCGCCGTTTGATAGAGCGGTTAGAGGGAGCGAATGCGAACCCAATGATTGATAGCAAGGCTGTGGAGACAGTTAAATAAGTACAGTTGTGCCTGCGTCATTTGGCGCAGGCGTTGAAGTGTAAATGGAAATTAATGCGGTTGTAGTTAAACTCTAAGTCTTGTCATTCAAGCTAGATACTTCCGTAACGGCGCGTATTCACGTTGACCGTTCTGTCTGTTTACCAGACCTCGTCTACAGCTTTTCCGTCGAAACAAAAGAAGCGGCCGCTCTGGATGCGTCAACATCCGGCGCGGCCGCTGTCCCTGCAGATCGTCCCTGCAAGTCCAGCCAAGGCTCCTGCTTCGTGCACAAAGCGGAGCGAGCCTAGCACTGTTTATCCATACAGCAAAGGTCTTGCCTTTTTATGTCTACACCCATCATCCCTTGGATGGGCGGCAAACGCCGCCTGGCCGACCGCCTTATCCCGCTCTTCCCGCCACACGAATGTTACGTTGAAGTTTTTGCCGGCGGTGCAGCGCTCTACTTCATGCGCCCCCAGGCCGCGCCGGTTGAAGTCCTCAACGATATTAATGGCGACCTGGTGACGCTGTACCGCGTTGTGCAGAATCACCTGGAAGAATTCGTGCGCCAGTTCAAATGGGCTCTCAGCTCCCGCCAGGTGTTCGAGTGGCAGAAGATGACCCGCCCTGAAACCCTTACTGATATCCAGCGTGCCGCTCGGTTCTTCTACCTGCAGCACCATGCCTTTGCGGGCAAGGTGACCGGGCAGACGTTTGGCACTGCTACCACTGGCCCGGCCATCAACCTGCTGCGGATCGAGGAGAACCTTTCTGCAGCATGGCAGCGGTTGTCCGGCACCTACGTTGAGAACCTTCCTTGGTTGGACTGCGCTGAGCGCTACGACCGTGCACACACCTTTCACTACATGGATCCGCCTTACTGGCAGACGGCAGGCTATGGCGTGGATTTTCCCTTTGAGAATTACGAGCGCATGGCGGACTTTATGCGTCGCTGCAAAGGTAAGGTCATGGTCAGCATCAATGATCACCCGGACATTCGGCAGGTCTTTGACGGCTTCCATTTTGAAACCGTTGATATTCGCTACAGCACTACCAACCAGCGGCAGGGAAGGGCCGATGTCAGTGGAGAGTTGGTGATCATGAACTGGGAGCCCGCCGCGTTAGGGGGGCTGTTTTGATGGTCGCTATGTTCGATCTGATTGGCTTGCTATGTGTTTATGGTAGAGCGTTACTGTGGTCACGCAAAGGAAGGATGAACCCCATGGAAACTGCCTCTCACCATTTGAATGTCCTGCCCTCTCAGCTTCTTGCGGCGGCCTCGCGAGGAGAGATTGACCTTAACGATTTGGCTGCTGTTGTGTTGGCTAGCCGTGGGCTTGATCACAACGCAACTTGGGTAGGCTTCCCGGCGGCCGCTCAACTGCTCGAGCAGCACTTACGGGGCTAATCATCCTCTGATGACAATGGGAGCAGTAGCTCGGCTCCCTGATGTTTCACGTTCCCCACCTCTTTCCCAACGGCATACCACTCAAAATCCTCGGTTGGCTGGCAGCACTCAGTGGCAATTTCTTGAACTCGCTCTGGCGCAAGACCTGGATCCAGCCACTCCCTGGCATGCTCAGGCGTCAGTACCAAAGGCTTGCGATCATGGATGTCCACCATCCCCCGGTCGCTGGCGGCGGTGATGATTACAAAACCGTCTCCTTCTTGGGGCTCAAGGCCAAGACTGATTTGGGCGAGCGCGCCGAAAAACATAGGTTTCTGGCTTTTCAGGCGAATAAAGTAAGGCTGTTTTTTCTTCGGATCGTCGGGGTCTTTGACCCACTCATACCACCCCTCACTCGGCACCACGGCTCGGCCATTCGGCCACAGTTGCTTGAAAAACTTGCCTGTGGCGACCGTCTCTATGCGGGCGTTGATCGGGTCGGGGCGTTTGCCCTTGGCCCAGAAAGGCGCCCATCCCCATTTGACTGCATCGATATGCAGGCCGTCCTCTGCGGTGTGCAGCAGCTGCACCCGCGTCGTCGGAGCGATGTTGTACCGATTGATCGGCACGGCGTCATACCCACTGAACAGCTCTATCTGTGGGTTTAGCTCTTCGATATAGATCGCCATCCCTTCGTACTGCACGAATCGCCCACACATACGCACCTCTCCGCTTGTCGAAATCCCCTACAGAAAAATTGACCGCAAGCGTTCTACAAAGTTAACTGTACATTCATACAGTAAATGTAAAAGGCCGCATCATGAGCTTCACCATCATAGGTCCCATCGCAGAGATCGGCGCGAAGTTGCCGCTGTGCTCGTTCCAGGTTCCGGCCGGTTTTCCTTCGCCGGCAGCGGACCACATCGAGCAGCACATCTCATTGGATGAGGTCCTGAATATCCGAGCGCCTCACGTGTACCTGGTGGCAATCACCGGAGAGAGCATGCAAGGCGTCGGGATATTCGATGGGGACCTGGCCGTGGTGGATCGTGCCCTTGAGCCGATCCATGGGCATGTGGTGGTGGCTTTGCTGAACAATGAGCCCGTCTGCAAGCGCTTATGTAAGCGCGGTAGGGAGGTGGTCCTGCTTTCCGAAAACCCCAAGTTCCCGGCACGCTACATTCTCGAAGGCGACGAACTGTCGATCTGGGGCGTGATCACCAGCACTGTGCGCAGCCATGTCTAAGCAGCAGACAACCTTCGCACTGATCGACTGCAACAGCTTCTATGCCAGTTGCGAGCGGGTATTCCGGCCTGACCTGGTGAAGGTGCCCATCGTAGTGCTGAGCAATAACGACGGCTGTGTTATTGCCCGGAGCTACGACGCCAAACCCTTCATCAAGATGGGCGAGCCGTATTTCCAGATCAAGCACAAGCTCAAGCAGCACGGCATTGTCCCGTTCTCCTCCAACTATGCACTGTACGGCGACATGAGCGAGCGCGTGATGAGCCTGATCGAGGCGATGGTGCCGGCGGTTGAGGTGTACAGCATCGACGAGGCGTTCGCCGACCTGACGGGTATCGATGGGCTGGATGCGTTAGGCCGGCAGATTCGCGCCCAGGTACTTCGCTGCACGGGTATTCCGGTCGGTGTTGGCATCGCTCACACAAAGACCCTGGCGAAGCTGGCAAACCACACCGCAAAGCGCCTGCAGTCTCAAACCGGTGGTGTGGTCAACATTACCGATCCGGTTAAGCGTGATTGGGTGCTACGCAATACGGACGTGGCGGAGGTTTGGGGCGTTGGCCGCAAGATGAAGCTCCATCTTGATGCCATGGGTATCAAGTCGGCTATGGACCTGGCTAAGGCAGCTCCGTGGACGCTCCGTAAGAAGTTCAGCATTGTGATCGAGAAGACGGCGAGGGAGCTGGGCGGCACTCCTTGTCTGGAGCTGGATGAGCCCGATCCGCCGAAGCAGGAGATCTGTTGCAGCCGCATGTTCGGTAAACGGCTGACGGAGTTGCCGCCGATCAAGGAGGCGGTGGCCACCTACATGATGCGAGCCTCGGAGAAGCTTCGTGCTCAGAACTCTCTTTGTAAAAAGGTGCGTGTATGCATTCGCACGGGCATGTTCAATCCAGAGGAGGCGAAGTATACCAACGGGGTGGTGGTAGATATGCCGTATCCCACCGATGACGTGCGACTGCTGACAAAGGCGGCTGTTGATGCTGTCGACCGTATTTACCGGCCAGGCTTCAAATACAGTAAGGCTGAGGTGATGTTGCTCAATCTCTACCAGCCTGGAGAGTACACCGATGATCTATTCGCTACTTCGCAGCCTGCCGAGTCCACTCGAGTGATGACTGTGCTGGACCAGATCAATGGGCGATGGGGGAGGGGAACACTGCGTTCAGCCAGCGTGCCCAGCAACCCAGCTTGGGCCATGCGTCGCGAGATGATGAGCCAGAGCTATACAACCAAGCTGGATCAATTATGGGCTGTAGCGTGTAAATAGTGGTTGTGATGAGCGGATGGAAGGCATTTCGTGAGGTAGGTATTCTTTAATACGACTGTGTCTGTTTCAATTCTAGGGGTGGCTGGAAAACCTGAAACAAATACCTAATTGAAGCGAGTAAGGCTTGGAGCCTTGAAGTAGTGGGGCGGGTGAATGGAATTGAGGCCTCGTTATCAGCTTGGGAAGCGAATATGAAAGTTGAATGGTCTCAAGGGCATATCAGGACCGTCTGAATACAATACCTGAATTGTTTACATACGACTGATAACTCCGATTTTTAGTATAGCTTTGCCAAAGCTTCAAATGCAGACAATCGTGCTTGAACAAGCTCTTCCGGCTCGCCGGGAAAGGCTCCTGAAGTGCTCATGCGAAGAAGGTCTTCAGTATCTGGCTCTTCGTAGCCCTCTTTTTTGCAATGCGATTTCAGCCAGTCATAGAAGTAAATAGTTAGATGAGCAAGCGGTGGACTTATAAAATCTTCTAGCTCTAGTGTATTTAATATGTATAAGGCTGCTGCCCGTCGCTCCATATCGTCCGTGTACTCTGGGTAGGTAAGTGCAAATCTTTTGGAGATGTATTCACAAAGCGCAGTAGTGTATACGAGTATATAAGGGAGGCGGCTAAAGAGGAAAGACCACTGCAAGTGTAGTGAATGGTTGGTTGGGAAGATAAAGTTAAGACTGTATGCCGTAGTTTTTAAAATAGACTTTGAAGTGATTAGATGTGTCGCCTTATTGCAGAATCCATCGAAGCTATCCTCGCAGGATTTATCATAGCGCAGCTGTGCTAGATATTCAGCATTGAAAGCGGATGAGTGTCCGATTTTGTCTAATGTTGCTGTGATTCGAGCTGTATGAGACGCTAAGTCATCTCCACGGTTGAATTTTGGGGGAGTGCAGGATAGTCGCTCAGCAAATTGATCTTCATTTTCAATGATTGACTCCAAGACCAAAAGGTTGTCCTGAAGAGGTTTCCTTAGTAGTGTGTACGCGACGCTTATTTTTCCCTTGCGGGCTGCCTCTAAGGCTTCAAATATATAGTGAAGCGAATCGCCTAGTATTGATGGGAAAATCCTGCTAATTAGTATTTCTGGTAGTTTGTGTGTAAGGTTTTTATTTTTGATGATCTCGACGAGATCTGGCAACTCTGTCGAATCGGCATCGTCTTTTATTTCATCTAGCTTCAGTGAGAATATTCCGCACTCATGACCGGATTTCAATAAATTTGTAGCTACATCATGCGCGAAGAAACAAAGCTCATAACCTTGATGGAAGATTTTTGGTAGATGAGTGTTTGATTCGTTAAGTCGCTCGTGCATTTTTTACCTTTTTATAATCAAGAAAGTTATTGTCAATCACGTCGTCATCGCCAAAGGCTCCGGCCGCAGTCGGGAAAATCAAGCATAGTCGGGCCCCGCATACGAATGATATTTAATGAAAGTCTGGATCGTAGCCATCTTCGTTGTACTCCTGAATGAGTGACTGAGACGGCCTCACTCCAACCTCAACGTTGGCCCAGTCTTTAACGCTTTTTGCCACGCCATGGAAGCCGGGAAAGAGCGTTGAGCCATCAACGCCAAGTCTCGAGCAAAGGTCTAATAAAGCGGGGGCCTCCTCGATCGGCAAGGTCATTTTGACAAGTGGTGTGTGGCTCCCTGCCGTGCTGTAAATCTCTTCAACATCCTCTAGTGCTTCGACCTGATACAAGTCGTCCGGGTTATATCCTTTAACTTCATGCGTGGTGAATAAACCAGACTGAGCCGCCTGATTTTTGCTCGTCCCCCCTGGAGTCCTAATCACCTTCACTGTTTTCCAGTGCATCGAATTAGTGGTGTCCAGGGCCCAGACAGCTAGCCTCGGCATTTTCCTGCTATCAATCTCAAGGTTTGCCGATGAGGCAGCGAAGTAACAGGCGACAAAGCTTCTCTCAGTCCAGTCGAGGAGACGAGTGGGTACATCGTAGTGTTGAGCTACGGCCATGATTTCGTATAGTTGAGTAGACGGCCAAGAGATATGCGGACTTTGGAACGAACCCCAACCATCGGCAAGTGTTCCGCTTAACTGTTCTGTGTAACCCGGAACATTTAGCCCTGAGCGATCACAGCCCGTTAAGAATCTTCTGAGTATCTCCAGCTCAAAGGCCACTTGCCCTGCCGTTGAGGCATCAAAAACCCTCCTTGGCGAGCCATAGGCGAATGAACCAATTCCACGCCTGCACACTGATGGGGTCAGCTTGTACTCATCACTTGGCTGACCTCTAAAGATGAATCTTCCAACATCCCAAATTGGGTTTAGTGGGGACAAGTGGTCCAGCAACTGGCGCGCAGTATGGAAAGGTATCACTGTTGGATTTGCCATCGTTCCTTGACTCCGCCTCCGTTTAGCAATTTCCAGTCTAGTGGCATTTTGACAGGCAGGCTATTCCTATTCGCTCAGAGTTATGGCCGCCCTTGAGCGGAGCTTGAGTACGGTACAGCACGTGGGCACCGCGGCTTGTATGCAGAACCGACGTCTTTTTGGATTGTTTGTCCAATCCCATCATGGGAGCGTGAGGTTGCCTGAACGAGCGGAACCCATGGGGCAAAAATGGGGCAAACAGCACGCCAATCTATGCCATTCAATGCCAATGAGGCGTTTATGCAGCCTCATGCATGCGCGCATTACGCCCAACGGCTACGGGCTTTTCCCCCTAAATCCTCTACATACCCCTACACAATCGGGGTGTGCCTCGGTGGCGTCATAGCGTGCCTCATTTCTTGAGCACCGTGCATGATCCGGCAAAGGAATGAATGGCACCCAGCTCGTGTGTGTACCCGTAATACCTCTGCTTGGTCCAATCGATATAGAAAAAACCTGATCCGGAGTGAGCACGCAGTATCAGGACGCCGCTGCTGTCGGCCCATCCAGGATCAGAGTATAAAAAAACTTCGCGCTGAATGTTAACGAAGTCCTTTGAGTAAACAGTCTTCTCTTTGAGGTGGTAGAAATCCTGGCCCTTTCCGTATGAATAATGAGCTTGATGTTCTTCCTGGGTTATTGTGACTTTTCCGCCGTACTCGAGCAAATGAGCCGCAGACCCCGGCAGGTCGAGTTTCTCAATGCCGACGCGGTGATTTTCATCGGGTGTACAGAGTATCTGATCGGGAAGCGGTGGCGTTGCTGCGCTTCCACTGGTGGTGAAAGACAGGCAGGCGAAAAGTGTGGGGATGCACAGCTTCATTGCATTGTTCCTTAGTGAGAGTCCACACTCACGGTGGGTGTAGCCTCGGGTCCAAGCTTTTCCTGTGCCCCATCATAGAGTTCCCCGCCGGTACCGCGATTGACAACGTTGCACGGGAAAGGATGGAAAACCATTGTTAGTCCGCCTTCTTAATAATTTGTAAGTGTAAATTGTATTTGATTAAGCGCCTTGGCAGTTGCGAATTACCTTGTTAGTTCTTTCAAGATACACAGATGTCAAATCATTATGAAAAGACGTAGTGGAGCCACTTGGGGTGTCACTTACATCAATAACCATAGCTGTTGATTCTCCAAATGCCACACCCTGAACAAGCCAAATTGAATAGCCTCCCGAAATAGGGCGGGTATGGATTTTTGCATTTCTCGCCAAAGGCTCTCTAAAGATCTCTTCTGTGTCGAGCACTATGCATCCAGCAACAGCTTTAGCTTTGTTTGAACTACTTATTTCTATTGAAGGTGGTTTGGTTCTTAACATGTCCGGCGTTGAGCATCCGGCAAGAATTGCTATGCCTGCTACTAATAAAAATCGTGATGTTTTCACTGTTACATCTCCATTTTGAGTTGAGGTGATTGTATTGCGCCATCACTGAATATGCACCCTGTATATGCCGTTAGCTAAAATTTAGGATCTGTCGAAGTCAAATTTCAGCCATTGGCGAGGAGGTCGCTATGATTTTGGGCTGACTTTTAGAGAGAGTTTAGGGCGATACCTGGGCGGCTTTAGGTCGCTCTTGGCATTGCGGACTTGGGATTTAGCCCGTAACTGCCCGTTTAAAGCGTCCTAGAGGGGGGGGGCTAATCCGTGGGACCGTTGAGCGGAAGACTCGATAGGACGAACTGGAGGGCTAACCCGACTGCAGTCTATAAATCAAAGAAAATCCATTCCGCAACGGAAACAGAGCCTCCCGATTTCAGAGGGCTCCAGCGAGGTAGAAACGTTGGTGATGCGGAATTGATGTGGCGGTAAGTTATTGAAAATAAAAAGAATATTAGTGGATTGCAAATCCGCCTACGCCGGTTCGATTCCGACCTCGGCCTCCACTCTTAGAAGCCCCCGTAGATTAACGTCTACGGGGTTTTTTATTGTCTGCGGTTTGGTCATCGCTTCCGCAATTTTTCGGATCGCTTGCGCATCCCTACCTTTTTTCGGGAAATTTAAGACGCCGTTATCGTATCGGTACGCCTCTCCCCGATTGCGCGTGGGATTGTGCTCGAGGCTAAGGAGCCTGAGCATCTACTAACGGCCAGAAGCGGACATACCGTGATCACTCTACAACCTTGGCGCTCTGTATCAGCCACCGGAGCATTAACGCAGCGAGGAAAAATACTGAGTAGGCGGTTTACCCAGGGCTTTTTTGAACATCGTGATGAAGGCATTAACAGAGTCATATCCCAGAATGCCTGCCACACGTTGCACTGAAACCCCCTCCGCCAAATGACTCAGTGCGATCATCAAATGCAATTGTTGACGCCAGCGTCCGAAGCTCAGCCCGGTCGTGCTTTCTACAAGCCTGGCCAGCGTTCGTTCACTGGTTGCAAGCCGAGTGGCCCACTCGCGCAACGTAGTTCGGTCGCCTGGATCTGAGAAGAGCGTATCCGCGATTTGTTTGATCTTGGGGTGGTCTGATATCGGCAAATGCAGCTCTCTCAGCGGAGCATCGGAAAGCTGCTCAAGCAGCACTGCAACCAGCCGAGCTGTCTTGCCCTCGGGATGGAAAGCAGGTTCCTGTTCAGCGAGATGCAGGATCATCTCCCGAACAAGGGGCGTAATGGCAACCGTGCAGCATTCTTCAGGCATGGCTGCCGCACCGGCCTCAACGAACAGAAAGCAGGTCCGGGCGTTTTCGGTCACTCGGCAACTGTGCGGCTTGCCGCCCGGGATCCATACGGCGTGCTGGGGAGGGACAAGCCATAGTGCATTTTGCACCTCACAGCTCACTGCGCCATGCAAAGACAGGATCAGCTGGCCTTTGCGATGATCATGCGGGCGGGCACCCGAATCATTGAGGTCAGGCGCAACCTTGAGGGCAATCGCTGCCTGGGCGAAAAGGTCTGAATCGAAATCTTCCGGCGAGGAAACGATATTTTTTGAGCTTGGCATAATTTAGGTATCGGGTGTCTTGATATCTATATCATACAGTTCTGAAGTTCTCTACAGTTGTCTTCTTTCAAGAGGACAGATAAAGAATATGTCAGATACAAAAAACAAGTGGCATGCCATCGC
This sequence comes from Pseudomonas sp. RA_5y_Pfl1_P24, assembly GCF_963970945.1. Classification (NCBI taxonomy): domain Bacteria; kingdom Pseudomonadati; phylum Pseudomonadota; class Gammaproteobacteria; order Pseudomonadales; family Pseudomonadaceae; genus Pseudomonas; species Pseudomonas sp. RA_5y_Pfl1_P24. The sequence continues at coordinate 84,288 of NZ_CAXAOJ010000008.1, read as the reverse complement.
GCTCGTCGCAGGCATTCTGCTTATCGCCGTGAACCTGCGCGTTCCCTTTACCAGCATCGCGCCCGTTTTGCCGCTGATCCAGAATGATTTTGGCTTGAGCGCCTCAGCTCTAGGCCTGCTTACTTCACTGCCATTACTTGCCTTTGCAGCCTTCTCCCCGCTCAGCGCATCGGTCGCCCGCAGGTTCGGCATCGAGCGCACGCTTTTCGGTGCGCTGCTGGTCATTTCAGCGGGCATCCTGCTCCGCTCCGCAGGCAGCGCGTGGGCGTTGTACGCCGGTACGATATTGATAGGCACTGGGATCGCCCTGGGCAACGTGCTGCTGCCCGGCCTTATCAAACGCGACTTCTCGACAAAAATGGCGTCCATGACCGGCGCTTATTCCATCACGATGGGCGCAGCGGGCGCTGTCGGTTCAGCCGTAATAGTTCCGCTGACCCAATCATGGGGATGGCCGATTGCCCTGAGTTTGTTGGTCGCAGCCCCTTTGTTGGCGCTGGTGGTGTGGCTGCCGCAGTTGAAAAAACACGAACACGTAAATCTGTCCGGTCCGAAACAAGCGCCAACCGTGGCCGTCTGGCGTTCGCCGCTGGCATGGCAGGTCACACTGTTCATGGGGCTGAACGCGATGCCTTTTTATGTCGCCGTCGGCTGGCTGCCGACCATTCTGATGGACCATGGCATATCCCCGGAGCAAGCAGGCACGGTACATGGCACGCTTCAACTGACCACGGCCATTCCCGGGTTGATTCTGGCGGCCACGCTTCGCCGTCTCAAAGACCAGAAACTGGCAGCCGCTACCGTCAGCCTGTTAACCGCCTCATCCCTGATCGGGCTCATTTACGCGCCAGACTACGCCATGTTGTGGGCCGCGTTCCTGGGCTTCGGCTCTGGTGCCAGCATGATGCTCGGCCTGACCTTCATCGGCTTGCGCACAAAAAATGCCGGTGACACGGCGGCACTGTCAGGAATGGCGCAGTGCGTCGGCTACCTGATGGCAGCCGCAGGCCCCTTGCTGCTAGGCCAACTGCACGACTGGACCGGTGGCTGGACAGCACCGCTGCTGATCACAGCCGCAATCTCCGTAGCCGGCGCATTCATCGGAATGCTGGCCGGGCGCAACGTTCAACTTGAACCTGCTGAATCATCGTCGCGAACAAGACCAGCAATCCAGTCAGCGAATGCGCTCACAGCTGGCGATAGAAAGCGCTGATGCGGGTATAGCAGGTGCACAGGAACCGATGCGGGCTGCCAGTCAGCAAGTACTTCAACCAGCCGCCCTTTTCGCAGATGCTCGCTGACCACGTTCTCAGCGAGCTGCACCAGCCCTAAACCTTCAAGGCACATTTTGATGTAAAGCCCAGTCTCGTTGACAGCCGCTGTGCCGTTCACCGGGACTGAGATTTTTTCGGTGCCACGGGCAAAGCGCATTTCACCTGCTTGCCTTGCACGGCCCGAGAAGTAATGAATGGCCCGGTGGTGAGACAAATCTTGCGGATTTTGCGGAGTACCGTTCTCTTCGAGATAGGCGGCAGACGCACAGGTCACCCAGCGAAACCGACCGAGTGGGCGCGCAACGAGCGTTGAGTCATCGAGCTCGCCTGTACGAATAACGCAATCGACACCCTCTTGCACCACATCAACCTGCCGATCGTTGACGCCTATCATCAGGTAGATATCCGGGTAGCGCCTGTAAAAGTCTTGCAGGTTTGGCATGACGATGAAGTGTGCAATGCCACCCGGCATATCGACACGCAAACGCCCCTGTGGCCGTTTTACGGAATCCGTCAGGCTGGTCTCTGTGTGTTCGATCAGCTCCAATATTTCCCTGCATTGCGCCAGATATTGAGCGCCCTCATGCGTCAGGCTGACCCGTCGCGTTGTTCTGTTCAGCAGGCGCACCTGCAAGTACTTCTCAAGATTTTTGACGCTGCTGGTAACTGTCGAGGCCGGCAGAGAGAGCGTCTGCGCCGCCTGGATAAAGCTTTCTGCTTCAGCCACACGAACGAAAACCTGCATCGCTTGAATACGGTCCATGACTGTTAGCAGCCTCAAAGCAGTGATCGGGGAAGTCGTTATTATTCGTAAATATTGAATAATAAAAACAGTTTAACCATCTTTTTCCCGCAGTACCGCATTGCGTACATTGCTTCCAACGAAATTTGAAGAGGTGTACAGAAAATGGCTGAATATAACCGCAGCATCGTGCAGGCCCCGGCCGCTCCGGCCGCCCGCACCCTTATCCGCGGCGCCACTGTGCTGAGCATGGATGGTGATATCGGCAATCTGGCGCGCGGCGATATCCTTATCGAAGGCAGCACCATCACGGCCATAGGTGAAAACATTGAGGCCGGCGACGCTGTTGTTATCGAGGCATCCTGCATGATTGCCATGCCCGGCATGGTCGATACGCATCGTCACTCCTGGGAGGGCCAACTGCGTCGAATCAATCCGAATGCCGAAACCCTGGAAGATTACTGCAACGCCACGCACTTCTCGTTCGCCAAATACTATCGCCCGGCTGACATGTATATCGGCAACCTACTGACTGCGCTGGGCTGCATCGATGCCGGCATCACCACCGTGGTCGATAACTCGCACAACAGCCGCACCGGCTCGCACTCCGATGCTGCGGTAGAGGCGCTGCTTGATGCTGGTATCCGATCTGTACACGCCTCCGGTGCGCCAGTTTCCGGTGAGTGGGACAAAGCCCACTGGCCCGGCAACCTGGAGCGCCTGCAGGAAAAATACGTCAAGAACGGCGACAATCCACTGCTCTCGCTGGCGGTGATGGCGCAGCTGGAGCCTGAGCTATGGGCTGAAGCCCGACGCTTGGGGCTGCCGATCATTACCGAATTTTTCGGCGGGGACATGGCAGCTGAGTTGGAGGGTTTGCATCGCGAGGGTCTGCTGCGCCCCGATAACATCTTCAACCACTGCACAGCGCTGCCGGACGCCGGCTGGAAAATCCTTCGCGAGGCTGGCGTGCGGGTCAACGTATGCCCGCGTTCAGATGCCCACTACGGCATTGAAGATGGAATGTTCGCCATGCAGTCGGCCCAGCGTCACGGCATCAGTCCGGGGCTGAGTGTCGATAACGAAACCTCCTACAGCGGTGACATGTTCATGGAGATGCGGGTGGCGTTCTACCTGCAGCGCGTCATGGGCATGCACCAGCAGCGCTGCTGCGGCGCAGAACATCATCCGGTGACCCTGCCTGCTCATGGCCTGCTCAAAGCCGCCACTCTCGACGGCGCTACCTGTGCCGGATTGCAGGACAAAGTCGGCAGCCTGGCCCCCGGCAAACAGGCCGACCTGATCCTTATCAATGCACAGGACATCAACCTTTACCCGTCAGGCAACGCATTCGGCACCGTTGTACACGCGGCCGAACGCAGCAATGTCGACACGGTCATGATTGGCGGGCGCATCGTCAAGCGCGGCGGCAAGGTGCTGGGCGTGGACAGCGAAAGGCTGCGTGCAGCAATCGACGAATCCCGTGAGCATCTGTTTGCTGCCGCAGGCTACCAGCCGGATATTTTTGCCGAGACATTTATGCCGCTTGAGTCAGCCAAGTAAGGAGAAGCGAGATGAACGCAGCCTACTACCTGCTGGCCATCGCCGCAGGGCTTGGCATAACCCTGCAGACCACGCTGAATGGTCAACTCGCTAAAGGTGTGGGTGGAGATTCCGTAGCGGCGGCGCTGTTCTCATTTACTGCCGGTGCGATATGCCTGGGCGTCTTTTCATTGATGCGCGGCGGGATAGTGGCCTCACTGGCGGCTATACCTGCCCAGCCTTGGTGGAGCCTGCTGGGCGGTCTGCTGGGTGCCGGTGCCTTGCTTAGTTATGTGGTGCTTGCGCCAAAAATCGGTCTGTCAGCCATGCTGGGCCTCGCTATCGCAGGGCAGATTATTTCGTCACTGGTTATCGATCATTTCGGATTGATGGGGGCATCGGAAAGGCCGGTGTCTCTCATCAAGTTGGCCGGGTCGATGGTGATGCTCGCAGGCCTGGCCATCGCCCTGTTCGGTGACAGGTGGTCAGCGCTTTTCTCCAACTGACTGCCTTGTTTGCCCCATCCTGTTTCCTAGGACGCAACCATGTTTAAAACCCTAACCGGCACCACCAGTCTTCTTGGCGAATGCCCTGTCTGGTGTGAAAGAACCGAACGCCTGTTCTGGACCGACATACCCGGCTGCGAGTTGCGTGCTCTGGACCCCGAAAGCGGCGAAGTGCAGCGTTGCTCTCTGCCAGAGCCGCTAGGGTCATTTGCCCTCACGGCAGACGAAGACATATTGCTGATGGGACTGGCATCCTGCCTGGGCTACTACAACCTGAGCACCGGTCGTTTCAGCAAAATCATAGCCACCCCTGGCGTGGCAGGAACCCGGATCAATGATGGCCGCTGCGACCGTATGGGAAACTTCGTATTCAGCACTATGGACACCGGCGAGCCGGTGCAAACCATAGGCAGATTTCACCGGCTCAATGCCGCGACGCTCGAGACAGAAACGCTGGATCTTCCCGAAGTGGCGATCCCGAACAGCATCTGTTTTAGCCCGGACGGTTCCACCATGTATTACGCGGATTCCCTGCAAGGATGCATTTTCTGCTGCGATTACCCGTCGCTAGAAAACCAGCGTGTATTCACCACAATCAACGGTCAGGGTGCTCCAGACGGTTCTTGTATTGATGCGCAGGGTTTTCTCTGGAATGCGGAATGGGGCGGTAGCAGAGTCGTGCGTTACGCGACTGACGGCAAAGTTGACAGCGTGATCGACTCCCCGTGTATTCAGACAACTTGCCCGGTGTTAGCGGGACCTGGTTATGAAACGCTTTACTGCACCAGCGCACGGATAGGGCTGGATAAACCGGCAGATTTCGATGGCACGTTGATAAAAGCCGAAGCCGTTGTAGCTGCCGGATTCCCTGAAGAGCGATTTACGGGACGACTGCACTGAATAGTGGGTTCTAGCCTGTCGCGCCGTTCTGAATGCCCACTTGGTAGACGCGTATGAATGACCGCTTCTGGCCTATTCTGTTGAAAAAGTCGGCCATGGTTTCCACGGCAGAAAAGTACGCGTTTGAGATTGAAATCTTTACTTTGAGCAGAGGGTTCCGGGCTCAGATTTCGCGTAGCTGCGCGCAAAAAAGGCATTTTCAGCAGTCAGTACATGCGCAGCCTGGAAGGACCGAACTTTTTCAACACAATCGGCCGAAAGCCGCCTCTCTGCGAGGGTAGCTTCTGCGAAAGATAGCTGCGTGACGGACGGCGAAACTCGCTCTTGTGAATCAACCGTCGGGCCGCATTTGGACGCCGCCAGAAGCCTCAATGTGCACTTTTACTCATCAAATACGACGAGGCTCGTCCTCCGCAATTTCGCGCATCAGACTCAGGTAACGACGCGCTCCCAGCCCCAGAGGCCGGTTCTTTACCCAGATGATATCGACCCATAACCGCATCTGACTCGGCATGTTGTCAAACACTACCTCCGTCAATGCGCCCGAAGTGATTAGAGGTTGTACCAGCGGTTGTGGAAGATAAGCCCAGCCCAATCCTTGCTGCACCAGATCCAGAGTTGCCAGATAATTGTCGCTGTGCCAAATCCGCCGTGACAGCACAACACGTGGGTCAGAGTCTGTAGGTCCTCCAGTAGAAACGATGATCTGCCGAACGTTGACCAGTTGCTCTTCACCTAAGGGGCTTTTCTTGCCGGCGGCCGCAGGATGATCTGGAGAGGCAACTGCTACTAACAATTGGCTCCCCGCTTCGAGAAACGTCTCCCGCTCGTCAAGCCCTGGTCGTTCAAATCCAAGTGCCAATTGCACACGCCCTTCATGGAGCATGCGCATCGCCTCCGGATGGGACGCGGAGCGAATCTCGATTTCAAGCGTGGGAAACTCCCTGCCGATAATGGACAGCGGACGATTCCATACGCCTGTTTGCAACTCCGGCGCCATCGCAAGGACCAAGCGCCCCTCCAACCCCTGATGAAGCTGGAGCGCATGGGCGTCCAGCAGGTTTAACTGGCTGGCGACTTGTCGTGCCTGGGGCTCCAGTGCTTTGGCGGCCGCCGTAGGAATAGCTTTGCGGGTTGATCGGTCAAAAAGCAACAAATCCAGCTCTGCTTCAAGCTGCGACACCGCCATGTTGATGGCCGAGGGTACCCGGCCTAATTTTCGAGCGGCGGCAGAAAAGGACCCGCTGTCGACGACCGAGAGGAAAACTTTAAGTGACTCACTGGTAAACGCCATAGTGGTTGTCAAATTTTCTGATGATGATCGTCTTTATTTATCAGTTTTATTGGCCTAATTTCTACTCTCTTTCAAATTTAATACGTGGGGCACACCATGTTGGGTACGGAATTGAGGGGGCATGTGGCACTTGTCAGTGGTGCCGGGAGTGAATCTGGGATCGGTATGGCTATTGCTCGCAGGCTAGGTGTATCCGGGGCGAAGTTGATTATCACTGCCAGCAGCAACCGCATCGCGGATCGGATTGAAGAGCTACGCCTTGAAGGGTTTGAAGTTGAAGGCCGGCCAACTGACCTCACCGATGAAAGCCAGGTACGTGAATTCAGCCTATGGGCAGAGTCAGTCTGGGGGCGGGTGGATATTCTGGTGAATAATGCTGGTATGGCCATGCAAGGAAGCCCTGAGGTTTTCTCGGAATTGGCAACGATGGAACTGCATGAGTGGAATCGTTCACTGGCCAGAAACTTAACGACCGCTTTTCTTCTGACTCGGGCCGTTTTGCCCGGTATGAGGGCGCGAAGTTACGGGCGCATTGTCAATATCAGTTCCACCACGGGCACCAGGGGGAGCAATCCGGGCGAAGCCGCTTATAGCGCCGCCAAGGCCGCGATGGTTGGCATGAACATGGGACTCTCACTTGAAGTCGCCAAGCAGGGGGTTACCGTAAACAGCGTGGCTCCCGGATGGATCAACACCGGGTCAACCACGTCCGTTGAAGCAGAGGCGGGGCGCTTTACCCCGATTGGGCGGTCAGGCAGCCCCCGCGAAGTGGCGGCGGCGGTTGCATTTCTGGCGTCGCCTGACGCCAGTTACATCACAGGGGAAGTCCTCGTGGTGGATGGAGGGAACTGTCTGGTCGAGAACAAAGCCCCTCAAGCCTGATTTCAAGTCACGTCGGTTTATCCCCGCTTAGCGGGAATAATACGGAAAATTAGACTCCGGAATCTACAATTTCGGTAACTCGCCTAGAGCATACCTAGAGCGAACAATGCGAAGGCTGCGTGCCGAAATCGACTTAAATACGCTGGCTGCCCGACAAACTGGCTATTAAGTTTGAGGTTTTCTCCAACACGATCAATGAATGACCCTGGGTGGGGCTGCTGCTATCACCGCGATATACCAAAGAGTGTGTTAGTCCACGCTATAAATATTTAACGCGAACACCCGAGTTGTAAGTTTACGTATCTGCATTCCCTAGTCATTAGGGGACTGATGCGTGAGTAAATGTGGCGATGGATTACCGAATAATATATAGACAGCAACGACTTTTAATTAATGTTGGTACTTAACATAGGGTTCTTATTATGTCGAAAAGTGGAATTAGTGAATCAGCGATTGCTGCGTTTACCGCATCCGAGCGTGCCCGATTCATTGAAAACAACCCAACGTCAATGGCGCTGGCCAAGCGTGCCAAGGCGAATCTGTTCAACGGTGTTCCCATGCACTGGATGAGCGATTGGTCCATGCCTTCGCCGCTCTTCGTCAAGCGCGCCAAAGGCGCGCGCTTCACCGATGTTGACGATCATGAATACATTGACTTTTGCCTGGGCGACACCGGCACGATGTTTGGCCATTCACCTGATCCTATCGCCCGAGCCATAGCTGAGCAGGCGGATAACGGCTTGACCACGATGCTGCCTGGCGAAGATGCGGTGGTCTGCGGAGAGTTGCTGGCTCAGCGATTTGGGCTGCCTTATTGGCAGGTCACCGCCAACGCGACTGACGCCAATCGTTATGTGTTGCGCTGGGCGCGCGCTATCACTAAACGCAATGTCTTGCTGGTGTTCGACGGCTGCTATCACGGCACCGTGGATGACGTGATGGTGCGGTACCGCGACGGCAAAACAGTGCACCGTCCAGGTCTTGTGGGCCAAGCCTACGACTTGGCCCAGTACAGTCGATCCATCCCCTTCAACGATGTCGACGCATTAGAGGCTGCTTTAGCCCAGGGCGATGTGTGCGCGCTGATGTGTGAGCCGGCGATGACGAACATAGGCATGGTCCTGCCCGATTCGGGCTTCATGCAAAAGTGCCGAGAGTTGACCCTCAAATATGGCAGCCTGTTGGTCATTGACGAGACCCACACTATTTCCACCGGCATCGGTGGATGCACTCGCCAATGGGAGTTGAAACCCGACTTTTTTGTGGTGGGTAAACCCATCGCCGGTGGCGTGCCCTGCGCTGTGTTTGGCGTTACCGAGCAAGTTGCGTTGGCCATGCACGACGCGCAGAAGACCATTAGCGAAGAGAGCGGTGGGCATGGCCACAGTGGTATGGGAACGACACTGTCCGCCAACGCGCTGGCGATGCGTTGCATGCGAGCCAATCTCGAAGAGGTCATGACAGAGTCTGCCTACCAGAACATGTTGCATTTCGCATCAGGGTTGGCTAAGGGATTTCGATACTTGTTCAAGCAGCACCAACTAAATTGGTCGGTAACAGAGTTGGGCGCGCGGTGTGAGTTTCAATTCTGTGCCACCCCGCCGAGAACAGGCGCGCAAGCCGAGGCAGCTTTTCATGACAGCCTACAGATGGCGCTGCATCTCTATCTGATCAATCGCGGAATCCTGATCACGCCTTTTCACAACATGACCCTGTGCTGTCCACAGACAAGTTCATCGGATATCGACAGGCTGCTCGTTGAGTTGGATAACGCGCTAACCACGCTGCTTGCCATACCTGGGGCTCGGGTCATCCCTTCATAACTGGACGTCTAAAGACTCCACATTTCACAAATACTGCCAAGTCGCTTGAATGAGCGCTAAGAGGTTTGACATGCAATTTGCTGATAAAAAAGAGGCCGAAGATTATCTCGCCGCCCACCCTGAAGTGCTGAGCATCGAGTTGATCCTTATCGACACGAATGGTGTTCCACGTGGCAAACTGTTGCATCGCAATGAGCTACTGGCGGTCTACGAAAATGGTCGGCCGCTGCCGAGTTCCATTCTTGCCTTGACCGTGCAGGGAGAAGACGTCGACGAGACGGGCTTGGTCTGGGATGTTGCTGACGCCGACTGCTGGACCTACCCTTTACCGGGAAGCCTGACCCTGCAACCTTGGCGCACCAATCCCACCGGCCAAGTGCAGGTGAGCATGCACCCGACCCAAGGTATTCCGGCCGCACCGGCCGACCCACGCCATGTACTGGTGCACACCATCGAGCGGCTGAAAGCCGATGGATTCCATCCGGTAATGGCCGTTGAGTTGGAATTTTACCTGCTGGACCGGCAGCGCGACGTCAACGGTCGGCCGCAGCCGGCACTGCAAACCAATGGCGTACGCCCTGTTGCCCCGCAGGTTTACGGCGTCTACGAACTGGAGCAGGCTCAACCGTTTCTTGATGACCTCTATGCTGCTTGCGCGCTGCAAGGGCTGCCGGTCCGTACGGCGATCTCCGAGTACGCTCCGGGCCAGCTCGAGTTGACGCTGGAACATCGTTTCGACGCACTCCAGGCCATTGATGAAGGCGTCCGTTACAAACGCCTGGTCAAAGGTGTGGCCAACAAACACGGGCTGCAAGCGTGCTTCATGGCTAAGCCATTCAGCGATCAGGCCGGTAGCGGTATGCATTTGCACGTCAGCCTGGCCGACGAGCAGGGTCACAACCTGTATGCGAGCGAAGACCCACAGGGCACGCCGCTGTTGCGGCACTCCATCGGTGGGATGATGGAGACCTTGTTTGACTCGCTGGCGATATTTTGCCCGAATGCCAATTCATATCGACGCTTCCAGACCGGCAGTTACGCGCCGCTCGCCAAAAGTTGGGGCGTCAACAATCGTACGGTGTCGTTCCGCGTACCCGGCGGCCCCGCGATAAGTCGGCACATCGAACACCGCATTTGCGGTGCCGATGCGAACCCCTATCTCGCTGCCGCCGCAGTACTGGCGGGCATTCACCACGGCATCACTCATCAAAGCGATCCTGGCGCGGCGATTGTGGGCAATGGCTATGAACAGGCGACCGATTTTCTACCCACCGACTGGCTTACAGCGTTGCAGGCATTGCAACGTTCAACGTGGGCACGCGAGGCGCTGGGGGCTGAATTCCTGAAAGTGTTTCTGGCGATCAAGTGGCGCGAGTTCCGTCAATTCAATGCTGAAGTCGGGGAGCAGGATTGGCGCTGGTACCTCACCCACGCATAAATTTTGGCCCGTCAGCGCGTCTTAAAATGGACTGCTGGAGAGTAGCTGAAAACTAAGATGCGTATAGCACATCACACACCGCGACTGACCAGAGCATCACGATGGAGGAGCGGTAATTACCATTCTGGTATGACGATAAAACCTCGTTGAAGTACTCCTTTGTTTTGACCGCGACGATGTCGTCAGCGAATCCTTCCAGGGAAAAACCAGGCATAAGTGCGTCCTTAACTACGAGTTCGTTGTGGGCTCGAAACAACAGCTAATTGTAGGATATCTGTAATGGTTATTAGAAAAGCTGTGGGTTGAACACGGCTGCGGCTTTGGAAACGAGGCCAACCAGTCCTTGAGCCTAGTGTGGTTCTACGAGTTGCTTGATCAACGCTTCTGCTGGCTGGTTGAATCTCCCTTGCTTTTGCCAGGCACTCTCCCAACCTCGCGGCGGATCTCTCATGACGTATTAAGCCTATCAAGACGTCGGCTAATTGCCGTAGGTCGGCTGGGCTGACTGTCTGGTTCTGGTTGAATCCACAGTCGAAAACGGGCAATCGTGAGAGACCGCTTTTGGCCGTTTTCTGCCTGTCATACATGTAGCAACGTGTCATTTCGTAGGCTTCACAATTTCACCGACTCGCCGATATACCTTCTTGGTCATTTCCTCTGTGGAGTGACCTAGTAGGCGGCTAGCGTGCGTCAGCTCGATCTCGCTGGCAGCTTTTGGTCTGATATCCTTGAACTGAAACTGAGGAATGCTCGTTGCCAGCGCGGGATCACCGTCAGCTGACGCTTTGATTGCTGCCTTTTCTCGTGCGTCGTCCCACCGATTACGCAACATCTGCTGGCTCATCCGAAGTCCAGACGGGTTTGTTATCAAAGTTGACGTGCGGATTCCATTGACGGCTCTGCGTTCTTGCAGGTCGTCGATAAAGCTACTCAGGCCGGATTGGATTCCGTCATCTTCCAAACGAAGACGCAGACGTTTTTCGGTCTTGCCCTGACCAATCAGCAAAAAGCCATTGTTCAAGTCGGTGGCTGCAACCTTGAGCACATCAGCGGGACGTTGGCCGGTCAGGTAGGCCAGATCCATCGCGTCCTTGAGTTCCTGCACCGCTTCCGCGTATACCGCGTTCCATACGGTTTCACCGGCATAATAGTCCCGTGGCTTTTCCTTGTTGCGGCGAACGCCAAAGCAAGGGTTTGCTTTGTCAGTCAGCCCCCATTCTCGTGCAATGGTAAATGCATGGGAGAGCAGGGCGATCTCACGGTTGGCCCTCACTTTGGCTGTCCTAGCGTCACGGTACTGCGCTACTACTTGAGGCCCTATCGAATTTAGGTCTGTCCAGATCGCTTTGCGGTGCCCGGTGTAAGCGTCTAAGGGCTAGCATCAGAGCCTCTTTATCGTGCGTCATTAAGAGTACGATCAACGGTATCTGCGAGTTTTAACTGCATTTTAGGGGAGTGTAGTGAATGACTAGTGTCCGCACGGGCGCAGGTCAGCGGGCATCGCGGACCTCGGCGAAGTTGAGGATGGGCAGCCGGTCGTGGGTCACTCAGGTCAATCCGTTTCACGGGGAGTGCGGGTCATTTCCGGGCGGTGGGCGGATTGATTTGAACTGCTGATTCCTCCAGGTGCCGAAACAGCACCATCCAGAGGACATAGCAATGACTGAAGAAAAGAAGAAAGAACCTGAACAACAAACTCCAGCGCACTCCACCGAAGAAGAGCGCGAGCGCCTGAAGGACTTCAACAAAAACGGCATTCCGCCCGGCACCTGCTGAGTATTACGCGATCCGTGCCGTAAGGTGTGAGAGGACGGCGGATGTAAATCCGCCTCCTACTCGATCTGTGATTTGGCATCGTGCGCGCAACCGTGCTCCTTTACGGAACAAGGCTATCGTCGAAGTCTTCACGCTCGATGGTTGTGTAGGCCTGCTCGCGAATGCCGCCTTCGGAATAGGTGCAGAGTCGACTTGTCGCTTTTTTACCCGGCAGACGCACGACGATGCCCTCGCTGAATTCGGGGTCGTTGGGTTCTCCTGGGGTAAAGTTTGTGCGCACCGTGCGGTCGAAAACGGCGTAGGTTACGCCATGATTGGTGAAGCGCAGATGTGCCTCGGCGCCACCTGAGTAGCCCGTAGAGCTGAGCCAGAAATGACCATTCGGTGGACTCAGCTTCTGGGGGTAGCTCAATTCAATTTTGCCGGGCGTACCAAATCGGTATTGCACATAGCCTGTTGTCGCTGAGAAACCGGACGATGCGCACACCGAGATCATCTTCGGGCCGGAGTCGCATCCGAATAATAGCGTTTCTTGCGTCGAACATAGAAAACGCTGCTCCGACGTCCCTGCGAGGGCATCTAGTGCTATAGCACCCATCGTCAGGAAGCAAAGGCCTTTTAGCATCGTGACTTTAATTCCCATGAGGGTTCCCGTTTTATTCGATGGAAATTTATCAGCATGTGTTCTGTGCTGCCGCAAACGCAGGATTTGGGCGTACACCTTCATGAGCCAACAGAGCTATTCACGCGGCGCCCGTCATTGCAAGGAAGTGGGTCGCAGTCAGCAGGCCTGTGTAACCGTAATATCGCCACGCCTACACGTCCGCCAAAAATAATCCAATCAAGGCGATTCGCTCATTGTTTCGCGAATAAAGTCAGCGATCTTCGGGTGGGACAAGCGTGCAATCAAGACGCCTTGACTGACGACGCCGAGTTGCACAAATCCTCTTTTGGGATGTTTGGTGAATACAGGGCCACCGGAGTCGCCGCTGTCCGGTATCAAGCCATCAGCCCCCACACAGAAAGTGTTTTGCAGGTTCACGTTTGGCGCGAGTGATGTGCACAGTGCGTCCGTCATTCTGGGCAAGCGTGCGCGCTGCAGATGGTCCGGCTGTGCGTCGGGGGCTGGGCTGCGCGCCGTGTTTCCCCAGCCGAGGGCGGTAGGGCGCTTGATGCGATCTTCAAGCCCTTCTTCGCGTGTTACCAGCGTGATGGCCTGGATGTCGGTGATGTCGCGATCAAGTTTGAGCAGCGCGACATCAAGGGTCAGCGAGCGCAGGAATTCAGGGTGAAGGGCGATTTGTTGTACGCCGACGGTATGCCCCTGCAGTGTTTTGCTCAACTGGGTGCGCCCGAGGATCACCTCGACGTCAGCCGGTTGCGTGTTCACCAGGCAGTGGGCCGCGGTCAGTACCCATCGAGGTGCGACCAAGGCTGCGCCACAACCGTGACGCTCCAGCGACGTCGTGCCTGCCGCTTTGAATTGGAGCGAAGCCATAAACGGATAGCGCCCATCCTGCGCATCCGCGCCGCCCACGATGGCGAAAGCGGCCATTGGAACGATCAGCAGGGCGACGACACAGGCTTTTTGCAGGAAGCGGGTTATCGGTTGTAATACGGAGTAACAGCTGCTGTCGAACATGGCGACCTCTTTAAAGGCTATTGAGAAGAGGTCAAGTAGCCCATGGGCGATGGCACCTGCAAAATGAGAAGAGCGCTAAAAAGTTGAGCGATGTTTCTGTGGTTGGATAGCGAAACGTGGACAGTCCCCCTATGGTCACAACTGCATCGGGCTATCGTCAGTCCTGACGATCCTCTTGTCTTTGGCCTCATTCGAATAGGCGCCAATTTTTTCCTGTTGCGCCGCCAGCAGTGCGCATATTTTCATCAGCGTCACGGCCTCATCTGGCGTCCTGCCGCTGGCCGCCATAGCGGTCAACTCAACCACTGACCAGCCAATAACTGCCGCCGCATCTTCCAGGTCGTAAAACAATTCCTGCTGGGCAGTCCTGGGACCATCGAGCCCTTGTATCAAGTCGTCCATTCAGCCCTCCAGGTGCTTCAGTTCAAAACCCATGGCGTTCATCCCGATTTCGGCCAAGTCCGTGTTGAAAGGGATTTCACCGATCAACTGAAAACCAAACGCTTCATAAAACCGTCGGCCATTGGGATTGCTCTTGAGTACCGTCAACCACAGCAAGCTTTCCCCACGCTGTACGGCCAGGTCGCGAATGTATTGCATAAGCTGCTTCCCATACCCCAGCCCTGCGGCGGATTTGAGAAAGTAGATTTTGCGCAGCTCCGCACCTATTTCTCCGGTCAGCGGGGCAGGGGCTGACCAGTTGACCTTTGCAAAACCCACGACCCGCGCGCGTTCGTCGCAGGCGAGCAGCCACAGGTGGCTGTCAGACAGGTCCAGTGAATCGCGTAGCGCGCCGTGGGAGAAGTCGCGGTCGAGGAAGGTCTGCAAGCCGGCGGGGGACCAGATCGTTGAAAAATGCTGCCGATAGGTCTCGCAGCCAACTTGCTGCAGGGTATCGAGGTCGGATTCAGTCGCTTGCCGAATGTTGAGCATAGGCATCCTTGAGTTGCGTGTGAGATGAGTGATTACGCTCTAGACGGGCAGTGTATGTAAACCTACGCCGCCGCCATTCACCGCTTTGCCGAGGTGTTGAATACCCTCAAAGGCCGTCTACGTCGTTTCGATTCCGATCTGATCCGTCACCCTTAATACCAAATGCTGTGGCCAGACGGAAGCGAGTTGTTGTTCAGGACGCACGCCACGTTGTACCGTCACGCATACAAACCCTACCATCAGGTTACACGATAGCCATGACGCACTTCCTCTTGCACTGTCCTATCAAACGAGAAGTTAATCTCGTCAAGTAAGAGAGTGATGTCATGAAGTTGAAGTGTCTAACCAAGGCGGCTGTTGTCGTCGCGCTGTTGTCGAGCTTGTCGGGCTGCTGGATATTCATGCCGCCGGGTGGCGGCGGCGGTGGTCACGGTGGCGGACATGGTCAGGGCGGTGGCCCAGGCCCGCGTTAAATCATTAGCGCCGCAGGCAAGTCATGAACAATGGCTTGCCTGTTTTTTCCTGCGATAAACCCCAGGCAAAGAAAAGCCCGCGTGGGGCGCGCGGGCTAAAAGGATGTTCATTAGGAGCTGGGTCCACCATAGGGGGTCATCTGTGAAAGGTTTGTGAAAGCTTCGGCAAAAAAGTGTATGCCTCAATCGTGCCGTGTCTGTATGGGGCAGGGTGCGCCATAACTCTTTAATGTCGCAGGCATACCCCCGTTGGATGCCGCATCATGTACATGTCTACCAGTCTGTTGTCAGCGTTCGTGCTGTTCGCCTTCGTGTCTTCGATCACGCCAGGGCCCAATAACACCATGTTGCTCGCCTCGGGCGTGAATTTCGGGTTCCGTCGGTCGATGCCCCATGCGTTGGGGATCAGCATCGGGTTCATGGTGCTGGTGATCGCGGTGGGCCTTGGCTTGGGCGAAGTGTTCAAGGTGTTTCCATGGGCTTATACGCTGTTGCGCTACGTGGGCGCGGCGTACCTGCTGTACCTGGCGTGGAAAATCGCGACGGCTGGCGGCCTATCCGACAGCAACGATGAGCAGGGCAAGCCCATGACTTTCCTCGGCGCGGCGGCGTTCCAGTGGGTGAACCCCAAGGCCTGGATCATGGCGCTCGGGGCCATCACCACCTATACGCCGGCTGAAGGCTATGTCACCAATGTGCTGGTGATTGCGCTGGTGTTCGCTGTGGTCAACTTGCCCAGCGTGTGCGTGTGGGTCGGCTGTGGCAGCGGCTTGCGCAGTGTATTGCGTGAGCCGCGCTGGCTAAGACTGTTCAACGGGTCGATGGCCGGCTTGCTGGTGTTGTCGCTGTACCCGATGCTGTTTGCCGGCTGAGTGTCAGACCGGCGAGATGGTCGCCAGCAAGCCAATGCCGATGGTCAACACCAAAAAGCCGAACAGGAAAAGTGCCATCTTGGCCATAAGGCCTCCGAAGAGTGGGTTGGGAATGGGGCCATTGTCCGCCTCACCCGCACTTCAATACAGGCGCAGATAGCAAAGAAAAAACCGTATCAGATGGCTCGCCCCCTGTTCTACCACGGGCTTTGAGCGTTTGCGGTTTTCTCAAGATCAGTGCCTGAGACAGCCATCGCGTTTCCCCCTAAGATGGCACCCACTGCATCAACAATAAGAGTGGGCCAACCCTCGATGGAAAGACGTCAATTCAGCGGAGGCATGAAAGGCAAGAACCTGCGCTACCTCAATGAAACCCAGCAGCCAGCCTCGGTGACCCGTGTCGGCTTCTTGCTGCTTGAGCACTTTTCCCTGCCCGCATTCACCCAGACCCTCGACACCCTCGTCACCGCCAACCTGCTGCGTCCGGAATTATTCGCTTCGCGCACCTTCGGCTGGGACGCTGGCGAAGTCAACAGCGACCTGGGCCTGGTTATCCGCCCCGACGCACGTCTCGACGTGGCGGCCCTGCAAGACCTGGAGTTGCTGGTGATCTGCGGCGGTTTTCGCACTGAACTCAAGGCGAGCGAAGACTTCATCCACCTGCTGCGCAGCGCAGCCGAACACGGCGTCGGCCTCGCCGGCCTGTGGAACGGCGCCTGGTTCCTCGGTCGCGCCGGCCTGCTGCAAGGCTATCGTTGCGCCATTCACCCCGAACATCGCCCGGCCCTGGCGGAAGTGTCCAAGGCTGCCCACGTCACCAGCGAACCCTACGTGATCGACCGCGACCGCCTCACCGCGTCAAGCCCCTCCGGCGCCTTCCATATGGCGCTGGACTGGATCAAGGGCCTGCACGACAAAGCCCTGGTCGAAGGTATCGAAGACATCCTGGCCTTCGAAGAATCCCGCTACCGGCGTATCAAACCCACCGAAAACGTCAGCGTCAGCGCGCCCCTGCGTGAAGTCGTAAAACTCATGGACGCCAACCTCGAAGAGCCCCTGGAACTCGACCAGCTGGCCGTCTACGCCGGCCGCTCCCGCCGCCAGCTTGAGCGGTTGTTCAAGGAACAACTGGGCACCACGCCTCAGCGTTACTACATGGAACTGCGTGTCACCGAAGCGCGCCGGTTGCTGCAACACACCGAGTTGTCTCAAGTGGAGGTGCTGGTGGCGTGCGGGTTTGTCTCACCGAGCCATTTCAGCAAGTGCTATAGCTCGTATTTCGGATATCGCCCCTCCAAGGAGAAGCGGTTGGTCAAGTAGAGTGATGGCGCGAGCTCTGACGCCGTTTAGTCAAGGGCGAACCATGTACCTGTGGCGAGGGAGCTTGCTCCCGTTGGACTGCGTAGCAGGCCCAGTCTTTCAAAAAAGAGCTGGGGCCGCTGCGCGATCCAGCGGGAGCAAGCGCCCTCGTCACAACAACTCACTTGCCACGTAATGACTGAGCACTGGGGAAAGCATCAGTAGCGCGTGTGAAATGCAGAGATGAAACTTGTGTCGCCAGGTAAGCATGCGCAGGGGCTACAGCGGAGCTGGTCAGTACCAACAAGCTCAACGTGTCAGCCGTCAAATCCAAGGTTCCGCAGAGGGTACAGACCGCGTTCTCCCGAGTAAGGGTGGCGCTAAGGCTCACGGATTGGAGCGAGAGTTTGCACTTCAGCGTATTGACATCAGTAAACCCGGCGACCTCGGCGCTGGCCTCCTGACATGTGAAAGAGCCCCGAACGATACCGAAGCGTTGCTTGCTGTCGCTGTACACACTCAACACTAAGGAGGTCCCATCGGCTGTGACCCAATGGCCTGCCAGGGTATTTTTGACGGGAAAGGGTTCGATGCGCGTACTCGGCCTGGTCTGCACTTGCTGTTCAGCCCGCGTATACACCAACTTGTCGATATAGCTGCCCTGGCGTGCCAGCTCCGGAAAGTCGCTGGTCGCGACTAACACGTGGTTCAATGTGAGCACGTTGCCTTTCTCCGTCACACTCAGTTGGCCACTTAAGCCCGAGGCCCAGTTCCAACTGGGATCCTTTGTTTCGTCACCAAGGTCATGCCATTCAATGGCCAATGCCAGTGGCTGGTTTGTAGTGCGGGTTGCACCCGTGCCCGATACGCATCCAGTGATCGAGTACTCACCCGTTGAACCGGTCGATGATCGATAGGTGCCTGTGACCTGCCGCCCCGAAACTTGCAGGGTCATTACCGAGCCATAGTCGTTCCGCCAGGTTCCGGCAACTGTGACTGTTTCGCTAGCCGGGCCCGGTAGGGTGAGTTTTCCATTCAGCACCGCTCTTGCATCAGGCGCAAAAGGCTTCGACGAAGACCGCGTGATGATCTGCGGACCCTCAGGACGATTGAATAGCCAGATCCCCACTGGGGCCAGCGAGTAAACCTCGCGGCTGCATTTCACCACTTGATACTCATAGACGGTGTAGCAGTAGTCCATGACCACCGATCCCACCACTACCAGGTCAGTCAGGCCCAATGGAGCGAACTGAGGGAGTATCTGGCCCTGTTGTGGACCCGCTTCGATCAGGCATTCATAGAGTTCGCTGCCCAGGGTCATTTGGCCGTCTGCAAATTCCAGCAGGATGTCAGGCTGGTTGCTGTGGGAGATACGGGCCAGTGTTTCGCGCATGAGCGCAGAGTCACCTTTGAACTGCGATGAGCCAGAGTCGAGGGCAAACTTGATATTGGCGCGCAGTTGTTCTGAGCCGACTGAATAAGACTTCAAGTCGGTCGACCAGATATATTCAACTCCGGGCAATGCGCTATAGACGGACCAAGGCAAGAACAGATGGGGCCCCTGGGCTTTAGATAAGTCGACAGCTCCCATTCGACAGTCGCCGCGTCGCCGCGGGGCATCCCAATCAAACGCAACGAAGGGGTGGGCAGGGTCGAGTTGACCTTCGCGCATCAACGTCTGGAGCACGAAGGAGCTGCGACCTTCCACATAGGCGCTGCTGCATGGAAGGCCTAAGCCACCATCCCAGTCCAACTGCTTGAATGGGTCACCTTCGTAAGCCGATGCCAGAAGCAGTTGGCTGTTAAGGTGCGCGTCGTTAGGCAGGGTAAGCACGTCCGACGCTGACTCCACCTGCATCGTGCCCCATGGCCCAAAACTGTAAGGTCGACGCAGGCAATCGGTAAACGCAAAGGTGCTGGAAGCCTTGATGTCAAAACGGCCACCTGCAAAATGCTTGCATTGGTCGGCGGAACAAAGCGTTGAGGTGACCCAGCTCATATTTGTGCCTGAGTCGAGGGAGAACTTGAGCGATTGAGCAGGGGTACCCAGTTTGATTGTGCAATACCAGGGCGATGCCCCGTTGTTTTGAAAGGGCCCCCGTTGCATGGGGAACACCAGGTTGTTCTGTAGTGGTTCACTGTTCATGAAGACTCCATCCTTGAGGGGAATGCAGGGCTACTGAAAAAGTGGAGGAGCCCTGCAGTTTGCGACTTCATATTCAGCCTTGCTTTCCTGTTGGTGACTGTCAGTGGTAGCCGATGAGAGCGGTCGGATTTGACGATCGGGCACGCCAGCCTCAGCGCAACGCTTCGCCCTCGGTTTCGGGAATGAACACGACGAGTATTACCGTCACCATCAGAAATGCATTGATGATGGTGGTCGTCAGGTTGAACGATGACCCGTAGGCAATCAGCGCTCCGATCAGCGACGGTGCCAGTACGTTTGCCACCCGTTGCGCGAAAATGGCCCATCCGTAACCCACTGTTCGAAGTGGCGTGGGGTACAATTCGCCGATCCAGGCGCCCCACACGCCCCAAGCCCCCAGGCTGAAAAATGCCAGGGCAAAGTTGCTCAGGTAGAGCATCTCCAGCGTATGGGCATTAGCGAAGCCGTAACCGGCCAGTACGGATGCGCCGATAAAACCGACGATGACTTTTTTACGTCCCAACCGTCTCGTCAGGTACGACGCGGCCATATACCCCGGAATCATGCACAGTGCAGACAGTGCAATAAAACCGTAGCTCTGAGGCAGGCTCAACCCGCGCTGCTGGAGTAACGTGGGCAGCCAGGTCTGCAAGCCCCAATACCCCCAGGAAAACGTGAAGTTGACGGTAATCTGCAGGAGGCTGACTTTGAGCAGTGCGCGGCGGAACAACTCCCGTTGGTGGCCTGACACGCTACGGTCTACTTGCAACGTCTGGTCTTCGGGAATTTGCACCCTGCCACGGCTCAGCGTATTGATCGTTGCCCTAGCGTCAGCCTGCCGATTCATAGAGGCCAGCCAATAGGGTGACTCCGGGACCCAGCGTGCCACCGCAATCGCCCACAGACCGCCAAGTGAACTCAATACGATAACTGCGCGCCATCCATAGGGGAGCAGCCACACGGTGGCGCCTAATGCCAGCAGCATTCCAATAGGCCAGCCAGAAGCGAGATACACCGTCAACGCACCGCGATAGCGAACCGGTAACAGCTCCTGGAAGTGGGCAAATGTCACCACCATCATGCCTACTGCAGCGACCCCGGATAGCAATCGCAGGGCATAAAGCGTTGAGTAGTCAGGCGCAAACGCGCTCCCCAGAGAGATCAACCCGTAAGTGCCCAGGCTCCAGATAATTGCACGCTTACGGCCGATACGTTCGGCGACTTTTCCCCAAGGCAGCGCCCCCACCAGCATCCCAATGAACATCGCGCTGATCAGGTGGCCCACGGCAAGTGCGTCCAGGGAAAACTGCGCCGCAATCAGTGGGGCGGTATAGACGATGATCATCATCTCCCAGGCTTCAATCGCGAATACCAAAAACAATACCAGGCAGCATTGCAGGTGGGTGCGGGTCAGGGGGAAGCCCCTGAAAACATCCCCGACTTCGCGAGTGCTCGCACTGGCATCGGGTATCGGTTGGGCAGGGTGGAGCGTCGAGGGTATATCACTCATGGTGGCTATCCTTTTCGAAGTCAGGCTTTTACACGGTTGCCGATTGGCGCAGCGCCCTGGAATAAACCGAAGCGTTGGATTTCGGCCTCAGGAGGCGGCTCACAGCTGCCTACACGGCTTGGTCGCCAACCAAATCTGCGTTTCATGCCGGCCATGGATTCGGCCACTTTGAAGGCCGCTACCACGGGGTCTATCACCGGTACGCCGACCTCACGCTGCACTTCCTCGAAAAATCCAAATTCGATGGTGCAGCCCAGGATGATGGCCTCGGCACCGTCGTCTTCCACTGCACGATGAGCCTGTTCGATGATCTTGCGCCGGGTCACAACGTGATCCAGCTGGAACTCATCCACGCCCATCCCCAGCGGCCTTAACGAAGCCAACCGGTCACCCGCGCCATAACCCTGGACGCGGGTACGCATCTGCTCGATCCACTTGGTGCGCCCAACAATGATCGAAAACCGATTAGCCAGGTGTTCTACCACTTGTAAACTCGCCTGGCAGGGCGCCACCACTAGCGTTTCTCCGGAGATTTCCCGTGCATCTTCCAGTGCTGGGTCGTAAAAACACCCGAGTACCAAGGCGTCCACGCCCTCCTGTGCACAATCGCGCGCAATGCGCACCGTGCGCTCATAGGTGAGCGCCTCATAAGCACGGTACTCCAAGTGTGTCGGGCTATAGGGCATGTCAAACGACACCACTTCAACCTGGGTGGAAGGCTGCTTTATGCTGTGCAACAGATGGGCGATGGGCTCGTCAAACGTCGGGCACCCAATGGGGTTGAGCCAACGCACGGTGACCGGCATATCTTGCGGCGCGATGTTGAAGTCAGAACTGTCCATACGGTATTCCTTGATAGAGGCTCAGAGGCCTTAGAAGAATTTCACCAGGGCCATGGTCAAGCTATTGGAATAGGGCAGGTTGTCGCTGTGGTAGTAATCGAAGTTCAGGTTCGCCGAAACGTAGAACTTTTGTTTAGCGAAGCCGGTGTAGGTCATCGCGGGGCCGATCTTGCCTTCACGGGATTCCTTGAAGTCCGACGCCGAGCGGTTGTTGATGTGGTAGGAGTGATGCAGACCGAGCCATAAATCATCGGTCACCAAATAGCCGGCGGCGATGTCCGCCATCCAGAAGCTGATACCGCCACGCAGGTTTACGGGATCACCGTCGCCGATGTCGGTGCTATGGCGGTTGCGCGAAGCGTAGTGGATACCAATCGGCGTAAACGTGGCAGCGAAGCGTCCAACGCGCAGGTAGTTGGCAACGCTGAAGCTGGCGCCGTACCGGTTGGCAAATGCGCCGTACCCAGTACCCTCATCGTTTCCGTTGGGGAACTCCAGCGAGAGCGTCGGGTTGACCCAGAACGTGGTGAAGTCATCAGCGCCGTACGCGCTGCTGGGCTCGACCACATTGTAGTAATAGGCCAAGCCCAGGTTAGGAGAGGCAACTCCCCAAGCACCGTTGTTGCGTGAGGCGTTGCTGCCGGTGTAGCCAGCGTCGGCACCGACCCAGAATTGCAGTTGGTCGCGCTGCGTTCCGGTAAAGCCGGTCTCGGAGAAGTACGCCAGTACCGTATTACTGCCTGCGCGCACGTCGCCATTTGTGGTGCGAGTGAACACGGGGAACGATTCCAGGGCCCACTTCCCAGGTTCGCCGGGTTGGGCGAAACCGATGAATTGTTCGCCTTGTGCCGAAGCTGTGAATCCCAAAACCAAGGCAAGCGTCGGCCCTACCCATAAACGTGATGAGTGTCGAAGTTTCATGGTGGTGCTCTCTTTTTTGTTGTTGTTCTAGGCGGCTGAGCGTCGTTGTCAGAGCGTCAGCCCGTACACGGATTGCGCGGTTTCTGCATCGACATAACCGTTCTTCACGTCTGCGCGCACTGCGTGAGGATCACGTTGGCTGGCAGGGCCATAACCACCGCCGGCACCGGTACGCACCCTGACCAGATCGCCGGCATTCAAGGCGATACTGCTGGCCATGCTGTAGCGTTGGCATTGGCCATCGCTCCTGACGACTTCTATATAGTTGGGTGTGCCTTCCGCGCCTTGCTCCAGGCCCCAGGGCGGAATGACCGAGCGGGTGTAGCCGCAGGTCATGAAGCTGCCATCGGCGCGAATCCGATAGTCGATACAAATGCCGCGACCGCCCCGGTACTGGCCATGCCCACCGGGCTCGTCGTTCAGGGCGAGCTGTTCGACATACAGCCCATATCGGGCTTCGCACACCTCAACGGGGCAGTTGTAGGTTTCTCCATGCAGCCCGGAATACACGGCGTTGTTGCCATCGCGACCAGGCTCGGCGCCCCAGCCGCCGATCTCCGGTTCCACGAGGGTGAACATGCGCCCGGTGTCGGGGTGAACGCCGCCAATGATCGTGGCGCACACCGAAGCGAAATTGCCGGCGGGCAAACGGTCCGCAAACTGTTGAGCCAGGCAGCACAGGATCAGGTCGTGAACCCGAATCAGGTTCTCGAAATAGAAGCCTTCGGCAGCGGGCAGTTGGGCATCGAACAATGACCCCGGACGGGTAAGTACCCTGAGGGGCCGAAAGGTGCCGCCATTGGTGATGCCTTGCGGTGCAGTGAGCGCCTTGAACGCCATTTGCGCCGCTACGACTGCTCCGTCACGGCTAAGGTTTGTGGGCCCCAGGCATTGGTCGGGATTGTCGCGCAGATCGATCACCAGCTCGGTTTCGCGGATGTCTATCCGCACCTTGAACACGCTGCCGTCGTCTTGCAGCTCTTCGAGGTTGAACTGCCCTGCGGGTAATGCTGCCAGTGCCTTGAGCGACACTTTTTCGCCCAGGTCCATGAAGTCTTTCATCGCCAATAAAAACAGGGCGCAGCCGTACTTGTCGTTCAGTTCGTGCAAGCGCGTCGCACCGTTACGCACTGCAGCCACACCGGCCCACAGGTCACCCTCCATGAAATCCGGCATGCGTGTGTTGGCGCGCAAAATCTGCAACACCGAGCGAATCGGCTGGCCTTTGCTGATCAGCTTGACCGACGCCAGGCGCAGGCCTTCCTGGAAAATATCCGTGGCGTCCGTGGACAGCGATCCCGGTACTCGGCCGCCTACATCATTCCAATGGGCTATGTTGGCGGTCCAGGCAACCAACTGGCCGTCTGCAAATACGGGCATGGCCAGCACTACATCGTTGAGGTGTGTCACGGCGCCATCATGGGGGTCGTTGCTGATGAAAACGTCGCCGTCTTCAATGTCTTGGGGCAGAGGGTGATGCAGTAGGATCTTTTTTACCGCTTTGTCCAGCACCCCCACAAAAGCCGGAATGCCTGCGCCGGAGCTGGCGATCTCGCCCTGGGCATCAGTGATGCCGGTGCCCATGTCCAGCACTTCATAGATCACCGGGCTCATGGCGGCATTGCGCATTGAGGTGAACATCTCGTCGGCGATCGCCTGGAGCGAGTTCTGGATGATGTCTCGGGTGAAAATGTCGAGCTTAGTCATGGCAATGTTCCTTCAGCCGTTGATCATGATGTGCAGGTTGCCAAGGCGATCCACGTGCACGCGATTGCCGGGATGTACCACCACGGTGGTTCCGGCGTCCTCGACGATGGCCGGACCGAAAAAGGTCATCAGTGGCTCAAGCAAGTCGTAGTCGTAGAGGAGCGCTTCATGGATGCCCTCCTGCGCGTAGTCCACCCGCCGCAGGCCTTTACAGGCCTCGCTGACCAGTCGACCAGTGATTGGCAGCGCCGTGGGTTGTAACTTGCCAATCTGGGCGACAGCGACCAGGTGAAAGCCGATGATTTCCAGCGGGGCTTGCAGTTGGTAGGTGTAGTGCTGCTCGTAAACGCTGTGAAAGCGTTGTTCGATGGCTTCCCAGTCTGCGTCCAGGCGCTCTTGTGGGTTGAGCAACACCTCCACGGAATGCTCCTGGTTCTGGTAGCGCAATTTGCAATGCACTTGAAGCTCAACCTGCTGTGGGGGAATCGCTTCTGTGACGAATTGCTCGCGAGCGGCGCGCATCAGCTCTTCGAGAAACTGTTGGGCTTGGTCAAGATTGTTGGAGTCTGCGGTTTCAACGAAGCGGTTGATAAACAGGTCACGGCGCAAGTCCGACAGGGTCATGCCCCAGGCAGAGAACACCGAGGCGCTTCGTGGCACGATGACTTTCTTTACGCCCAGTTCCTGGGCCAGGGCCACGGCATGCATCGCGCCTCCGCCGCCAAATGCCATCAACGTCAGCTCCCTTGGGTCGTGGCCTCGGCTCAACGAAACCAATTTCAACGCATTGACCATGTTGTCGTTGGCCAGACGCACGATGCCGCGCGCCACCTCATCCATCGGTAACTGCAGGCGTTGGCAGAGCTCGTTCAGGCCCTGCTCCACTGCCGGCAGGTCAGCTACCACATTGCCGCCGCAGAAGTATTCCGGGTTGATACGCCCAAGCATCAAGTTGGCATCGGTCGTCGTGATCTGCGTCCCACCGTTGCCATAGGCCGCTGGGCCCGGCATGGCGCCGGCAGATTGAGGGCCGACGTGCAACTTCTCGAAATCGTCGACCCAGGCGATGGAGCCTCCGCCATTGCCAATTTCCACCAGGTCGACCACCGGCACCATGATTGGGTACCCCGCGTTGATCCGGTTACGCTCGATCCAGTAATCGGTCTTGATCGACACTTGCCCGTTGCGGATCAACGCGCATTTTGCGGTGGTCCCGCCAATATCCAGACCCAGCACATTGGGCTCGTCGATCAGTCGTCCCAGTTCGGCGGCCGCCCAGAATCCACTGGCCGGGCCGGATTCGACCATGGTGATCGGAATATCCCTGGCGTGCTCCACACTGTCGACACCGCAGTTGGATTGCATGATGTACAAGGGCGCCTTATAGCCGCCTTCGCGCAACCCGCTCGCCAAGTCGTCGAGGTAGCGTGCAGCAATGGGCTGCACGTAGGCTGACAGCACGGTGGTGCTGGAGCGTTCGTACTCGCGCCATTCGCGGGTTATCTGATGGGAGGCCACCACCAAAACCTCTGGCCAGAGCTCACGCACGCGGGCCAGTACCGCTTGCTCGTGGGCCGGGTTGGCGTAGGCGTGCAGCAGGCAGATTGCGACAGCCTCTACCTTGTCTGCGCGGAAGGCCTCGAGGATCCCGGCGATCTGCGAGAGATCCAGAGGCTCACGCTCCTGTCCGTTGGTGTGCAGGCGCCCGGATATTTCGCGGCGCAGATAGCGGGGTACAAACGGCGCGGGCTTGACCCATTTGAGATTGAAATAATCGGGACGATTGGCCCGGGCGATTTCCAGTACATCGCGAAAGCCCTGGGTAGTGATCAACCCAGTCTTGACACCGCGTCGTTCGGTCAGCGCATTGATCACCACGGTGGTGCCGTGCGCCAGGAAGTCCACGGTGCCCAGGTCGATCTCGGCTTTACGGATAACGTTAAGCACACCCTGTGCAAAGTTCGGCGGGGTGGTGTCGACTTTGGCGGTGCGAATCCTCTGCTCTCCGGTGGCTGGGTCGTTTTCGAAATACACGAGGTCGGTGAAAGTACCGCCGACGTCGGTGGCCACGCGCACTGTTTTGCCGTCCATACCCACTGGGCATCTCCTGCTGTTTTTATGATTTTTTGACCAGGAGAGCGCCTCTCGCTGGTGTTGAGAGAGGCTAGGGCGCGCCGTCCATGGACGGCTACGCGCAGCGCGGGTAGGTGGGGGGGGAAGCAGCATAGGGACTACCCGTGTGGGTAGGTTGGTGGCTTAACGCTAGGGGCCTACCAGTCCCAAACGCAATGCGGCGGCCGTGGCTGCGGTCCGGCTATCCACGCCGAACTTGGCAAATATGTGTTTGAGGTGGAATTTCACGGTGTTCTCGGAAATATCCATACCTTGGGCAATCGCTTTATTCGATTGGCCTTCGGCAAGCAACGAGAGGATTTGCGTTTCTTTTGCGCTGAATGGCATGCGCGGACGAACAGGGTGGGCACGCCAACCGCGCAGGCGGGTGATGATTGCAGCGAGGCGGGTATTGAGATCGGCGCTGGCTTCCAACGCTGGTAGCAAACATGGCCCGGCCTCCATTAACAGGCCTGGCAATGCCTGGGCAGGGACCGATGCGAGTGTCGCGTTGTGCTCAATCGGGTGGCCTTTGCCATATGCCGCCAAAGTCATTATATGCAGGCGCCAGGCAGGTAAATGCAAACCGCGCTGTTGCAGTGATCGAGCACCGTGCACGAGGCGATTGAGTGCCGCACTGGAAGTGCCCGTGGCGAACTGCAACCTGGCCAGCGCCAGTATCGCCGCCTCCTGATTGCGCCAATCGTCGGGACTATTTGCAGCACTTTCCAAGCGGGCGGTGTGCGATTCATGGCGTGCCTGTGACAGGAATCCCGCTTGTACCAAGAGGTCCACACGCCAAGCGCTGACCAGCCGCGTCAATCTTTGCCAATTGCGCGCGGTGGCGAGTTGCGCAACATGCTCCAACTCAAGCAGCGCTGGTTGCATGCCTTGGGTCCGCAGTACCGTACGCCATGCCACGTCGGCGGTGGCCGCGGTGATGTCCAGCCAACCGTCTGTGTGGTTCAGCGAGGCCCAGCCGTCGCGAAACCAAGGTATCACTTCGGCCCAGGTGCCTTGCCAATACAGGTGTTGTGCCTTGAGACACCCCACCAACGCCCTCACAGAGCTCTCGTTACCGAACTGGTCGACGGCAATCGATAACGCGTTTTCGACCAGTTGCGCTGATGCTGGAATATCGCCTGCCAACGCCAGGACTTGTGCCTCATGGATTCGGCAATAGTTCTCGCCCCGTGGGCTGGCAATCAGACGCATCTTGATGTGCGCCGAACGAATGATCTGTAGCGCCAATCCCAGTTGGCCTTGGGTCAATGCCTGCAAGGCATTGACGCATTCAAGCGTGCCGGTAGCCAGCAGGTTATCGTCTGGGATGCCATCGTAGTGGGGCAGTTCGAAGCAATCCACATAAGCGCAAGCGAGGGTCCGAACGACGTGGAAATCGCCCGCCAACCGTCGATCGTTTTGAACACGTCCCTGGACAAGATCGAGGAGTTGGCCGGCGAGCGCGTGCTCGCCGAGCTTGGCGTGCAAGTACGCCTGGAGCAGTAGCAGGTCCGGTTCAGTACCCAGGGTTCGCTCGTCAAACTGCTGCAGCAGGCTTTGGGCGTACCGGATACCGTTGTAGAGCACCACTTGCCAGCTTCCTGCGCTAACCACCAGATCCACCGCCAACCGGGTATCACGCGCTCGCAGTGCATAAACGATCGCTTGAATCCAATCCTTTTCCTGGGCCAGCCATTGGGCGGCCCCATAGTGAATATCCTGTGCTGCACTAGCATCAATGCTCTGCTTGAGAAAGTCCTGAAGCAGGCGGTGATGGCGAAACCACTGACGGCCAGCATCCAGCGGTACCAATAGAGCGTCAAGGTGGGTCAGTTGCATCAATAACTGTGTGCTGTCGCTGCGCCCACGCACCGCATCGGCCAACTCGGCGTTGAAGCGCTCCAGCAGTGCCATGTCGCGCAAAAATGCCTGGCACTCTGCTGACAGGCGTTGCACAACCTGCCCGGTCAGGTAATCGGCGATATCGGTGACGCGTCCAGAGAACGCGGTGAGGCCGTACAGCGAAGCATCGCCACTGGCCCGCCACAGGCGCGCCAGCTGCACGGCCACCGCCCAACCCTCCGTTCTTTCATGCAAGTGCGTAAGTTCTGCGGGGAGGATATCGGGCCCCAGTATGGCTGCGGTTTCTGCCTGCGTTAGCATCAGTGCGTGTGCGGATACTTCATGCACCCAGCCATTGGCTTTCCACTGAGTCAAGGGCCAGCCAGGGCGGATGCGCGCAGCGACTATCCACTCCAGCCAGGGGGTCGCCTGTTCAAGCAGCGCCTGTACGAGGGTGTCGAGCTGAGGATTGGCGGCTGCATGGTAGTCGTCAAGGAACAGCGTGACCTGCCGGTTTTCCCTGGCGAGTGCATGGAGCAGGGCAGTGATCGTTCGTTGCGGTTGAGCGTCCAGCGCTTGGTCTTGCGCAAGCCGCGTCAGGTGACCGAGATCAAGGCCCGCACGGTCTAGCGTAAGAATCAAATAGGAGAGGAAGCGATTGGGATCGCTGTCGGCCTCATCCAATGAAAGCCAGGCGATGACTGGCGACGTCGTTGCTGTTAGCAGGGTTTGGCGCCACTGCATCAACAACGTTGTCTTGCCGTAGCCGGCGGGGGCGACCACCAGGACCAACGGACCTTTGGTTCGCGTACTGAAAGCGTCCAGCAGTGATTGCCGAGGAAAAGATGTCAGCAGCGTCAACGGCGGCGTCAGTTTGCCAACCCAACACCAAGCGCTGACTGTGGCGATAGAAAGCTGTTTTTTCACGGTGGCGGGTCTCATGCAGGAGGGTCCGCTTCTGATTAAACAGCTGAGTTTTCCGGGGCGGCGTGCTGAATCGTCACGTGATGTTTATGGAGGCAGATATGTACGAGTCAGGTCCTTACGTTCGTATAAATGGGCTGCACCACCGTAACCTGTAACCCGCATTCCAGAGGGATTGAGTTAAGCGATAGAACATATCTTGCGTGCCTTGTAGGATCCCTCTGATTTTGAGGTCATCAATCAAAATCGGCTCAGAGCATAAGGCAGGGGCGTTGGTACAAGGGTTGACGATGCCAACTCCCCAACGATCTCCGCCGTCACCGCCGCCTGCGTCAACCCCAAATGCTGATGCCCAAACGCAAGCAGCACCTTCCCGTCGCAGACCCGGTCAATCACCGGCAGCGAATCCGGCAACGACGGCCGGAATCCCATCCACGGCGTCGCACCTTCCGCACTCAGGTCCTGCCTAAACAACCCTTTACTCAACCGATGCAACTGCCAGGCGCGCTCCATATTCGCCGGGCGGTCGAGGCCGGCGAATTCCACAGTGCCGGCCAGTCGCAGGCCGTCGGCCATAGGCGTCATGATGAATTTGCGTTCCAGGGAGGTGACGGCAAACGGCAGGCGCTGCTGTTCGTGGGGCAGCATGAGGTGATAGCCGCGCTCGGTGTCCAGCGGGACTTTTTTACCGGTCAGTGCGGCGGTGAGTTTGGCTGAGTGGGCACCGCAGGCGACCAGCACCTGCCGTGCGGCCAGCGGGCCTTGGTCGGTGGTGAGTGAGACGCCGTGTTGTTCCAAGCGTCCCTCCAGCACCTGGCGCTTCAGGAATTGCACGCCACTGGCCTTGGCTGCCTGGACCAGCTCGCACACCACTTGGTAGGGGTCAAGGAAGTGCCCGGTGCTGGGGAAGAACAGCCCGCCTCGGATGTTGTCGCTCAACTGCGGTGCAGCCTGGCGTATCGCGTCGCCGGACCAGAACGCGACGGGCACCTGTTGCGCTTGCATACGCTGCTGCAAGGCATCCAGGGCGTCCCGTGAATCCGCCCGTTCAAACACCAGCAGTGAGCCCTCTTCGCGCAACAACTCCGGGCGCCCGATGCTGTGCAGCAGGCGCTGCCAAGCGCCCTGGCTGCCCTCGTTCAGCGCGCGGATACCCGCGACCGTGCGCTGATAGCTGGCCGGGCGCAGGTTCAATAACAGGCGTAGGAACCAGGGCAGGGCGCGCGGCAGGTATTTCCAATCCAGGCGCAGCGGGCCCATGGGGTCGAGCAGCATGCCGGGCAAGCGTTTGAGGATCGACAGGTCGGCAATCGGAAACACCTGTTCGGTCGCCAGGTGCCCGGCGTTGCCATAGGACGCGCCCATGCCGGGTTCCTGCTGGTCGACCACCAGCACTTGCCGGCCCTGACGCGCGAGTTGCAGTGCACAGGCGACGCCGATAATGCCGGCGCCGACCACTACGATATCGGGATCGGACATGGTCTGCGCTGCACAGTTCGGCAGTCGATCAGCCGCCCTGCGGATGAAGCGATCCAGATCCGGCCCTTGTACCGCGATCACCAGTCCTGGGTGGGTACAAAATTGTCCGGCCCCCAGGTTCAAGGAGCTCACAAAACCCTGGGCCAGTGCCTCACTCCGAGCCGCCAACGCTGCCGGGAACAGGTACACCGGGTTGATCGAGCCCATTTCCGCATACACCGGAATGGGCTCGGGCCGCGCCTGCGCCGCTTGCGTCCACGCCAATGCGCACGCCTGCGCGACATGTTCGCCGTCGCCGCCCAGGTAGGCGGGCTCCAGGGCTGCGTGGGGGGCGGGATTGATCGCCCGGATCGCTTCGCGATTGCCGCAAATGAGTTGCTGACCGATCAGCATCTTGCCCGTCAGAGTCATGGAATCGTCCTGGAAAAAAGTGGGCTTGGCCGCTGCGAGAACCACAGCGGCGCGCAAGGGGTCAGGCGACGTTCTGTTATGCCGACCAGTTGGCGTACCACTGGCGGAACAGCGCGTACTGGTGCTCGGCGTAACGGCGCTGGGCGTCGCTGAGGGCGTCGGTCTCGTTGAAGTGCAGCGCGTAGCCCTGGTCGCCGTTGAGCACCATCAGGTGCTTGTAATACAGCACCAGGTCGCAGCCTTCATCGAACGATGACAGCACTGCCAGCGCGGCTTCCAGTTCACGGGCCTGGCGGCGCGCCTTGGCATCGCCCTTGGCGGCTCTTTTGCTCAGCGCCACCAGTTGCAGAACTTCCCGAGGCAGTGCATTGCCGATACCGGTGATGGCGCCGGTCGCGTTGCAGTTGACGAAGCCGTGCACCACCTGGGTGTCGACGCCAACCATCAGCGTCACGTTATCGTCCTGGGAGGTGATGTGTTCGGCTGCGTAGCGCAGGTCGGCAGCGCCACCGAATTCCTTGAAGCCGATCAGGTTCGGGTGTTCGCGGCGCAGTTCGAAGAACAGGTCGGCGCGGGTGGCGAAGCCGTAGTACGGGCTGTTGTAGATCACCGCCGGCAGGTTGGGCGCAGCCTTGAGGATTGCCGAGAAGTGCGCCTTTTGCGCGGTGGCGCAGGCGCCTCGAGACAGGACGCGCGGGATCACCATCAGGCCATGGGCGCCGACTTTGGCGGCGTGGGCCGCGTGCGCTACCGCTTCACGGCTGTTCACTGCGCCAGTGCCAACGATGGTCCGCACGCCCGCCGTCACCAGGCGTGCCACGCCTTCCTGGCGTTCCGCTTCGGTCAGCAGCGGCCAGTCGCCCATGGAGCCGCAGTACACCACGGCGCTCATGCCGATATCGATCAACTCGCGGCCCTTGGCGACCAAGGCGTCGAAGTCCGGTTTGCGCTCAGCGGTGCACGGGGTCATCAGGGCGGGGATGCAGCCGGTGAAAATGTTGTCGCTCATTGTTCTAACTCCTGAAGTCGATCAGTTGAATACGGTCGGGGCTTATATGCCCCAGGCAAAAGGGTCGCGCTCGTCGATCAGTAAGGTGCTGTCGGCGGTCATGTAGGCGCTGCCGGTGATGAAGGGGCGGATGCGCTCGCCGTCCCATTCGTAGCGAGCGTCGAATTGGCTGCCGGTGATGCTGGCTTGAGTCCAGGTTTCACCGGGCGCGAGTTTTCCATCGGCGGCCAGGCAGGCCAGCTTGGCGCTGGTACCGGTGCCGCAGGGTGAGCGGTCGTAGGCCTTGCCGGGGCACATCACGAAGTTGCGACTGTCGGCCAGGTCATCGTCGGCGAACAGTTCGATATGGTCGATCAGCGCGCCGCCTTCACCGTGAATGCCCTGGTCTTCAAGGGCCTTGAGCATTGCCCAGGTGTAATCGGTCAGCGCGTCGACGTTGTCCATCTGCAACAGCTGGCCGTGCTGCGTCACCAGGAAAAACCAGTTGCCGCCCCAGGCGATATCGCCGTAGACCACGCCATGGCCCGGCACGTCCACCGCCACCTGTTGGCGAAAACGGTAGGCGGGCACGTTGCGCAGGGTCACGCTGCCGTCCTTGTGCAACGTTGCCGCAACCGGGCCGACCGGTGTGTCGATGGTATGTACGCCGGGCTGGATGCGACCCAAGTGATGCAGGGAGGCGACCAGGCCGATGGTGCCGTGGCCGCACATGCCGAGGTAGCCGGCGTTGTTGAAGAAGATCACCCCACACACCGCGCCGGGGGTGACGGGCTCGCAGTACAGCGCACCGACCAGTACGTCATTGCCGCGCGGCTCCAGCAGGCAGGCGCGGCGCCATTGATCGTGCTCGGTACGCAGGTGCCCCCGTTGTTCGGCGATGGTGTCGCCGTTCAGCGCAGGGAAGCCGCTCATCACTAGGCGCGTCGGTTCGCCGCCGGTGTGGGAGTCGATCACATGCAATCGCTTCATAAAACGCTCCAATCAATGGGTGGCCGGGGTCAGCGCGGCGACGGTGACAGGGGCGACCGCGCCGGCCGACACCGCCATCTCGATGCCCGACAGGCCAAACGGCGCGAAACCCTGGACCTGGAAGTTCGCTGGCTTGAAGAAGGTGAACAGCACGACAATTTTGAACTTGCCTTGACCTGACATAGCGTCGCCTTCTTGTGAGTTATTGGATAGGCATGCAGTGGCCCTACAGTGAACTCATGGACGGCGGCACGATTGATGTTTTTTGCCCGCATCGGTGACGAAATCAGCACAGTTTGCACCGCTCGACAGCGCCCTGGGCATCGGGCAATCTGCTACGCATCGAGGCAATTTGCGGGGGGGGGGCGACAGTCATGATGCAGAGCGCGTTTGTGACCCTTTGCCAAGGGAGCGAGGCGAGTCGCCCCCACACTATCGAGCAATTATTGGCCGGTGTGATGCAGCTATTGCCGATGCTGGATGTGATCCCCAATGCGGCGATTTTCATCAAGGACACTCACGCCCGTTACGTCCTCGCCAACCGCACCCTGGTGCAACGCTGCGGCCTCAAACACCTGCAACCCCTGCTGGGCAAGACCAGCGCTGAAGTCTTCCCCGCGCAGTTGGGACCGGGTTACACCGAACAGGACCGGCGCGTGCTGGAGCAGGGCTTGGTGCTGGGGGACCAGCTTGAATTGCACCTGTACGGCACCCGAGAACCCGGCTGGTGTTTGACCCACAAGTGGCCTTTGTACAACCACGCGGGCGAGATCATTGGCCTGGCGGGTATCTCCGTAGACCTGCAAACCGCCAGCGAAAGCCACCCGGCCTACCAACGCCTGGCTGCCGTGGACGCGCATATCCGCGCGCACTTCAACCGCCGCGTCACGCTGGGTGAACTGACACGCATCGCCGGGATTTCAGTCGCGCAGTTGGAGCGTTACTGCAAACGCGTGTTCCACCTGACACCTCGGCAAATGATCCAGAAAGTGCGACTGGAGCACTCCCATCGGTTGCTGCATACCGACATGCCGATTACCGAAGTCGCGTTGCAGTGCGGGTATACCGACCACAGCGCGTTCACCCGGCAGTTCAAGGCCTCGACAGGGTTTACGCCGAAGCAGTACAGGGAAACCTGCTAAGTATCCAGACGGTGCTTTTCTGTGGGGGCTTGCCTGCGAGGCAGCGTTTGCGGTCTGCCTGATACACCGCTGACGCAGCCTCGCGGGGGCTCGACAGCTGCTACGCAGAGAATTCGCTCAAGTGGGCAGGGGGCTAATCCCAATGCAACGAATGGCCCACACAACCCTCATATGTTCACGAGTAATGTTTCACGACGACAGGTAACAGGCTTATGACGGCGGCTGAAAACAACCATGTGAACTGGCTGGTGGAACAATCGATGCTGCACGCGGCACGCCAGCGCGCCAAGCTCTATTCGGGGCAGGGGCGGTTGTGGCAGCAGCCTTATGCACAGACCCGGCCCCGTGATGCCACGGCTTTGTCGTCGGTGTGGTTCACCGCCTACCCGGCCTCGATTGTGACCCGCGAGGGTGGCACGGTGCTGGAGGCGCTGGGGAATGAGGCACTGTGGCACGCCCTGTCGAAGATCGGCATTCAAGGTATACACAACGGCCCGCTGAAGAAGTCTGGCGGCCTGAGCGGTACCGAGCACACGCCGACCATTGATGGCAATTTCGACCGTATCAGCTTTGAAATCGACCCTGAATTGGGCACCGAAGCGCAGTTACAGGCGTTGACGCGCATGGCGGCGGCGCACAATGCGGTGATCATCGACGATGTGATCCCGTCCCACACCGGCAAGGGCGCGGACTTTCGCCTGGCCGAGATGGCGTACGAGGACTATCCCGGCCTTTTCCACATGGTGGAAATCCGCGAAGAAGACTGGACGTTGCTGCCCGACGTGGTCGAGGGGCGCGATGCGCAGAACCTCAGCCCAGTGCAGGTCGATGCGTTGCGTGACAAACACTACATCGTCGGCCAGTTGCAGCGGGTGATTTTCTTCGAGCCCGGCGTCAAGGAAACCGACTGGAGTGCAACCAATGTCGTGCTGGGCGTGGATGGCAAGCCGCGTCGCTGGGTGTACCTGCATTACTTCAAGGAAGGCCAGCCTTCGCTGAATTGGCTGGACCCGACCTTTGCCGCGCAGCAAATGATCATCGGCGATGCGCTGCATGCCATTGACGTGATGGGCGCAAAGATCCTGCGGCTGGACGCCAACGGCTTCCTCGGTGTAGAGCGCAAGCTGGATGGCACGGCGTGGTCCGAGAGCCATCCGCTGTCGATCACCGGCAACCAGTTGTTGGGCGGCGCGATCCGCAAGGCAGGCGGTTTCAGCTTCCAAGAGTTGAACCTCACCGTGGACGACATCGCGTCCATGTCCCATGGCGGTGCCGACCTGTCCTATGACTTCATTACCCGCCCGG
Organism: Pseudomonas sp. RA_5y_Pfl1_P24; assembly: GCF_963970945.1. Lineage (NCBI taxonomy): Bacteria > Pseudomonadati > Pseudomonadota > Gammaproteobacteria > Pseudomonadales > Pseudomonadaceae > Pseudomonas > Pseudomonas sp. RA_5y_Pfl1_P24. Next base: position 48,570 of record NZ_CAXAOJ010000008.1, on the reverse strand, counting down.
CGTACCAGCATGCGCTGTTGATGGGCGACGCCGAGTTTCTGCGCTTGATGCTGCGCGAGATGCACCACCAGTGCATCGACCCCGGATCGCTGATCCACGCGTTGCAGAACCACGATGAACTGACCCTGGAACTGGTGCATTTCTGGACCTTGCATGCCCATGACACCTTCCTTTACCAGGGCCAGACCTTTCCCGGCAATATCCTGCGCGAGCACATTCGCGAGCAGATGTACGAACGCCTGGCCGGCGAGCATGCGCCGTACAACCTCAAGTTCGTGACCAATGGCGTGTCGTGCACCACCGCCAGCATCATCACGGCGGCGCTGGGGATTCGTGACCTCGACGCGATTACCCCGGCGGACATCCAGCAGATCCGCCAGATCCATCTGCTGCTGGTGATGTACAACGCGATGCAGCCTGGGGTGTTTGCCTTGTCCGGCTGGGACCTGGTCGGCGCGCTGCCGCTGGCGGCCGAAGAAGTCGAGCATCTGATGCGCGATGGCGATACGCGCTGGATTCATCGCGGTGCGTATGACCTGGTGGATTTGAACCCGGAGGCGCAGCTGTCTGCCGGCCAAATGCCGCGTTCGAAAAGCCTTTACGGCAGCTTGAACAGCCAGCTGCAGGACCCCGAGTCCTTCGCTTCACAACTGCAGAAAATCCTCGCGGTACGCCGCGCCTACGATATCGCTGCCAGTCGCCAGATCCAGGTGCCGGAAGTCGAAAACCCGGGGCTGCTGGTGATGGTTCACGAATTGCCGGCCGGTAAAGGCACGCAAATCACCGCGCTGAACTTCGGCGCCACGCCGATCACCGAAACCCTGCATTTGCCTGATATTGCTGCCGGGATGGTGGTGGATATCATCAATGAGCGGGTTGAGGGAGATCTGACGGCGCAAGGGGAATTCACGATTACCCTGGATGCTTATGAAGGCTTGGCGTTGCGGGTGGTAAGCAGCACCCCAATGTAGTGACTCTCACCTCTCTGAATGGTGGGAGCGGTGAGGCCTATTCGGCCAGCTGAAACCTGTAGCCCACCCCATACAACGACTCAATCGGCGTTTCCCCTGGACACGCCTGTTCCAGCTTGCGGCGTAGGTTGCGGATGTGGCTGTCCACCGTGCGGTCGGTGACCACGCGGTGGTCGGAGTAGATTTGATCCAGCAACTGGTCGCGCGAATACACGCGGCCGGCGGAGCGGGCGAAGGTGTTGAGCAGGCGCAGTTCCAGTGGCGTGAGGTCCAGTACGATGCCATCGAGGGTCGCCAGGTATTGCGCTTCATCGATCACCAGGCGTGGCGGCGCGGTATTCAGCAATTGCGGCCCGCGACGCAGGATGGCTTTTACCCGCGCCACCACTTCACGCGGGCTGAAAGGTTTGCAGATGTAGTCGTCGGCACCCAGGTCCAGGCCAAGCAAACGGTCCACTTCTTCCACGCGGGCGGTGATCATGATGATCGGCACCGCGCTGAAACCACGCAGGTCCTGGCACAGTTGCATGCCGTCGCGGCCGGGCAGCATCACGTCGAGCAGGATCAGCCTGGGGTCATGGGCACGCACCGTCGGTATCACTTGCAGGCCATTGTCCACACACAGGGTCGCGTAGCCGGCAGCGGTGAGGTAATCGCGCATCAGCGCGGCAAGCTTGGGTTCGTCTTCGACGATCAGGATCGGCTTTTCATCGCGCATGGTTCAAAGGCTCCGCGGCAGGCACAGCGCCAGCCACAGGCCGCCCAGGGGTGAATGCTCGGCCTCCAGGCTGCCATCGTGGGCGAGGGCGATGCTGCGACAGATCGCCAGGCCCAGGCCCGCGCCGCCGCTCTCGCGGTTGCGCGATTGCTCGACGCGGTAAAAGCGCTCGAACACGCGCGGTAACTGGCTCGCGGACACGCCTGGCCCGGAGTCGAGAAAGTTGATACGCACAACGTCCCACTCCACGCCGACGTTGATCTGCAACGTGCCATTGGCGTCGGTGTAGCGCACAGCGTTTTCCAGCAAGTTGGAAAACAATTGCTGCAGCCGGTTGGCATCCGCCAGCAGCTCCACGGGCTGGCGCGGCAGGTCCAGCGCCACGTGCAGTTGGCGTGCGTTGAAACGCTCCTGGTACATCGCCACACTGTTTTCCAGTAAATGGTTAAGCACGCATGGGCTCTTTCGGTAAGTGAGGGCGCCGATATCCGCCAGGGACAACTCGTACAGGTCATCCACCAGTTTGCTGAGCAGGCCGACTTCGCCGAGCAGTGACTTCATCGTACCCGGGTTCAGGCTGCGCACGCCGTCCTCGATCGCCTCCAACTCGCCGCGCAGTATCGACAGCGGCGTGCGCAGCTCATGGGAAACATCGGCCATGAATTCGCGGCGCATTTTTTCGTTGCGTTCCAGGGTGTATGCCAGTTGGTTGAAGTCGCGCGCCAACTGGCCCACCTCGTCGTTGGACGCCACAGCGACGCGGCTGGCGTAGTCGCCGCTGGCCAATCGGTGGGTGGCGGCGGCCACGCGTTTGACCGGATCGAGCAGCGTGCGGGCGATCCACCAGGCAATCAGCATCGCCATCAGCAAGGAGAACACCCCCATCACCAGGCTGGTGCGGAACTGGTACTGCTGGAAGCGCTCGCCACCTGCTTCGGTCACGCTTTGGAACGGGGACACCGCCAGCCAGCCGACGGTTTTACCGGCGACTTCGATAGGGCGTACTAACGCATCGTTGCCGATGGCGGGGTAGCCCGTGACGCGGTGCATGTCCTTGTCGAGCAGGGCGATGCGAAACAGCGCACCCGTCAGGTCCGATGCCATTGGCGTGCGCATGTCATTTTTCAGCGGATCTTCCCCCGGCTCGGGCCGCATGATCTCGAACCAGCGGTCCGGCTGGTTGCGCAGGAAGTCCCAACTGCCCTCCCGCGCATAAGCGCTCGACAAGCGCGGCAGCACCGGCGCCATGCGTTCCAGCGCCTGTTCATTGATGTAGCCCAGGAAGCCTCGGCCGAAACTCCAGCTGGTGGCCAGGCCCATGCTGAGAATGACCAGTAACACCCCGGCCAGCACGGCAACAAACAGCTTGGTGGAGAGACTCAATTTCATGAATAAAGGCCATAAAAAGTGGACCCGTCCATTTAGGCCCCCATGGACGGAAGATTCAACCCAGGCGGGCAATCTTCAATTTTCCTGCACATTTGCCTTGCAGCATGAGGGTAAGGCTTGCGCCATCCCGTCTTGCAGAGGCAGATATGTCCACCAAAATTTTCGCCAAATACCTGGTCACCGCCGCGGTTCTCCTTTCCCTGATCATCCTGGCCCTGCTCGGTGGCTGTTCAGGCGGCGACCCCGCACCTGCGGTCGCGACACCCAAGGTCACGGTGCTCACCGTGCAGCCCCAAAGCCAGGTACTGACCACTGAGTTGGCGGGGCGCACCCAGGCATTCATGGTCGCCGAGATTCGCCCGCAGGTCGGCGGTATCGTACAGCAGCGCCTGTTTGTCGAAGGCGCCGAGGTCAAGGCCGGGCAAGCCCTGTATCAGCTGGACGCGGCGCCCTACAAAGCTGCACTGGCCCAGGCCCAGGCGAGCTTGACCAAGGCCCGTGCCACCTTGAAATCGGCGCAAACCACGGCCTCGCGTAACGCACGACTGGTAAAGATCAACGCCATCAGCCAGCAAACAGATGAGGATTCACAGGCCACGCTGCTGACCGCCGCCGCTGACGTCAAGGTCGAAGAGGCCGAGGTCGAGACCGCACGCATCAACCTGGCCTACACCCGCATAAGTTCGCCGCTGGCCGGGCGCATCGAAACCTCCACCGTCACCCCCGGCGCGCTGGTGGTGGCCAACCAGGACACCGCACTCACCACTGTGCAGCAACTCGATCCTATCTACGTCGACGTGACGCAATCGACTACCGAATTGCTCGGCCTCAAGCGCGACCTTGCCAGCGGCGTGTTGCAGGCCAACAGCGACGGCGAAGCGCGCATCAGCCTGAAGCTGGACGACGGCAGCATCTACAGCCATGAAGGCCGTCTGAAATTCAGCGGCGTCAGCGTCAACCAGAGCACCGGCACCGTGACGCTGCGCGCAGTGTTTGCCAACCGCGAGCACCTGCTACTGCCGGGCATGTACGTGCGTGGCGTGCTGGAACAGGCCCGTGATGACAAAGCGATCCTGATCCCGCAACAAGCCGTGAGCCGCAGCGCCAGCGGGGTGACGTCGGTGCTGTTGGTGGTCGACGGCAAGGTTGAACAACGCGTACTGACTGTCGACCGCGCCGTCGGCAACCAGTGGTGGGTCACCGCCGGCCTGCAAGCCGGCGATCAGGTCATCGTCGAAGGTGGCCAGAAAGTACGCGTCGGTGAAGGGGTGCAAACCCAGGCCGCGGCTGCCGGCGCACTGGCACAGGAGGGTTGAACATGGCGCGTTTCTTTATCGATCGCCCGATATTTGCCTGGGTCATTGCGATCGTGATCATGCTGGGCGGCGGGTTGTCCATCAACCAACTGCCGCTTGAGCAGTACCCGGATATCGCGCCGCCCACGGTGCGGATCTCCGCGACTTACACCGGCGCGTCAGCCAAGACCGTCGAGGACTCGGTGACCCAGGTCATCGAGCAACAAATGAAAGGCCTGGACAACCTCACCTATATGTCCGCCTCCAGCAGCTCGGCGGGCAGTGCCAGTATCAGCCTTACGTTTGCCGCCGGCACCGACCCGGACGTGGCGCAGATGCAGGTGCAGAACAAGCTGCAACAGGCCGAGTCACGGCTGCCGCAGTCGGTGCAGAGCGAAGGCCTGACGGTGACCAAGGGCGGTTCGGACTTCCTGATGATTGCGGCCCTGGCGTCGGACAACCCCAGCGTTACCGGGACGCAGATTGGCGACTACATTTCCAGTACCTTGCTCGATTCCATCAGCCGTATCGACGGTGTGGGTGATGTGCAGACGTTGGGCTCAGGCTACGCGATGCGCATCTGGCTCGACCCGGCGTTGCTTGAGAAGTATGCGCTGATGCCTTCGGACGTCAGCACCGCGCTGGAAGCGCAAAACACTGAAGTATCTGCCGGCCAACTGGGCGCATTGCCGGCCGTGAAGGGCCAGCAACTGAATGCCACCATCAGTGCGCGCAGCAAACTGCAGACCGCTGAGGAATTTCGCAATGTGGTCGTCAAGTCCTCGAGTGACGGCGCGGTGGTGCTGTTGGGCGACGTGGCCAGGGTCGAGCTGGGCAGCGAGAGCTATGACGTCAACTCAGCCCTCAATGGTAAGCCGGCCGCCGCCATGGGCGTGCAACTGGCGGCAGGCGCCAACGCGCTGGAAGTGGGGGAAGCGGTCAAGGCCAAACTCCATGAGCTCGAACCGTTTTACCCCACCGAAATGCAACTGAAGAACGTGATCGCCTACGACACCACGCCCTTTGTCAGCCTGTCCATCGAAGAGGTGGTCAAGTCCCTGGGCGAGGCCATCGTGCTGGTGGTGCTGATCATGTTCCTGTTCCTGCAAAACCTGCGCGCGACCCTGATTCCGGCGATCACGGTGCCGGTGGTGTTGCTCGGCACCTTTGGTGTGCTGGCGTTGTTTGGTTACTCGATCAACACCCTGACCATGTTTGCCATGGTGCTGGCGATCGGCTTGTTGGTGGATGACGCGATTGTGGTGGTGGAGAACGTCGAACGGGTGATGGCCGAGCAAGGGTTTTCAGCGCGTGATGCCACGCGCCAGTCGATGGATGAAATCATCAGCGCATTGATCGGCATCACCCTGGTGCTGAGCGCGGTGTTTATCCCCATGGCGTTTTTTGGCGGCTCCACCGGGATTATCTACCGGCAGTTTTCTGTGACCATCGTCTCGGCCATGGTGCTCTCGGTGGTGGTGGCAATGACCCTGACGCCGGCGTTGTGCGCCTCCTTGCTCAAGCGTTCCGACGGGCAAGGCCACTGTGCCCAGCGCGGTTTCTTCGGCTGGTTCAACCGATCGTTCGAACGCGGCTCCAACGCTTATGAGCGCTCGGTCGGCGGCGTGCTGCAATATTCCGGGCGCAGCCTGCTGGTGTATGCCTTGGTCGCCGTGGCAATGGCGGTGGGATATGTCAGCTTGCCCTCGTCGTTTTTGCCGGATGAAGACCAGGGCATCCTCATGGCGCAAATCCAGTTACCGGTGGGCGCGACCGACAGCCGCACCCAGGCGGTGCTCAAGCAGTTCAAAAGCTACATGCTCGAACAGCCGGAAATCGAGGCAATGATCAGCATCAGCGGCCTGGGCATGGGCGGTAACAGCCAGAACACTGCAAGGGCGTTTATCCGCTTGAAAGATTGGAGCGAGCGCACCGGCAGCGGCCAGGATGCCGCGTCGATTGCCGAGCGTGCGACGTTGGCACTGGGCAGTATCGGCGATGCCAGTGTGTTCGTCATGCAACCGCCGGCGGTGCGCGGCCTGGGCCAGAGCTCGGGGTTCGACCTGCAGCTCAAGGACCTTGCCGGCCTGGGGCATGATGCGCTGGTGGCGGCCCGCGAGCAGTTTCTCGCGTTGGCCAGGCAGGATTCGCGTCTGTTGGGCGTGCGCAGCAATGGCCTGGACGACGCGCCACAGCTCAAAATCAGCATTGATGACCGTAAGGCCGGCGCCTTGAGCCTGAGTACCAGCGACATCAACACCACCTTGTCCACCGCGCTGGGCGGCAGCTACGTCAACGACTTCCTCAACCAGGGGCGGGTGAAGAAAGTCTATGTGCAGGGCGAGGCCTCCTCCCGCATGCAGGCCGCTGACCTCAAGCACTGGTTTGTGCGCAACAGCAAGGATGAGATGGTGCCGTTTTCGTCGTTTGCCACCAGCACCTGGAGTTATGGTTCTCCGTTGCTGGAGCGCTACAACGGCACGTCGTCTCTGGAAGTGGTCGGCGATGCGGCGCCGGGGGTGAGTTCCGGTGCCGCCATGGACGCGGTGGAAGCCATCGTCAAGCAACTGCCCGAAGGCATTGGTTATGAGTGGACCGGGCAATCCTATCAATTGCGCCTGTCCGGCTCCCAGGCGCCCTTGCTGTACGCGGTCTCGGTATTGTTTGTGTTCCTGTGCCTGGCTGCGCTGTATGAGAGCTGGTCGGTGCCGTTCTCGGTGATTTTGGTGGTGCCGCTGGGCATTGTCGGCGCGGTGTGGGCCACACGTTTGACCGGGCTGAGCAACGACGTGTACTTCCAGGTTGGCCTGTTGACCACCGTGGGGCTGGCGGCAAAGAACGCGATCCTGATCGTCGAGTTCGCCAAGCACCTTCAGGAGCAGGGCAATAGCCTGCGCGAGGCCACGCTGATCGCGGTGCGCCAGCGCCTGCGGCCGATCCTGATGACCTCCCTGGCGTTTATGTTCGGCGTATTGCCCCTGGCCCTGAGCAGCGGCGCAGGTTCCGCCGGGCGCCAAGCCATCGGCACTGGCGTGCTGGGTGGTATGTTCAGCGCCACGGTGCTGGGGATCTTCTTTGTACCGCTGTTTTTCGTGCTGATCCGCCGCCGTTTCGGCCGCGTCGATACAGCGGACCAAACCGTCCAGAAAGGTGACGCATGATGAAGTTTCACTGGCCGATCCTGGCTGCGCTGGCCCTGAGTGGCTGCATCAACCTGGCGCCGAAGTACCAACAGCCCGAAGCGCCGGTGCCGGGCGCCTGGCAGCCGCGGGTCAAGGGTGAGGTATCGACGGATATTCAGTGGGCGCAGTTCTTTACCGACAAGCGCCTGGCTCAGTTGCAAACCTTGGCCCTGGCGAATAACCGCGACCTGCGCCTGGCCAGCCTGAATATCGAAAAGGCCCAGGCCCAATACCGCATCCAGCGCGCGGCGGCGTTTCCAACGATTGACGCCGGTATCAGCGGCACCCATAGCCGTACGTCCACCAGCGGCACCACGACCACCACGCACGACTACAGTGCGCAATTGGGGCTCAGCAGCTACGAAGTGGACGTGTTCGGACGCGTGCAGAACCTGCAGGACGAGGCGCTGGAAGACTACCTGGCGCTGACCGAGACCCGGCGCAGTACGCAAATCAGCCTGGTCGCCGAAGTCGCAACCGCCTGGCTGACCCTGGCTGCCGACAACGAACGCCTGCAACTGGCCGAGGAAACCCTGACCAGCCAGCAAGCCACCTATGAACTGACCCAGAGCAGTTTTGCATTGGGCGGCTCCACCGCACTCGCGGTGGCCCAGGCGCAAACCACTGTGGAGTCTGCCCGTGTCGATGTGGCGGGGTACCAGAGCCAGATTCTCCAGGACCGCAATGCCTTGCGCCTGCTGGTGGGCAGTGACATCCCCGACGCGTTGCTGCCGGGGTCGCGCCTGCAAACGGCGGCGGCACTGGTGCAAGTCCCCGCCGAATTGCCGTCGAGCCTGCTGCAACGGCGCCCGGACGTGTTGGCGGCGGAACACAGCCTCAAGTCCGCCAATATCGATATCGGCGCGGCCCGTGCCGCATTTTTTCCTAGCATCAGCCTGACCGCGAACGCCGGCTCGGCCAGTTCTTCTCTGTCCAACCTGTTCAAGGCCGGCAGCGGTGCGTGGACGTTTGCGCCGAGCATCAGCGTGCCGATCTTCGATGCTGGCAGTAATCGCGCGACCCTCGACGCGGCCAAAGTCGAGAAAGAAATCCAGGTGCAGACCTACCAGCAAACCCTGCAAACCGCTTTCAAGGAAGTCGCCGACGCCCTGGCCGTGCGCAGCACTCTCGACCAACGCCTGGCAGCCCAGCAAGCGCTGACCGATGCTAGTCAGAAGAGCTTTGACCTGTCCGACGCGCTCTACCGCGCCGGCTCGCAAAGCTATCTGGAAGCGCTCGATGCCCAGCGTTCGTTGTACAGCGCGCAGCAAGACCTGATCACCCTGCGTCTGGCGGAGCAGAGTAACCGAGTGACCTTGTACAAAGTGGTGGGGGGAGGGTGGCGTTGACTGAACGCGATAGCATTCGGCTGCGCGGTACCGCGCAGCCTGCGATCAGCGCATGAGTTATACAGGGTAAAGGTTAACGTTCTTTTGGGTGTTTAAACGTCCGGGCGTTGTAAGATCGTAAGCGCTTTCGGAGTTTCCTTACGCGGCCTATCTAAACTTGCATGTTAGTGTCTCAGCCACTACGGGCGTGTTAATAGTGCGGCGATTCAAAGGAATAAGTATGCGACCCCAGTCGGTATCAAGTGATGAAGATTCAAGTGTGCACGCTCGTCGTGCAACGTTAGTGGTAAGTCTCGCCACGACGCAGAAAGAAGTCCGAGAGGTGCAACGCCTGCGTTATCGCGTATTTACCGAAACGTTCCAGTTGTCTGAACTGATTAACCCTGAGGCTTTGAATGTTGACGAGTTCGATGACTATTGCGACCACTTGCTGGTCCGCGATTCCAACACTTCAGCCGTGGTGGGCACGTATCGCCTGATGGGCCCGACAGCGGCACAGCGCATGGGGCACTTTTACTCGGAGAAAGAATTCGATCTCAGTGGGTTGCACGCCTTGCGAACCCGAACGGTTGAGGCCGGGCACGCGTGCGTCCACCCGGAGTACCGCAGTGGCGCCGTCATCATGATGCTGTGGTCAGGCCTGGCAAGGTATATGGAGCGTGCGGGCTGCGACCATTTGATGGGGTGCGCAAGTGTGAGCTTGTCCGATGGTGGCCATAATGCAGCGGCTTTGTACCGTGGCTTTGCCGCGGAAAACCTGGCGCCTGCCAGCTATCGTGTAACCCCCTATAAACCTTTTCCGATTGATGAGTTCGAGCCTGGGCATGTGCCGCGCTTACCCCCATTGCTCAAAGGCTATTTGCGCAGCGGTGGCTGGGTATGTGGTGCGCCCGCGTGGGATAAGGAATTCAACGCTGCCGACTTCTTTATGTTATTGCCGTTATCGAAGTTGGACAGCCGTTATGCACGGCATTACTTGAAACCTCAACAGTCGTTTTGATGCCTGGTTAATTAAAAGGGGCAATGGATATGTGTTTGAAAGAAGAAAGAGCTGTTGCGTTAGCGTGGCTGCCGGAGGTGGTGTCGGTTCTTGAGGCTGCCTCGCTTATTGCACTTGAGCGTGGAGAATCCAAACAGCTGGCAAGCCTGTTTCGAACGGTCGGGCGGCCCGGACTTAGTATCGCAAAAGAACTTGGCGGTGACGGTGTCAGCGCCGTCAAGCTGGCACAAGTGCATACGTGGGTCGGCGCTCATTGCCCTTCATTGGCGGTGATGATGACCATGCACCACCACACGGTGGCCGGCATGATGGCGGCGAGCCGCTTCTTTCCAGATATCCAGGGCCTGTTGAGTGTGGTCGCACGTGACAAGCTGTTGGTCGCATCGGGCTTCGCCGAAGGCCGCGCGCACGCCAATATCCTGGAATCCACGTTATCGGTTGAGAAGACAGCGGCGGGCTACGTGGTAAGCGGCAGCAAAAAGCCGTGCACGATGACGCATCACTTCGACGCGATCACGTTTGGGGTCAACTACGTCGACCCTGAAGGTAAAACCCATATCGGCATCGGTATGGGGCTGGCGGGTGACCCGAATATCCAACGCAAAAAGTTCTGGTCGGTACCGCATTTGCAGGGTGCGGACAGCCACGAAGTGATCTTCAATAATCTGCTGGTGCCAGAGTCGATGATGTACTTCAGCAAAGCCGTCGATAACCAGTTGGACGATGCTCAACAGGGTACGGGTGAGCACCTGTTTGCCATCTGGTTCCAGTTGCTGGCGTCGGCGTCGTATCTGGGCATGGCGTCTGCGCTGGCATCACGTGCATTGTCATCCAACAAAGGCTCGCAGGATGATCGCGCGATGTTGCTGATTGATCTGCAGGGCGCCACCATGGCTGTGCGCGGCCTGGCGGTGTCGATCGATCAGAACCGCTTTCTGCGCGCTGACCTGGCGCGCGCGCAGGCCACCCGGTTTGCCGTGCAGGAGGCGATCAATCGCATCAGCACGCGTGCGTTCGAAATCCTCGGAGGCATGGCGTTCATGTCATCCGAGGAAGTCGCTTACCTGTTGGTTGCAACGCGGGTACTGGCCTTTCACCCCACGTCCAGGCTTGCCAGTGCGCCGTTCTTGTGTGAGCAACTAAGCTAGTAGCGTTGCGGCACGATGAGTTCCGGTGGCGTCGGGCTGCGCGAATAATCTTCCTGGCGCACACGCCGCGGCAGTTCGATCACCGGCAGCTCGACTTCTTCATACGGCATCTGCCCGAGCAAGTGATGGATGCAGTTGAGCCGCGCTTTCTTCTTGTCATCGGCCTGCACCACCCACCACGGGGCTTCGGCGATGTGGGTGCGTTCGAGCATGACTTCCTTGGCTTTGGTATAGGCTTCCCAGCGCCGACGCGACTCCAGGTCCATGGGGCTGAGTTTCCACTGCTTGAGCGGGTCATGAATGCGGCTGAGAAAGCGCAGGTGCTGTTCCTGGTCAGAAATCGAAAACCAGTACTTGATCAGTTGGATACCGGAGCGGGCGAGCATGCGCTCGAACTCCGGTACGGTGCGGAAGAACTCTTCGTATTGTTCGTCGTTGCAAAACCCCATGACTTGCTCGACACCCGCGCGGTTGTACCAGCTGCGGTCGAACAGCACGATTTCGCCGGCCGCCGGCAAATGTGAAACATAACGCTGGAAGTACCACTGGGTCTGTTCGCGGTCATTCGGCGCAGGCAAGGCGGCAACCCGGCAAACCCTGGGGTTCAGGCGCTGGGTGATGCGTTTGATCACGCCACCTTTGCCGGCGGCATCACGCCCTTCGAATAGAATCACCACCTTGTGGCCGGTTTTCACCACCCAGCTCTGCAATTTCACCAGTTCGCCCTGCAGGCGGAACAGTTCGCTGAAATAAATCCTGCGGGCTGCTTTTTCGCTGCTCTCACCGACGTGCTCGTCGAACAGCGCATTCAGGTCATGGCCATCTTCGGCTAATTCCAGTTCCAGCTCTTCATCACTGTGATCAAGCAGTTCACGGTGGATGCGCTGCATCAAGGCGTCTTCTACTGAGGACATGGGCCGAACTCGCGTGGTGGGAGATGGCAAAGTCATAGACGCAATTTGTTACGAGCCAATTACACCAAAATGCGTTATTGCGGCGGGAGAGGGGGACAACAAGGCGTTTTGCCATTCCGCATTCATAAAACCGTAACAAGAATGTTGCAGAGTGCGTGAGCCCGTAATCACAAGGATTTTCTGAATGAAACGTCTGATGAAGTCTGCTGCACTCGCCGTCGCGGTTTCTCTTAGCGCCACCTCGGTATTTGCCGCCGAAAGCGTCCGCCTGACAGGTTCTGGTGCAAGTTTCCCGGCCCCTATCTACCTCACCTGGTTCAAGGACTTCAGCAAGAAGACCGAAGGTGTCACGGTTGACTACCAGTCCAAGGGCAGCGGTGCGGGCGTACAGGACTTCCTGAACAAGACCGTCGATTTCGCCGCCAGTGACTCGGCAATGAAAGACGAAGACATTGCCAAGGTGGCCGAAGGCGTGCAGCTGCTGCCGATGACCGCGGGTGAGATCGTGTTGGCGTTCAACCTGCCAGGCAATCCTAAAGAACTCAAGTTGCCGCGCGATGTTTACTCCAACATCTTCCTGGGCAAGATCACCAAGTGGAACGATCCGAAGATCGTCGCCGCCAACCCAGGCCTGAAACTGCCTGACATGCCGATCACCGTCGTTGTGCGTGCAGACTCCAGCGGCACCACTGCTGTGTTCACCAAGCACTTGTCTGCGATCAACGCTGAGTTCCAGAAGGACTTGGGCGAAGGCAACACGGTCAACTGGCCAGCCAGCGACAAATTCATCAAATCGCCGAAAAACGATGGCGTAACCGCTACCGTTCGCCAGACTCCAGGCGCGATCGGCTACATCGAATACGGCTTCGCCAAACTGGCAAAGGTTGCCTTCGCCCAGTTGCAGAACAAGGCCGGAAAATACGTTGTACCGAACGCCGAAAGCGGTGCAGAAGCCCTGGCTGCGGTGAAGATGCCGGAAAGCCTGGTGGCCTGGCTGCCAGATCCGGATGGCGCCAAGTCCTACCCGATCACTTCCTACACCTGGATGATCTTCCGCAAGAAAAACGAGAGCCCGGCCAAAGCCAAGGCCATGCGTGAAATGGTCGAGTACAGCCTGACCGAAGGCCAGAAAATCGCCGATTCGATGGGCTACATCCCGCTGCCGCCATCGGTTGTCGATCAAGTTCGCAAAGCTTCCGCCAACATTCAGTAAGGCTTGCCAGACCACCCCCGGCGTGGGCTGTCAGCCATGCCGGGCGTGTTCCCCTCTTGTTCCGGAATTAGCCAATGAACTCACCTTTTGTCGTACCGGTTAACCCGGACTCTGCGTGCCAGCCACCTTCTAGGAAGGACTTCCTGGTTGACCGCACCTTCCGCGCGCTTGCACGCATAGGCGTAGTGCTGGTGCTGGCGCTGGTTTTCGCGCTGGTCTTCGAAGTAGGGCGCAAGGCACTTCCCGGCATGGAAAAGCACGGTTTTGATGTGCTGTTCGGCAGTGTCTGGGACGTAAATCAAGGTAAATACGGCATTCTGCCAGCTATTTGGGGCACGCTTTACAGTGCCTTCATCGCGTTGCTGATCGCGGGTTTTTTCGGCGTCAGCATGGCGATTTTCCTGACCCAGGATTTTTTACCGGCCAAGCTGGCGGCGGTGTTTCGCACCATCGTTGAACTGCTCGCCGCGATCCCCAGCGTCGTTTACGGCCTTTGGGGCATTTATGTGGTGATCCCGGCCATCCGCCCGCTGACGGCGTGGCTGAATACCGAACTCGGCTGGATTCCTTTTTTCGGCACCTCCTTGAGCGGGCCGGGCCTGTTACCGGCAGCACTGGTACTGGCCATCATGATTCTGCCGACCATCGCCGCCGTTTCCCAGGACGCCCTCACGGCTGTGCCGATGAAAACCAAGCAAGCCGCCTACGGAATGGGCACCACCCACTGGGAAGCGATTCTCAAGGTGATGGTGCCATCTGCCGCCACCGGCATCTTTGGTTCCCTGGTATTGGGCCTCGGCCGCGCATTGGGTGAAACCATGGCGCTGGCCATGCTGGTCGGCAACGCGAACAACATCTCCCTTTCTCTGTTTGCACCGGCCAATACGCTGGCGGCCTTGTTGGCGCTGAACTTCCCCGAAGCCGGCCCGAACGAGATCGAAGTGTTGATGTACGCCGCACTGGTGCTGATGTTCATCACGCTGCTGGTGAACATCATCGGTTCGATGATCATGCTCTACGCCCAGCGGGGTACTAAGCAATGACTGACCTTTCTTCTCCAATTACCGCCATGCCGAGCCTGCAGCGCCGGTTCGAAGGTCGTGCGTTGCGCAGCCTGGTGTTGACCACCTCGGTGTGGATCGGCGCATTGCTGGCGAGTGTGCCGCTGATTTCCGTGCTCTACATGCTGATCACCCGCGGCGGCGCTCGCCTGAGCCTGGAAGTGTTCACTGAACTGCCACCGACTGGGTTCGAGACCGGCGGTGGCTTCGGCAACGCGATGGCAGGTACGTTCGTCATGGTTGGTATCGCTGCCGCCATCGCGGTGCCAGTCGGCATCATGGCGGCGATTTTCCTGGCGGAACTGGGCCCGGACAGCAAGCTGGCGAACGCCTCGCGCTTTGCCGCAAAAATGCTCACCGGCTTGCCTTCGATCCTGGCGGGTGTGTTTGCCTACGCGCTGGTGGTGATGACCACCGGGACTTACTCGGCACCGGCAGGTGGCGTTGCGCTGGCCGTGCTGATGCTGCCAATCGTGGTATTGACGGCTGAAGAGTCGATGAGGATGGTGCCCAAGATCATGAAGGATGCCGCCTACGGTATGGGCTGCACCCGTTCGCAGGTGATCTGGAAAATCGTCTTGCCCACCGGCATGCCAGCGATCCTTACCGGCGTCATGCTCGCCGTGGCCCGCGCCGCCGGCGAAACCGCGCCGCTGTTGTTCACTGCGCTGTTCAGCAACTACTGGATCTACCACGACGGCAGCCTGGCGGTGATGAACCCGACGGCATCCCTTGCCGTGCTGATCTACAACTTCTCCGGCATGCCCTTCGACAACCAGCTTGAGCTCGCATGGGCGGCCTCGTTGGTGCTGGTGATGATCGTGCTGGTCGTGAATATCGTGAGCCGTATTTTCGGCAAGCCCAAGTATTAAGAACGGGAGCACCTGTATTTTGAACGTATCATCTGCGCAAATAGCCGCTCCGTTTATCACCCAGGCGCCTGTGGTCATGGACTGCAAGCTGGACAAGATTTTCTACGGCAACTTCATGGCGGTGCGTGATAGCCATGTGCCGATCGAGAAAAACAAGATCACTGGCTTTATCGGCCCGTCCGGCTGTGGCAAATCAACCGTGTTGCGTAGCCTCAACCGCATGAACGACCTGGTTAAGGGCTTCCGCTTCGAAGGCCACGTGCATTTCCTGGGCCAGGACGTGTATGGCAAGGGCGTTGACCCGGTGGTCGTGCGCCGCTACATCGGCATGGTGTTCCAACAGCCGAACCCGTTCTCGATGAGCATTTTCGACAACGTAGCCTTTGGCCTTCGCCTCAACCGCTACAAGGGCGACATCGGCGACCGCGTCAAGCACGCGCTGCAAGGCGCTGCCTTGTGGGATGAGGTCAAGGACAAGCTCAAGGTCAGCGGCCTGTCGCTCTCCGGCGGCCAGCAGCAACGCCTGTGTATCGCCCGCGCCATCGCCACCGAGCCGGAAGTATTGTTGCTGGATGAGCCGTGCTCGGCGCTTGACCCGATTGCCACTCGCCGTGTCGAGGAGCTGATGGTTGAGTTGAAGAAGGATTACACCATCGCCCTGGTGACGCACAACATGCAGCAGGCGATTCGTGTGGCAGATACCACCGCGTTTTTTTCGGTTGACATCTCCCAGGGCACCCGCACCGGCTATCTGGTGGAAATGGGCCCCACCGCGCAGATTTTCGAGAATCCGCGCGAACAAATGACCGGGGATTACATCAGCGGCAAGTTCAGCTGACCCATGCACCGTTTTTCAGGATTGCCAATGACTGCAATACGTCGTCTTGATTTGCCCGCGATCGAACGCGCACTGCGTAAGGTACAGAGCCGTTTTGCCCAGCTCAGCCAGGACTTTACCGAGCCACGCGACCCGCTGACAGACGAAGTGCTGCAGAATGTGCTTGATGGCTATGCCCTGATTGACGACTATGTGGCGCGGGGTGTCGACCTGTTCGACCTTCAGCAACTGAACCTGATGCTGGAGATCAATGCCACCGTGCTCTGTGGCAAAGACCCGCTACGCCGGCAGGAATACGCGCAGCACCTGCTGGCTACCGAAGTGCATTTTTTCAACAATGTCGAGGGCGGCATCAAGGACTTGTATAACTGGTACTGCAAGCACCACAGTGAATCGGTGTGGAAGCGCGCAGCGGGTGTCTACGTGCGAGTACTCAGCAAGCCGCAGTTGTTCATTGAAGGCAATCACCGCAGTGGGTCACTGATCGTCAGCTACCTGCTGATGCGCGAGGGGTTGCCGCCCTTCGTATTGACACTGGACAACGCCGAGGGCTACTTCAACCCGTCCTCGGTTATACGCAACTCCGCCAAGCATGGCGTCATGGCGCTGTATGAGTTGCCCAAGATCAAGAAAAAGTATGCAGCGTTCCTGGAAGATAATGCCCCTGATCCAATGGAGTTTTTCCTGAGCGACACACCAGCGCCCGTCCATCAGGGGGGCCATTAATGGGAACGTATCCAGTGCTCGACACAATCAAGCGTGTGTTCAAGCGCCAGCGCATCCGTATCTCGTTCGATATCGATGACACGCTGGCTTGCCAGCTTCACCACAGCGCGACCGAACACAGCCGTTTGCCGGCGTGTGTACACCGTTGGCTGGGCGAGCCGCTGCGCAGCGGAACCCGCGCACTGACCCGGGAACTGCGTCGCCAAGGCTGCAGCGTCTGGGTCTACACCTCATCCGGGCGAACCCCGTCCTACATACGCCGCTGGTTGTTGCTGTATGGCATCCACATCGACGGCGTGGTCAACAGCGTGCGGCACAACCAGGCTCTCACCGAGCGCGGACTGTTGAATACCCCGTCAAAATTGCCGTCGGCGTTCGACATCGACTTGCATGTCGATGATTCCGAGGGCGTTCAGCTTGAAGGTGTCGATCACGGTTTCCGCGTCGTAGTCGTGGACCCGGAAGACGAGCAATGGGCGCAACGCGTGCTGGATGCCGTCGCACACCTGCAGGCACAACTCGCCCGGCAACAACCGCAGAGGTACAAGCTGCCAGTGCCGGCTTATCGGGGGCTGACGTTAAACGGGTAAGTTGGAATGGCGGTGCATGCCGAGCGTTAAGCAAAGGGGGCGACTGATCAATCAGTCGCCCCCTTTTTGCTTATTTGGCGCTCAACGCCCCGAGAAATGCGGTATGCCGCAATGCCTGCGAAAACATCGGCAACGTGAAGTTTTCAGCGGCCTTTTGTTGCTCATCGGTGAACGTCGCCGTGCAGTCGGTCAAGGTCACTACGTTGTAGCCCTTCTCATAACCGGATCGAACCGTGCCTTCGACACAGCAATTGGTTAGAAACCCCGCCACCACCAGGTTCTGGATGCCATTGTTGCGTAGCACAAGGTCCAGGCCAGTGGTGGCAAAGCCATCCAGTCCGCGCTTGCCTTCCACGAGAATATCGCCGGGCTCACGCGTCACGGCGTCGGTGATCTCTGCACCCCAACTGCCGGTGCGAAAGGCGCTGCCGTCGGCAACACCCTTGAGAATCCCGTAATCGCGTGTTGTCAGTTCCGGATAGCCCTCGGCGAACTGGATCGGCAGGTGGATGATCTTCACGCCCAGCTTGCGCGCTTGCTGCACGGTGGTTGCGGTGTTGGCCAGCATGTCTGACTGGTGCATCACCTCTTTGACTGCGTCATGGAACACGCCACCAGGGGTGGTGAAATCGTTCTGGAATTCGATCAAGACAAGGGCGGTGGCGTGTGGGTTCATGGTGAGTCTCCAAATAGGGGAGCGGCTGGTGTTCAACGCCAATGACTCACCACACGGTGAGTGGGGGACGTCGACGCATAAGATGATGCGTTGGGAGCGTAGAGCCATCTGAGCATATCTGCGCCCGTCGGAACAGGTTTTTGAGTCACGCTGTCTTAGCGAGGTGGTCCTTTTAAACTGCGCTCGGTTAATAAAAAGGGCTCTTGGAGAATACGTGTGAAGTATTAATCGGTGGTCAGCACATTTTCAGAGTGAAAAAATATTCGGGCGAGATAGTGGTCAGTGAAGAGGTCAAGTGCCGGCTTGAGACGGTCGGTGCCGTAGGGATGCTATTTGAATCCGTGTCGGGTGACGACATAGGTGGGAGTGCCTGAAGCACCTGGCCGCACAAGTGATGAGCAAAAAAAGTGCGTGTCGGTAGCTGGAGCGATTCATTATCGAGGAACCCGACGTCACCGTTCGTCCAAGCCTTGGCACTCGCCGTGACCGGCCCACTCTTATGTTGACGCGCGGATGTTCCGAGCCTAGAACGGAGAGCCAACATGGAAATCGACAAAAATGCCCCCGGGAACATTGAATCGCCGTTTGCGTCGGGATTGTTATGTGTGCGTTGAGCGCTATGAAACCTCAGTGGAGGAAGGCTTCGACGGCGGCCTCAACTTCGAAGTGCGGATGTACCTGCCAAGTATCCACAAGCCACTACCCACAGCGGCCAATACGCCAGAGAAGAGCAAATCAGCCAGGCCTTCTCCGGTCTTATCGGGTGTCACACATCTGGAGAGTATTTTCACCCAGGCAGGGGCGTTATTCATCAGCCATTACATCCTTGTTGCTCTGGGAGGGCAGAAGGCTGTGGCGATTGCGATCCCTGCGTGAGTCCATTCTGCGTTGCTTGCATTTCGTTGCGAGGGCGTGAAGATTGAACAGTGGGCGACGCATCGAGGCACGGAAATCTCAGTTTTTCCTTCGTTATCCTCATCTAGATCACTGATCTAACGAGCTTTTTCGCCCGTGTCGTGGTGCAAGAAAGCTGCCTTGCGACCTTGCGTCGACGCGACTGGATCTATATATTCCCAACCCTGCAACACGCGCTGCCGCCCGAATGGCGAAACTGGTAGACGCATGGGACTTAAAATCCCCCGCTCGTAAGGGCGTCCCGGTTCGATTCCGGGTTCGGGCACCATCTAAAATCAGGGGTTTGCGTGATTTATCAGGCGAGCCCTTGTTTGTTTCCGCTCCGCAATTTCAAATGTTGCTCCGCAACTCACTTAGTTGGCGTGACCTTTTTGTCGATCCGTTTGTGGATGTAATGCTCGGTCATCACCACGGTGATGTGTCCAAGTGGGTCCCTCGCTTTTAGCATGTCTTCACTGGATTGTGCTTTGTCGGTACCAGCCTTTGCACATAAGTCGCGCATCTGAAAGTCTCCTTTTCAACACCGGCCGCCTCACGGGCCGCATCAAACAGTCCTCGCAAGTTGGATGGTGGCAGTTTGGTTTGGATTGGGGTATTGCGGGTGACCGGCATGGAGCCGGATCAAGGAGGTATGTATGCGTGATGACAACTACGAAGCAGGCCTTCATGAGCTTCAACTTGCAAAGGACGAAGCTGAGGCTGCGGCGGAAGACTTCTACAAGAACTACTGGCCGTTCCAGACTGACGAGATAGCCGCTCAGTACGGGGAGCTGCAGTTCACGGCGGTTATGATGCTCGCCGAGTTTGAACAATTCGCTCAGCAAGGCAGCATTAAGCCCGCACGGTAACGTTCCTTAAGGTGCGTTGTCCGGCAGTCTTCCCGACAGCGCTGCGCGCCGCTGATGAATCGGCGGTAGCCACCGCAATTGAACACCATCATTTTTGGCCCCTTCGGCTTGGCCAGCTTGATACCTGTGCCGCGCAGGGCGTCTTTGATATTTACGTCGTCACGCTAAACAAGGCGTCGGGCCTGGGCATCGATGTAGGCCTTTGGCCACGGAATGTCGGTGTCGCGGTGATCACAAGCACCGTCCTTGGTGACCACCTGGGCCTTGGTCAGATCAGTGACATATCCAGAACCACCGAAGCCCCAGAACGACACACCTACGAAACAGTGGCGCACAGTGATGATCGACTAACACCCAAGCGCCCCGGTTTTGCCGGGGCTTTTGTTTGTGTGGCTTACACGAAGGGCTGACCGCTGAAGCCCCGTGGCAAGCGCTGCAAACCGGGCTGGTCGGTGAGGCGTTGCGTCCACGCGCTGCGCCAGTCGATCACGGTGCGGGTCTTGGCGTTACGATTGGCGCGGCGGGCAGCATTGCGCTGGGTGCGGCGCGCTTCCTTGTAGGCTTCGGTGTTGCGGCAGGTACGGCACTTGACTCGGTTCAGCTCGACGCTGGAAGGGAGGTTGGTGCCGTGGTGGCCACAGGCTAAATGACCTGCGACCTTGAAGTGAATGACCATGTAAGCGTCTCCTTCTCGGGGTACGCGCATCGGTAGACTCCCAATGCACGCGGGGAGGGCGGGTGCAGCAAAAATCCCGACACCTAAGGTTTACGACCCCAGTGACGATGCAGCGTTCGGTTTTGGGGCTGGCCTGTTCAACGCTGCGCCCGGACGCTAATCTGCCACGCTACCCATCAATAAAAGGAAGCAATGATGAGCGTCGACACCCTGCCGTACGAAGGCGGCTGCCGTTGTGACCGTGTGCGCTTCAGCGTGAGTGCAGCCCCAGTGATCACCATGGCCTGCCACTGCACCGGTTGCCAGAAGATGTCTTCCAGCGCCTTCTCCCTGAGCGCATTGATTCCGGCCAGCGGTTTTACGATCACCCAGGGCTGCCCGGTGATCGGCGGCCTGCAGGGGGTGGACCGCCACTACTTTTGCCCGCATTGCATGAGCTGGCTGTTCACCCGCCCTCATGGCATTGATGAGTTCGTCAACGTGCGCGCGGCGTTGCTGGACAATGCCAGCAGTTATGTACCCTTCATGGAGACCTGGACCAGCGAGAAATTGCCTTGGGCCTCCACCCCGGCCGTTGAACGCTTTGCGCAGTTGCCCGAGCCCGCGGCGTTCCCGCGCTTGATGCAGGCGTACGCCGAGTTCAGTCGATTAACGCCAGCAAATCCGTAGTGCCCACGTCCAGCCCCGCCTGGCTCAGCAAGGTGGTTGCCTGGCCCCGGTGGTGGGTCTGGTGATTGAAAAAGTGCACCAGCAGGCTAAAGCAGTTTTTATCGGCGGCCACACCGCGCATGTTGCGGTAATGCAGGCGCTGATCCAGGTCGGGCGCCTCTACGGTCTGCGCCCAGTCGAGGATGAGTTGATCCAGCCAGGCTCGGCGGGCGGCCAGTTCTCGGACGTTGGCAAAGGCCAACTGCGTCAAATCAACAGGTGTGGCGACCGCGTTCAGCGGAGCCAGTGCCGCATAGCCAGCAGGATGCAGGGCAAAGCGCTTGAGCCAGACGGTGTCGCCTAATACCAGGTGGTTCAACGTGCCGAGAATCGAGCCGAAAAACGCCTTGCGGTCCATGAGCAACTCCGCGTCCGACAGCGTGCCGGCCGCTTCGTAGAGCTTGCGGTTCATCCACTGGTTGTAGCGGGCCATCAGCACGACATGCTCAATCCGGTTCACTTGGGTTTTCTCTCAGAGGCACGGTGACGCCATGATAGGCCGTGCCCGCCCGGCGGTCATGGTGTACCGGCAGGGCCGGGCTATGGTTGTTAGACGCCAACGCTGCGCCCTGGGAGGGTGAGATCATGGACACCAGCGACTTACTGGAACAACTGCTGCGCGCCGGGCAAGGGGCCAGTGCCTCCTCGGGTGGCGGTTTGGGCGGACTGCTCGGCGGCTTATTGAAAGGCACTAGCACCGGCAATGCCTGGGCCGGTGCTGGTCTGGGTGGCTTGTTGGGTGGGCTTGGCGGCCTCCTGGGCGGTGCCGCTGGCGCGCGTCCAGCCCAGGGACGTGCTGGCGGGATGAACTACGCGGCACTGGCTTCCTTGGGCATGGCGGCGTTCCGGGCCTACCAAGCCTGGCAACGCCAGCAAGGCAGTGCTCCGCAGCAAGCCTTCCAGACGGTCGACCAGCTTGACGGTCCCGCAGCCGAAGCCCACAGCCATGCCGTTTTGTGTGCGTTGATCGCCGCCGCGAAAGCTGATGGCCACATCGATGAAAAAGAGCAGCAACTGATTTCCATTGAACTGGGCCGGCATACCGACGATTCGCAACTGCAAGCGTGGCTCGACGCTGAAGTCGCCAAGCCCCTGGACGCTGCGGATTTCGCCGAGTTCGCCAGCGACCCGGCAGTGGCGGCGGAGGTTTACCTGGCCAGTGTGATGCTGGTGGACGATCAGCAGGACGCCGAACGCAATTACCTGGACGACTTGGCAGGTCAACTGCAAATCGATCCGCAATTGCAGCTGCACTTGGAACAACAGGCCAAGGCCTGATTGGACGCTGACCTCCAGGTTTGCGAGAGTAGGCCCTCGATAAGGGCACCCACACCGATAACACGTTGCTATAACGTCACATCCCTTGCGCGGCCAGAATTGCCAGATAGATCAATACCACACCGCAAGCGCCATAACTGATGCGCTGCCCCAACGGTGATGCGTTCTTGCGCAGCACGTTGACCAGCGCTGCAATCAGAAAGCATGACAACACCGAAGCCAGCATGAACCCGGCGAAAAACATCAAGGTTTGCCCATGGCTGGGCGTGGCGCCGACGATGCCTGACAACGCGCTGCCCAGCGCGCCCCAGTAAACGATATTTTTCGGGTTGGCCAGGGAGATCGCTGCGCCGACCGCCAGCGCATTTTGCCGAGTGCTGGCGGGTGCGTCGTCTGATTCAGGCAGCGTCCAGGCATCGATCAGGCTGCGCACACCCAGCCAGGCGAGGTACAACGCACAGACTACCGTCAGTGGCACGCGCACTGCGTCATGCTGGATCAGCAGGGCGATCCCGGTCAGGCCGATCACCGCCCACACCGCGTCGCCCACCAGCGAGCCAAACTGCACCAGAAGGGCCGGCGTGAAGCCATGGAGCAAACCACGGCGCAGGGTCTCCGCCAGCACGGCGCCGGGAGAGAGGCAAAACACGAAACCGAATATCAGTGCGTAGAAAAAGATCGTCAGCATGCCCGCGTCCTTTCAGGAAAGTGCGAAAGCATACGCTGGCACCGGCAGGCGAATCCACATCGCTAAGCGATGCTCACATCAGCGCAATACGGTCGAACTCCGCTTTGATTTCAGCAGGGCTAAGGCAATCAAAAGGCACGGCGAAAAACGCCCTGCAGCGTTTGGCGATAATGTCCAGGGTTGTGTTGAAGGCCGCCTGGATGTCTGCGTCGTTGCCCTTTACATCAGATGGATCTTCCAACCCCCAATGCGCCTTCACTGCCGGCCCGAAATACAGCGGGCACGCTTCACCGGCAGCCTTGTCGCACACGGTGATGACCACGTCTGGCGGGCTGCCTTCGAAAGCGTCATTGCCTTTGCTGTACAGCCCTTCAGTGCTGATACCCGCCGCCTGCAGTGTACTGAGGCTGCGCGGCAGGACCTCGCCCTTGGGAAAGCTGCCGGAACTGATCGCCGCAAAACCTTGCGGCGCCAAGTGGTTGAACACAGCTTCGGACAAAATGCTGCGGCAGCTATTGGCGGTACACATGAACAGGACTTTCATTGGGGTATCTCCTTCAAAGGCTCAGGCGCAAGGCGAGGGCGGCGAGCGTGATCAACAGCACCGGCAGCGTGAGTACGATCCCGACCTTGAAGTAGTAGCCCCAGGTGATGGTGATGCCCTTGCGCGCCAGGATGTGCAGCCACAGCAAGGTGGCCAGGCTGCCAATCGGGGTGATTTTAGGGCCCAGGTCGCTGCCGATCACGTTGGCGTAGATCATTGCGTCCTTGACCACGCCCACGGCATGGCTGGATTCGATGGACAGCGCCCCGATCAACACCGTCGGCAAGTTGTTCATCGCCGAGGACAGCAGCGCCGTCAGCACTCCCGTGCCCATCGCCGCGCCCCACACGCCGTAAGTGGCGAACGTATCGAGCCAGGTCGCCAGGTAGGTGGTGAGGCCGGCGTTTCGCATGCCGTAGACCACCAGGTACATTCCCAAGGAAAAGATCACGATTTGCCACGGCGCTTCCTTCAGCACTTTGCGCGTGGAGATCGTGTGGCCCTTGGCGGCGATGACCAGTAAAAGCACGGCGCAGACGGCGGAAATCGCGCTGATGGGAATGCCCAGCGGCTCCAGGGCAAAGCAACCGACCAACAGGATGCCCAACACCCACCAGCCGGCGCGGAAGGTGGCGCGGTCGTGGACAGCACTGGCGGGGTCTTCAAGGTCGGCCGGGTCGTAGGTCTGCGGAATGTCGCGGCGAAAGAACCACAGCAGCACCGCCAGCGTCGCCGCGACGCTGACGAAGTTCACCGGCACCATCACCGCGGCGTATTCGTTGAAGCCGATCTTGAAGTAATCCGCCGAGACGATATTCACCAGGTTCGAGACCACCAGTGGCAAGCTGGCCGTGTCGGCGATAAACCCTGCGCCCATGACAAAGGCCAGGGTCGCCGCCGGGGAAAAGCGCAGGGCCAACAGCATCGACATCACGATCGGCGTGAGGATGAGCGCCGCGCCGTCATTGGCAAACAGCGCCGAGACCAATGCGCCGAGCAACACCATATAGGCAAATAAACGCCGGCCGCGCCCACGCCCCCAGCGCGCTACATGCAGGGCCGCCCAGGCAAAGAACCCGGCTTCGTCGAGCAGCAGGCTGATGATGATCAGTGCGACAAAGGTCCCTGTGGCATTCCAGATGATGTGCCACACCACCGGGATATCCGCCAGGCTGACCACGCCAGAGGCCAGGGCCAGAATGGCGCCCAGGGTTGCGCTCCAGCCGACGCCCAGGCCCTTGGGTTGCCAGATGACCAATACGATGGTGAAGATAAAAATCGCAAGTGCGACAAGCATGAATGAACGCTCCGAGGATTCAGCAGCAGGTGTTGGTCCGTTGTGGTCTGTCGCCCATTGCATTCAGACGCTGTGCGTCGTTGTGCAACCAGGGCTGGTTGGCTTGCAGGGTGGTGTGCAGCACGTCAGTCACCCAATCGGGTAATGCCGGGTTGATGCGGTAGTAGATCCATTGGCCTTGGCGACGGTCCAGCAGCAACCCGCCACTGCGCAATTGCGCCAGGTGGCGGGAGATTTTTGGCTGGCTGTCGTCCAAGGCATGGATCAGTTCGCACACGCAAAGTTCGCCTTCACGCAGGATCAATAACGTCAGGCGTGCCCGGGTGGCATCGGCCAGGCATTTGAACAAGGTGGGTGGGGAGAGGGTGTCTGGCATGGCCCAGGTCTTGGTATATGGGGTTATTCGAATATACGTATTTCCATATATGTCGGTCAAACGCTGTTTCAATTGATATGGATCAAATGCCTTGAAAACCGCCACAAGTGTTTGAAATTAAAATGAAACATGAATGTCCTAAAGTGCCTGCCCATTGCTGATGAAGGAATAACCCGCGTGACCCGTGCCACTCGCAACCTGCGCAAGACCCTGGATTCCGTCGCGGAAAATAACGAAACCGCGGCCTTCGACCTGATGCGTGCCGTCGAAAAGCTCGGCGATGAAGTGTTGCGCCAGCGTTTGCTCAACACCATTCACCGGCTTAACCAGGACGCCCACGAACTGCGCGAAGCGCGCGATTCGGTGGAGCAGGTGTCGGTAAGGCTCGCCTGAGCAAGATCGTTCAAGACAATCCCCTTGTTGCGCTGGCATGCTTGTCGACTGTCTGTCGATGAGCCGTTTCCATGCCCACTGCCTTACCTCATTACGCTTTCGCTCGCGGCGCCATCGCCGTCATTCCCTTGTCCCTGGCCTGTGCGCCGTGGGGACTGCTGGCCGGTTCGATGGCCATTGATGCACAGTTCACCCCGTTGCAAGCCCAAGGTTTGTCCGCCATCGTGTTTGCCGGGGCCGCGCAACTGGTCGCCATCGGTATGGTCAAGAGTGGCGCCAGCCTGATTTCCATCGTGCTGACCACCTTGCTGCTGACGTCCCAGCATTTGCTGTACGGCATGCATGTACGCCCGATCCTGTCGCCCCTCAAGACGCGTTGGCGCATGAGCCTGGGCTTTCTGTTGACCGACGAATTCTTCGCACTGGTCAGCCATTTTGACCGCGAGACCTTCAACCGCTGGTACGCCCTGGGCGTCGGCCTGACGTTCTATATCATCTGGAACCTGTTCACACTGGCCGGTATCGTGCTCGGCAAAAGCATTCCCGGCCTTGATCAACTGGGGCTGGAGTTTTCCATCGCCGCCACGTTTATCGCGTTGATTACGCCGGTGGTGCGTGACATCCCCACGGTGGTCTGCGTGGCCGTGTCGTTGCTGTTTTCGGTGTGGTTGAGCTTTATGCATTGGGAGTCGGCCGTGGTGGTGTCCGGGGTGTTGGGCATGAGCGCGGGGTATGCCTGCAAACGACTGGGGGTAGGGCAGAGATGATCTACATCATGATTGTGGCCATGGGCCTGGTGGTATTTCTCAACCGTTACCTGTTTATCGAGCCGCGCCTGCCGGTGCGCCTCAACCGTGGCGCGCGGGAGTTTCTCGGGTTCGCCGTGCCAGGCATGCTCACGGCGATTTGCGGGCCGATCATTTTCCTGGCCGACCATCAACTCAACCTCAGCCCGGCCAACCCTTACCTGCTGGCGGGGCTCAGCGCGGTGGCGTTGATGTTCTGGACGCGCAATGTGTTGATCACCGTCCTGTTGAGCATGGCGTTGTTTTACCTATTGCGCTGGTTGCTTTGACACCCGGACGAAAAAAAGCCCGCGGGAGGGCGGGCAGAAGGGAGGTTTCTAAAAATGAGCGTGGCCAATATAGGCAGCCCCGGCGCCCTTCACAGTGAAACTAAATTCATGCTGCACACAGCAAGGCAGCCCGATTGGGCTGCCCAGGCACATCAGCTTTTTGCGTTGAGCTTGCGCAGTTCTTCATAGGTGGCCGACTGGACGAACCAGAAGCCGGAAATGATGCACCACGTCAAAGTACCGCCCACCAATACCGCCAGGCCCGACAAAAAGCTTGCGCTGAACATCGTCACCAAACCCATCAGCCAGACGAAGGCCAGTGCGATGTAGAGAACGGAGTTGTTGACGCTGATGACGAAATCTTTCATGACGCTTCCTTGTTGAGGGTATCCCGTTGATCTCCTCAGTGAGATCAACCGCGGCATCATAATGCCATGTGTCAGTAGGCGCCACCTTCAAGCACCCAGTCAGCTGGGCGTGCTCTCGCCCTTGAGGATGCAGCGAATCCACTTATAGGCGCCTGCGTGACGTAATAGTCCTTGGGTGTCGCCTGCTAATGGTAGAGTCGCGTTTTTTTCCAACGGAGCAATGGCATGCACAAGGTGGTAATTGGCGCACTGGTACTGGCAGCCCTGGCCGGTTGTGCAGGTTCGAAGATGAAAGAGGCGCGCGCCGGCACGCCCTACAAAACCCTGGCTTCAGACAAGGCCACACTGCTGGTTGCCGAATGCGTGCAGTTCGGCTGGCAGGATGAAAGCGTGTTCGGCGTTGACGCCGGCGGCTTCAAGGAACCCATCGGTGCCGGCGGTTTTACCGTGTACACCACCGCCGGCGACTACTTTGTCGATGTGCAAAGCGCGGGTGCCGGTTCCACCATCAAGTACTACGCGGCAGAAGACAATATGCCGGCCAAGCGGCGTTTGGCCGCACTCGCGACTTGCCTGTAGTCCATTGCTTTAGTCGTTTTAGGAAATGGCTGGCACGACAGCTGCGAGGCATTGGATTATGATTCACCCGCTCGCCCGACATGATGGCTCTTTACCGGTACACGGACGTCGAGGCTTAAACGCCGGGCGAGCACCTTTTTTCCTCAGCGCGGCATGTAGCCAAGGTGCCAGCGCCGGGGAATCTTCAGCGACACCAGCCCCAGCACACCTGCCAAGACGCCGCTGACGAGCAGCGCCCTCAAGCCCATCTGCTGCTCCAGCACCGCGCCAATCACCGCCCCCACGAACATCCCGGCCCATGGAATCAGTTGCACGCGCCAGCCGCTGCGACGCTCCCCGAGCAGCCAGCGACCCAGCCCGCGACCAAACCGTGAAAGCGCGCCGGTGACGTAAGTCAGGCCCACCGGCAATCCGTTGACCTCTTCCACAGCGGCATTCAGCATGCCCATCGCGATGATCGCCGCCAGCAGCGCGGGCAACGTATCGGCGAAGGGCAGCATTGCAGCGCCGCACAACAAGCCGGCAATACACAACAGCAAAGGCAGTGCATGGCGGCGGCTCAGCCGGCTGACCAAGACGCCCAAGGCGTTACCGACGACAAAGGTCGCGACCAGCAACAGCAGCCGTCCGGTCAGGCCAAGATCCCCAGCGCTGATCGCCACCGCCAGGCGTGTGGTGTTTCCGCTCATGAACGACACAAAGTCACCGCTGGCCATGAAGCCGATGGCGTCAGTCATTCCCGCCAGCACCGACAGGCTGGCCACCAGCATCAGCCCGACCCGGCCACGCCAGCGCTGTCGATGGGCCAGTACAGCATTGGCGTTGGGCTTGCGCGGCGAAGGCAGCATAGGACCGGGTTCCTCGGTGAGATTATCCGGCCACTACCGTAGGGCGCTTTTAGGGCGCACGCAATGACCTCAGACACACTCAAGGCACCAGCCCGTAGGCTGCCAGGTGAAAAAATGGGTCGGCCTGATCGCTTGCACGAAATCCGCGTCATGGGACACCACCATCATCGCCCCCGTGAACCCTTGCAGCGCCTGTTCAAAAGCCATCACCGATTCCAAGTCCAAGTGGTTGGTCGGCTCGTCCAGCAACAACAGTTGCGCCGGCATTTCGCGCCACAAGGCAATCGCCATCGCGGCCTTCAAGCGTTCGCCGCCACTGAGTTGCCCGGCGGGTTGGGTCACGCGCAAGGTGTCCAGTTGCAGCAACGCCAGGTGCGTGCGCAATTCGGCTTCGGTCAGTGGCGTGTCGAGCAGGTTGAGCTGCTCGACGATGGAACGCTGGTCGTCCAGCAGCGCAAGAGGCTGGTCGATATAGGCACTCGGCACCTGCACGCTGCAGACGCCATTGACCGCTTGCCATTCACCCGCCAGCACCTTGAGTAACGTGGATTTGCCGCACCCGTTCGGCCCACGCACAGCGACGCGTACCGGGCCGGCAAGGTGCAGGTTGAGGCAGGTCGAGGGCAGCCATGGCAATTGCGCGTCGACCAACGCCAGCACCTGCCGGCCATTGGGCACCGCTGAGGCGGGCAATGCCAACAGCGTTGGCGTTTCGTCCAGTACCTTTTCGTAGGCCTGGCGCACCTGGGCATCCAACGCCTGTTTGTGTTGCCCATGCGCGCTGCGCACGCTGCTGAGGATTTCCGTGGCGGCGCCTTTCCAGCGCGCTTTGGTGAAACGGTCGACGTTGGCTGTTTGCGCCTGTTTGCGTGAGTGGGCGGCATTGCGTTGCAGGTTGTCATGGTCCTTTTGCAGGCGCCGCCGTTCGCGGCTGCGCGCCAGGCGTGCGTGTTCCAGTGCGGCGACGGCAGCCTGTTGCCCGGCATCGCGCTGAAGGCGATAAGCATCGTAGTTGCCGCCATACACTCGGACGCCGAGGGATGACAGCTCGATGATGCGGCCCATGGCGTTGAGCAATTGCCGATCATGGCTGACCACCACCAAGCCGCCACGCCAATCAGCGAGCACTCGCAGCAGCCAGGCACGGCCGTCGCTGTCGAGGTGGTTGGTGGGTTCGTCGAGCACCAGCAGGTGTGGCGCGGCCAACAGCGCTCCGATGACCGCGACGCGGGCCAACTGGCCGCCGCTGAGTTGGTCGACAGGGGTATCAACATTAAGCTGAGAAAGACCCGCCGCATCCAACGCGCTGCGCAAACGCTCGGCGAGGTTCCAGCGGTCGTCGATCAACGCCAGGTCGTCGTCCTGCGCGGCGCCTTGGGCCATGCGTTCGAGGGCTGCCAATGGCGCAGCGGTCCGGGTGAGATGAGCGACTGTTTCGCCCGGCGCCATCACGAAATTCTGCGCGACGTAAGCCACATCGGGCGGTCGATTCAGCGTGCCAGAGGAGGGCGACAGCTGCCCGGCGATCAACTTCGCCAGGACACTTTTGCCGCGGCCGTTACGCCCCACAATGCCGGTGGGCGTGTGATCGATGGACAGGTTCAGGTCGTCCAGCAAGGTTTCGCCATTGGCGAACTGAAAACACAGGTGTTGCAGGGAAACGAGGGCGGGCAGCCGGTTGACGTCAGTCATCAGCACCTCCAAAAAAATGTCGGACAGGCCAACAGGCGCGCCAGGCGCCCTGTTGCAGATACATTTTGGAAGGCTTAGTTGTTCACGTCGGCGCTCGTCCCGTGAGTCAGAAGGGAGGCAGAGCCTAACCCACCTTGCCCTTTTTCGGCAAATCCGCCGCCAGTTGCTCAAGGAACATCGCCAATGCCGCTTCTTCGGCCTTGAGCCCTTTACGCAGCCGTGGCTTGGGCAGCTTGGAGAGTTCGCCGAGGCTGAAATGATCCAGCACCGCAGGATGGATATAGCACTTGCGGCATACCGCCGGGGTGTTGCCCAACTGCTTGGCGACGTCCTTGACCATTGCCACCACGTGCCGTTTGGCATCGGACTCGGGCTGCCACTCCAATTCCCGCAACACCGCCAGCGCCATGGCGGTGCCCGCCCAGGTGCGGTAATCCTTGGCGGTGAAGTCCGCACCGGTGAGGCTGTGCAAGTATTCATTCACGTCCTGTGAGCTCACGGTGTGCCGCTCGCCGCTTTCGTCCAGGTACTGGAACAAGTTCTGCCCCGGCAATTCCAGGCAGCGCTTGACCACCGTCGCCAAGCGCCGATCTTTAACGCTGATCTGGTGTTCGACGCCGCTCTTGCCGCGAAACTGGAACTTGATCTCGCTGCCTTTCACATCCACATGGCGGGTACGCAGCGTGGTCAGCCCGTAGGATTTATTGTCCCGCGCATATTGAGTATTGCCGACGCGGATTAGCGTAGCGTCCAGCAGCATCACCACGGTGGCCAATACCTTTTCGCGGGTGAAGCCAGATTCGGCGATTTTTGCTTCCAGCTGTTTGCGCAATTTTGGCAGGGCGATGCCGAACTGCTGCAGCCGAGAGTACTTGTCGCTGTCACGCACCTCACGCCAGCGCGGATGGTAACGGTACTGCTTGCGCCCACGGGCGTCGCGGCCGGTGGCTTGCAGATGGCCGCGCGGGTCAGAACAGATCCACACATCGGTGTAGGCCGGCGGTACGGCCAGGGCGTTCAGGCGCTTGATCTCGTCGGGATCGCGGATGCGCTCACCCTTAGGGTCGAAGTACTGGAACTTGCCCCGCAGCGTCTTGCGGCGGATGCCGGGCTGGGTGTCGTCAACATAATGCAGGTCGCGGGGTAGCGCAGAGTCGGACATGGTGCGGGTTCCTTGGCAACAAATCAGGCCGGTATGTCTGATTGACCGCAGCCGTTTGCGGTCGTGCCAAAAGGTTACTTACGCCAACACAGCCACCGCCTTGATCTGCGCCCACAGTGTCTGGCCGGGGTGCAATTGCAACTGGTCGCGGGAGAACCGTGTGATACGCGCCAGCAACGGCGTGCCACCTGCGTCCAGGCGAACCAGCACATGTGCGCTGTTGTCCGCCGGAATTTCCTGGGTCACCGTCACCGGCAGGCGATTGAGGATGCTGCTGTGTTCTTCTGCCTGCAGGCTGAGGCTCACATCACGTGCCTGGACTTTGACGCGCAACGCTTTGCCCACGGCCAGCGGTGCATGGGCCACGCGCATGTGCAGGGCGCTGTCGGGCAGTTGCAGCGTGAGCAACTGATAATGTTCGTCGTAGGTACTGACCGTGCCGTTGATCACCACGCCAGCGTCGTCGCCCCGTGCCAGGGGCAGGTCGAGGCGCGCCAGGGTTTCGCCAATGGGGCCGCTGGCCAGGGCCTTGCCGTCGCTGAGCAAGACGATGTGATCGGCCAGGCGCGCGACTTCATCCTGAGCATGGCTGACATACAGCACCGGGATATCCAACTCGTCGTGCAGACGTTCGAGGTACGGCAGGATTTCACCTTTGCGCTGGCTGTCGAGGGCGGCCAGGGGCTCGTCCATCAACAGCAATTTCGGGCTGGTGAGCAAGGCGCGGGCGATACCGATGCGTTGGCGCTCACCGCCGGAAAGGTGCTGGGGGTTGCGGTCGAGCAGGTGGCCGATCGCCAATAACTCCGTGGCCTGGGCCATGTCCACACGGCATTGCTGGCGGGGAATGCGCTTGAGGCCGAACTCCAGGTTGGCCCGCACCGACAAATGCGCAAACAGGCTGGCCTCCTGAAACACGTAACCCAATGCACGCTTATGCGGTGGTACAAACACCCCGTTGCGGCTGTCTTGCCAGACCTCATCATTGACCTGGATGAAACCGTCTTCGGCGCGCTCCAGCCCGGCGATACAACGCAGGCAGGTGGTCTTGCCGGAACCGGAATGCCCGTAGAGCGCGGTCACGCCGCGACCTGGCAGGTGAAGGTCTACCTCAAGGGCAAAGCCCGAATACTTGAGTTGCAGGCGCACATCAATCATTGACATCAGCTCCAGCCCATCTTTGTTTTACGGCTGGAGTAGAGCGCCAGCAACACCAGGAAAGCGAACACCACCATGGAGCCGGCCAGCCAATGAGCCTGGGCATATTCCATGGCTTCGACATGGTCGTAGATTTGTACGGAAACCACCCGGGTTTTGTCCGGGATATTCCCGCCGATCATCAACACCACGCCGAATTCGCCGACGGTGTGCGCAAAACCCAGAATGGAAGCGGTGATAAATCCTGGTCGTGCCAAGGGCAGAATCACCGTGAAAAACGTATCCCAAGGATTGGCGCGCAAGGTCGCGGCCACTTCCAGCGGGCGCGTGCCAATGGCCGAGAAGGCGTTCTGCAAGGGCTGCACTACAAACGGCATGGAATAGATCACCGAACCGATGACCAGCCCAGCGAAGCTGAAGGTAAGGGTGCCCAGGCCCAGCCATTGCGTGAACTGGCCAAAGTAACCATTGGGGCCCATGGCCAACAGCAGGTAAAAACCAATCACCGTGGGTGGCAACACCAACGGCAAGGCGACGATGGCGCCGATGGGGCCGCGCCACCAGGAGCGGGTTCGCGATAACCACAAGGCAATGGGAGTGCCGATGATCAGCAGGATCACGGTGGTCAGTGACGCCAGCTGGACGGTCAGCCAGATAGCGGAAAAATCGGCACTCGAAAGCGGCATTTATTTGGCCAGCTCGTAACCATAGGACTTGATGACGGCAGCGGCTTTAGGCCCTTTGAGGTATTCAACCAGCGCCTTGGCAGCGGCGCTGTCTTTGCCCTTGTTGAGGATGACCGCGTCCTGTTTGATCGGGTCGTGCAGGGAGGCTGGAACGATCCACGCCGAACCGCTGGTGACTTTGCCGTCTTTATAGATCTGCGACAAGGCCACAAAGCCCAACTCGGCGTTGCCGGTGGACACGAACTGATAGGCCTGAGTGATGTTCTGGCCTTCAACGAGCTTGTCTCTGACCTGCTCGGTCAGCCCTTGCTTGGCCAACACTTGGGTGGCAGCGAGGCCGTAAGGTGCCGCTTTCGGGTTGGCAATCGACAGATGTTTGAACTGGTTTTTCTTCAGCACTTCACCTTTGGCATCGACATAACCGTCCTTCGCCGACCACAGGGCCAGGGTGCCGACGGCGTAGGTAAAGCGTGACCCCTTGACGGTATCGCCTTCGGTTTCGAGTTTTTGCGGGGTGGTGTCGTCGGCGCTCAGGAACACTTCGAACGGCGCGCCATTCTTGATCTGGGTGTAGAACTGGCCGGTGGCGCCGTAGGCAGCGACCAGTTTGTGGCCGGTGTCTTTTTCGAAGTCGGCGGCAATCGCCTGGATCGGTGCGGTGAAGTTGGCGGCCACGGCCACTTGGACTTCATCGGCATGCGCCGAACCAAAGGCGAGGGCTGCGACCAGAACGGCCAGGCGTGAGGCGTGAATCTTCATGAAGCAGCTCCTTTGAGGGTGTGCGGCCTGTTGTCGGTAGAAAGCTTAACCGCTATGTATCGGAATATATAGCGGTTGGCCAGTGCCGGTACAGTGCAAAGTTGCCACGGATGAGGGCTCTACTTGAGCTTGGCCAGGGCCTGCTCCGCCAGTTCGCGTGTCAGCTCATACGTGGTCGTGTCTTTGCCCAGGCGCAGTGCCTGACCGGACCACAGGTTGCTGAAGCCCGTTTCATCCTTGGCCTTGAGCGGCATCAGCGCACCGCCCGAGGTCGGGAACGCCGGAGCGGCCGGGTTGATCGCACCCAGCTCACGCATCACGCGGTTGACGATGCCGCGTGCCGGGCGGCCGGTAAACAGGTTGGTCAGTGCCGTTTCGCTGGCCTGGGCATGACGCAGCGCATGGTGGTGCGAAGCCGTGACGTTGGCTTCTGGGGTAAACAGGTACGCCGTACCGATCTGCACCGCCGAGGCGCCCAGGGCAAATGCTGCAACCATCCCACGTGCATCGCCGATCCCCCCGGCAGCAATCACCGGCACGCGGACGGCGTCGACGACTTGTGGCAACAGCGCGAACAGGCCGATCTGGGTGTTGAGGTCTTCGCTGAGAAACAAGCCGCGATGCCCGCCTGCTTCAATGCCCATGGCAATGATTGCATCGCAGCCATGTTGTTCCAGCCAGATAGCTTCCTCCACCGTGGTGGCCGAGGACAACACCTTGGCGCCGGTGGCTTTTACCCGATCCAGCAGGGACTTTTCCGGCAGGCCAAAGTGAAAACTGACGACCTCGGGGCGGAATGCTTCGACCACCTGGCAGGCGGCGTCATTGAAGGGGGCACGGTTGGACACCGGTGTTGGCGCATCAAAGTCGGCCCCCAATTCGCGGTAGTAGGGTTCCAATAATTCTTTCCAGCGTCGATCGCGTGCGACGTCAGGTTCCGGGGGTTGATGGCAGAAGAAATTGACGTTGACAGGGCGCGGGCTGGCCTGGCGGATAGCGGTCAGCGCTTCGCGCAGTTGCTCGATACTCAGTGCGGCGGCCGGCAATGAACCTAGCGCGCCCGCATTATTGGCGGCGATCACCATGGCAGTGGTGGTGCCTACCGCCATTGGGGCCTGGATGATCGGCACTTCGATGCCCAGCAGGTCGAGAAGGCGGGTGTCTGGCCAGGTGCTCATGGGATGCGTCTCCAGCGTTAGTGAGGCTTTACGCTGTTTTAACAGGGCCCTTGGCACCCGGCCAGTCTGTTTTATTCACTGGACGAACGTGCAGTTTCGTGATGTGCCATCAGTCGATGGCGTGGCCCACGACGGCGTGAATTCGCTCGGCGATATGTGCCGCATGGGTTTCCAGGGCGAAGTGGCCAGTGTCGAGCAGTTCCACCACGGCGTGGGGGTTGTCGGCCTTGTAGGCGTGTGCGCCTGGCGGGATGAAGAACGGGTCGTTCTGGCCCCAGATCACCAGCGTTGGCACTTGCGTCGCCTTGAAAAAGGCCTGGAACGCCGGGTACAGCGTCAGGTTGTTACGGTAGTCGAGGAACAGGTCCAGCTGGATCTCGTCATTGCCGGGGCGCTGCATGAGCAGGACATCCAGCATGTAGGCTTCCGGCGCCACGCGCTCGGGTTGGTTCACACCGTGCAGGTACTGGTAGCGCGTGCCTTCCAGGCTGATCACCGCGTTGCGGATGACTTCGCGGTTGGCCTGGCTCGGTTCGGCCCAGTAGGCGCGGATCGGTGCCCAGGCGTCGCCCAGGCCCTCCAAGTACGCATTCCCGTTTTGCGAAACCAGCGCGCTGACCCGTTCCGGGTGCGCCACCGCCAGGCGCAGACCCACCGGTGCGCCGTAATCGAAGACATACAGCGCGTAACGGCTCAGGGCCAGCGCATCGACAAAATGCCCAACCGTGATTGCCAGGTTATCGAAGCTGTAGTGGTAATCGCGCTCGGCCGGCACCTCGGTGAAGCCGAAGCCCTTCGAGTTCTGGCAGGCTGACGCCGATGTTGCGCGCTGGTGGGTACGCTTGGGCTGGGTCGAGGAGGGTGCGACGCCTGCGTTCGAGGATGGGGCGTTACTGGCAACGGCGAAGACGCTGCGGGAAGTGATCCGGGCCTTGCTGGAGGCACGCAAGGCGTGCGAGCAGGCTGATCCGGCTGCCCTCAATGGCTTTTTGCGCAAGGCCGTCAGCCATCCACAATTGTCCTGGCCGGCACCGGGTGAATTGCACCTGGTGCGTCAGCGCAAACTGCAAACGCCGGAGCAGTTTCTTTCGCCGATCGCCGAAGCTGCCGCTACCTTGCTCGTGGAGGCAGATTTCAACCTGATCCGCACCTGCGAACACCCTGAATGCGTGCTGTGGTTCTACGACCGCACCAAGGCGCATAAGCGTCGGTGGTGCAGCATGGCGCTGTGTGGCAACCGTCATAAAGTCGCCGAGTTCCGCAAGCGCAAGCAGGGTTAGACATTGCTCTCACGCTCCAGCAGCTGCTGCTTGCGCTCCACGCCCCAGCGATAGCCCGAGAGGTCGCCATTGCTGCGCACTACGCGGTGGCAAGGGATTGCCACCGCGAGGCTGTTAGCGCCACAGGCCTGGGCCACCGCGCGGAACGACTTAGGCGCACCGATCCGCGCTGCAATCTGCGCGTAGCTGGCCGTGCTCCCCGGTGGAATATCGCGCAAGGCTTGCCACACCCGCTCCTGAAACGCGGTACCACGCAGATCCAGCGGCAAGTCCAGGCCAAGAGCGGGCGCTTCGATAAACCCCACGACCTGGGCGACCAACTGTTCGAAGTGCGGGTCGGCGCCCACCAGCTCGGCGTTGGGAAATTGATCCTGCAGATCACGCGCCAATCGATCCGGGTCATCTCCGAGCAAAATCGCACACACACCACGGGCACTTTGCGCCACCAGGATTGCACCCAGCGAGCATTGCCCGATGGCAAACAGGATCGCAGTGTTAGTGCCGCCGGCTTTGTAGTCGCTGGGCTTCATGCCAAGCAGCTGGTCGGCCGACTCATAAAAGCGGCTGTTGGAGTTGAAGCCTGCGTCATACAGCGCATCGGTCACCGAGCGCGGGCCCTTGAGGCCATCGCGCACTTTGCGTGAACGATGGGCGCTGGCGTAGCCCTTGGGGGTCAGGCCGGTGACGGCTTTGAACACGCGGTGAAAATGGAAGGGGCTCAGCTTGGCTTGCGTGGCCAGCGTGTTCAGGCTGGGCGGGGTGTCGGCCTGTTCGATATGCCGGCAGGCGTCGGCCACCAGTTGTGCATGGTGTGCTGCCAGTTGGGTCTGGTCGCCGGCAGCGCGTTTGCTGGCGCGATAGCCCGCGGCTTCGGCCTGTGCCGCTGTGTCGAAGAACTCGATATTTTCCGGGCGTGGCAAGCGTGAAGCGCTGCTAGGGCGACAGTACACGCCGGTGGTCTTCACTCCATAGACGAACAGCGCATCGGCTTTGGGGTCACGGGCCAGAATGGCTGCCCAGCGGGGGTCGTGTTCGGTGGTCATGGTTGGCACTCTTGACGGGGCCAGGCCAGATTAGTCGCGCCGCGAGCACCTGGCACTCTGAAGCTTGCGGTCAAATCAGCCGGCAGTGCGAAAGGTGAGGTTGATGCGTTGCGCGCCCATGACCGAGTGCACGCTTTCCTTGATCGGCATCACCCCATGAAAGCGCAAGCGGTCCACGCCGCCCCACACCACCACATCGCCATGGAACAGCGAGACTTTCTGGGGCTTGTCACTGCGCTCGTGCCCGCCAAACAGAAAAATCGCCGGCAACCCAAGAGAGACCGACACCACCGGTTCGCTGTAGCGGCGCTCATCCTTGTCTTGGTGCAGGGCCATTTTCGCGCCGGGTACATAACGGTTGATCAGGCAGGCGTCGGGCGCAAAGTTGAGAAAACCGGCTTCTGCCGCTGCCAACACGGCGAATTGGCGCAAGGCGTCCGGCATCTGCGGCCATGGCTGCAGGTTGCGCGGGTCCAATGGCGAGTAGCGATAGCCCGAGGCATCAGTGGTCCAGCCCAGATCGCCGCAACTGCTCAATGCAGCCGACATTGTAAAACCACCAGGTGTCACCATGTGTCGAAACGGTGATTGAGCCAGGACCCGCCGCAGTTCCGGCAGAAGACGCTCAACCCAAGGCAGGGCGTAGCCTCTTAGCACGTAGGACTGTTCGCCAATTTGCTCGCGCCCTGCGGGTTGCTGCAAGGCGTCATCGGCGAACAGATCGGTCGTGGGGCCAGGCATCGGCTTACAGTGCCTTGCTCACGTTGATGTCGATGATTTCATCACTGACATCGTGAATTTTCGCCAGGGCTTGCTTGGCTTCTTCCACGCTGTTGGTGTGCAGTTGAGCGAACTCAAAGCGGCGTTCGCCGTTGAGCTTGTATTTGATTACGTACTTGGTGGTAGCGGTCACGGCTATTTCCTGTCGAGTGTTCAGCTCAGTTTGGTGCTGGTACGGCGCACAATGCGAATCTTGTGGGACAGCGCGGGTTTGCGGGTCACGCTGATTGCGCGGCGCGTGACCACGTCCAGGGTGATGTTCCAGAACCCGGTGCTCGGTGCGGTGATTTTGGCAGGGAACGTGTCGAAGGCGCCGCCGTGATAGGTGTGGCGACCACCGTTCTTAAAGCTGCGAAAATTCGCGTCGCTCATCAGACGAATATTACAAGTCTGCGAGCATTCGATGACGACAATGTCTCCCTCGTTGAGGTGCTCGCGCTGGTGGATGAATTTCATGAGGGTGTCTCCAGAAGGGCTTTTTCTGAAAAATCAGAACGATACGTAGGTTAAGATGGAGTTTATCAGCCCCAGCGCGTTTATTATCGGGTCGTCTTCAACGACGTCGACAATTTAAAACAGTTATTTACCGAGTTATCAGGGATAAATCCTACTTGGGCGGGAGAAATTTACCATCCCCGCTGTCGTAGGGTCTTTATCGGAGGTTTTAGTATGAAGTGGAGTGTGTTGGTTCTGGCCCTGGCGATTGGTGGGTGTGCTTCGGTTGCAGATATCAAGCAGACCCCTCCGACCCTGGCGGTCATTTCCGGGAAGAAACCGCAGGAATATGCCGCGTGTGTGGTGAAGAAACTGTCGGCGACCCGCCGGCCGCCGCAGATCGAGCCGCGTAAGGAAGGTGGTATGCAAGTAATTGTGCCGCAGAAGTTTTCGGCCGACCCTTCGGCAATCTTCGAGATTGATGAACGTTCCAGTGGTAGCAGCATCAAGCTCTACGAGAGCATGTCCAATGTGCCGATCCGTCCGGGTGACGTGAAGAAGGCCGGCGAGGATTGCATTTCCGGCTGATCTGGCCCGTTTCACCCCATAACTTTCCATCCGATGAAAAAGCCTGGCCCCCAAGTGTGATGCCGATTTTTTACCGCGCGTTGACGGGCGAGGGCCGTGGGGAGAAAACCTGGGTCAAGTTTCCCACCAATGACGGTGTCAATTTCTACGGTCAGATCGTAGGGGCGTGCTGATAGGGCAGGGCATCCGTTAAACTGTCTGCCGATCAATGCAAAAATGCCGCGCAAACCCTCGGTTTGTGCGGCATTTGTCTTTTTGGGGAAGTCTTTCATGAAGCGTGAACACGTCAGTGCTCGCCAGGCCGAAGGCCAGATATCGGCCACTCACATCATCCAGAACCCTGCTGCCCTGGGGGAGTGGATCGTATTTTTCAAGAAAAGCGGCGGCCGCAGTTTTTTCCTGGTGGACGATCAGGATGAAGTCGAATCCTTTGCGCGCCTGGATGATCTGGTAGAGACCATTCGCGGCCTGGGTATCAAGTTTGCTGACATTCAGATGTAGGCGTAATGCCTACTTGCAGACCACCACCACGCTGCGGCTTTTGTAGTTGCCAACGTCCTGGCCCAGGGTTTTGTCACTTTCCTTGAGAGAGGGTGTGCCTTCGGTGCCGATGATACGGTAGCCGGTGCCCGCACAGGAGGCGTCAGCTTTTTCGTAGCAACTGGCCCAGGAATTGGCCTCGCCCGAGCAGTCGATGGTCAGGCCTTGCTCACCGTTTTTGAGGTAGACGTCAGAGGTGGTGGTGCACCCGGCGAGCGCCAGTACCGCTATCAGTGCCAGAAACTTGTTCATATGGGTTCATCGTCGAGGGTGTTGGAGGGAGCGCAGACACAGTCGTGAGGCGTTGGCGCAAGTTTATAGCTAAATGCCACCTTATGCGCAGTCGCAGAAATAATATCTGTGACTGCGTAGTCCATAAAGTGACGCAAGAGGTCTTCGGTTTCAGCCTTGGGCGTGGGTTATGGCACCCCCATTACGAGCACACCGCTTCCCGTTATGGGCCCTGCCGCGGGTAGGGTTCCAGCGCGCGAGACGAGAGAAAAGATCACGTCATCGCCCCCCACGCTGTTGGTGAGCTGGGTCAGGAATGAACCGTTGACCGGAACCGCTGACCCCGCCCGGATCAGGGCCGTGCCGACGTCAGGATTGGTCATCGTCAAAAGCCGTGTGTCGAACGACGACGGGATACCTTTGTAGGTAATGGTGATCGGCGTGGTGATGCCGCCGGTCGGGCATGAGTAATTGAGCCTGCGGTTGCTGTTGATGGGCGTCGTCAGTGGGTTAGTGCCTATTTCCCTTTGATTCACGTTGCCGAAATTTATCTCGATTGGATTGTTATTGTTGATCGTGCACGTAGAGGGTGAGACTGAGAAGTTGTTGGCGGCCGTGTACGTGACCATGAGCCCCGTCCGCTGTGCGTTGTAATTATTCGTCTGGTTTAGACGCAACACACCAAGGACGTCCCCTATCCGAACGTCGATAGGGTTTGTTGGGTTATTGCGTATCAAAATATAGGGCGTTACATCCACGGGTACACCCACAGCGTTGTTGCGCATGGTCGAAATCCGAATGCCATCCGGAACCGGGGTGTTTCGGAAAACCCCGTTTATACGCAAACCTGTGCCTTGGCTGACGAATTTTGGGCCGGGCGTCCAGGCGGAGCCGGCTTGTATGGACGTCGCCCAATAGTCTTCCCACCAAGTCGGGGTGCTGGGGTAGGGCGTGAATCTGCACTCCAGCCTCACGCCATCCAGGATGATGCGGGTTGCGTCAGAACCGAGTTGGACCGTTACGGGAACCTGGAGGTTTAGCGTCCCGCCATTGTCTACTTGCTGCCAGGGGCCGTTATTCACACGGCATTGAGCTGCCTTCACATTCATCGCAGCAGCCATCAGGACGAAAAGCGCCATGGCGCCATAGAGTCGTTTCATTTTGATCTCTCGCTGCTCCTCTATCCAGGCACCGCCCGACGAACTTTCGGTCCGCGCGCTAAAGCCGCCCAGGAAATAGAGTTGAGGTTTATCTGAGGCGGTTATGGATAGTCCAGCGTAAAAGTCGAGGTCACCGTGAACCTGCCGTGCCCGATGGTTTGATCCCTGATCGCTTCCGGCTCACCCTGCACATAGGCCTTGAGCTCGATCACATTGCTGCCATCGCTCAACACCTGTTCGTCGCTGGCTGTATTCAGGGGTAACGGTTTGTTGTTCGGCGTCTCTATACCAAGCCCAATGCCTGAGGCCCCGCTGGCAACATCAAGCGCGAACAATCCAGGTAGCGCCGCGTTCTCCCTACCGCCAAGCGTGATGGTGACCGTGTTGCCAACCGTGGTGTCACAGTCCTCCAGGTGAACCTTGAAACCCTTACCCTGTGTGCGCGTATTGATGTAGAGGTGCTTGCTGGTCACGTCCCAGAGTTCCAGGGTGATTGCCTCGTCACCCGGGCGGATGGTGCAAGCCTCTTCAACCAGGTTGCCTTTGAAACTCAGGTTATCCGCCGCATGCCCCGCGGGCACCAGGCTGAAGCTCAGCAGCAACGCCACGCAGGCATATGGCCGTGCTTTAGGGTTCATCGCATGTTGCATAAGCTCAGCTCCTACTCGTATTCGGCCAATAACGTGGCCACCGCGGTAAAACTCGCGGG
Organism: Pseudomonas sp. RA_5y_Pfl1_P24; assembly: GCF_963970945.1. NCBI lineage: Bacteria > Pseudomonadati > Pseudomonadota > Gammaproteobacteria > Pseudomonadales > Pseudomonadaceae > Pseudomonas > Pseudomonas sp. RA_5y_Pfl1_P24. The sequence continues at coordinate 6,634 of NZ_CAXAOJ010000008.1, read as the reverse complement.
GGTCAGCACGGCACCGGGCTGCTTGACGGGGACGACTTCCAAGGTCGGTGGGGACGACAGGGTTATGTCCATTGGCGTGTTGAGTAGGAACGGCATGTTATTCTGAAAAACCCGAATACCCAGGTCAGGTACGTTGGTCTGCACCGCCGAGCCATCAAAGGCTGTTGCTGTAGCGTTGACGCTCAGTTTCAGCTCCCAGGGGAGTGTGTCGGTGCCGCAGTTGATGGTGTAACCAACACCCCTGCGGTACTGCACGCCGTCGATTCGCCTGATCCCGACATCGCCAAAGTCGACCTCTATCGTGTTGCCTGCATCAATCGTGCAGGGTGGTGGTTCGTTCAATGTTCCGCTGAACGTCAGGTTGGCCGATGCACCCGTGCACAGGCCTATGGAGCACAACGCGAGCAATGCTCGCTGCGGCCAACATGTCATTGATCTTTCCTCTTCATTGATAATCGACCACCAAGGTGGCGGCCGCATCAAAGGCGCCTCCCGTGAGCTTGCTGCCAGCACGTTTGACGGGCACCGCCTGCACCACCGGAAAGTTCGGATAGGTAAAGTTCACCGCTGTATTGAGTGGCCAGTCGGCACCATTTACGAACAGCTTTACCCCAAGATCCGTTTTGCGAGTCATCAGCACGCGATGGTCAAACGCAGCCGCCGTGCCTTTCAGTTCGAGTGTCAACGCGTTGCTGAACGGGGAGTTGCAGGTAACGGTATAAGGCACCCCTCGACGATAATTAATCCCGTCGACCCTGGATGTCAGAAGGTCGTTTCCGAACGGCACATCAAGCGTACTGCCGCCGTTAATGACGCAGGGTGGAGGCGCAATGATGACCGCGCGGATCGCCAGGCTGGTCTCGGCCTGTACGCCCTGGTTGGCAACCCACAGCAGGCCGCCACTGATAAAAATGGCCCGCAGGCCGGTAGGCTTAACCATTATCACGCCCTTACTCATAGTTGAGCCTGAAATCCACCACGGCCCGAAATGCCCCGCTTGTCAACGGTGCAGAGGTGCGTGTGGGCTGAACAGTCCACGTCTGGGTATTACCGCCCAGTGGCAAAAACAAAGGTTCGCCCCTCGATCCCAACTGAACATCCCGCCCCAGGGCATCGGTCAAGCGCAGACCCATGCCAGTGATGCCTTGCACCTTGACCAGCCGTGGGTCATCGGCATCGGCGGGCGCATAGAACGCGACCGACAGCACCGGTTGAAAGGCGCTCCACGTCAGGTTTCCCGTACGTTCGCTGCGGATGCTGCCCGCGGTGCGTTGGCAATCGGTAAAACGCAACTGGAATGCCACGGGCCTGGCTTGATCGCCGGGGCGTTGCAGTTGACTGGTCGATACGGCGCCCAGGTCGATGGTTTGATGGAGCGAGGTCATTTCCAGCACGCAGGGGATTTCGTGCAGGCTCCCGGAAATGTTCAGCATCCCATTCATGCCCTCGACATCCTCGGCGTGTGCGCCTTCCACAGAGGCCAATAGCAGTCCGCTCAGGACCTTCACGGTGTGCGACTTCATGGCTTTCTCCCACGGCATGCGCTACTCACCTGATGTCGATGCTTGCGAGTTCACCTTGCAGGTGTCGCCGCTGCAGGTGAAGGCTATCAACGGACGCCCACCGTAATCGTTCACGTAGGCCAAATAGGGGGCAGAGCCGAGCGCCTTGGCGGTTGGCCCCAGGGTCAGCGTGCCTTTGGGCGGTACCATCAAAGGCTCAAAGCCCGACGCGGTCTTGCCGTCCTTGGTGCTGCGTGCATCCACCAGGGTCACGTAGTAAGGCGTGGGGTTACTCACGCGGTAGTGCTCGCCGTCGCGCGTCAGGGTCAGTTTTTCCTGCCAGGGTGTGGACAGGTCTTGCTGGCTTGGCGCAATGGCTTGCGGTCGGTAGAACAATTTAATCCGGGTTTGCAGCGCAATTTGCAGGGTGTTGGACTTATCGCTGCGCGGCGGAATTTCCCTCAAGTTGAAGTAGTAGACGGTCTCTCGATCCTGCGGCAAAGACTTGGCCGCCGGTAACGCCTGAACTTTCACCTGGCTTTGTTTGCCGGGCTCCACGCGTTGAACCGGCGGTAGCACGATCAAAGGCGTGGTGATTTTCTCGCCGGCTTCATCCTCGATCCAACCTTGCGCCAAATACGGTAACTGGGTGTTGTTGTTGGTGATGTTCACGCTGGTGGCATCCTTGCCACCATCAAAAATCACTCGGGTGCGGTCCAGCCCGATGGCGGCGTAGGCGCTCTGGCTCAAGCCGAGAGCCAGCATCACGCAGGTTTGTGTGAAGCGCGTGTTGAGCATCATGAAGGGGTATTCTCCGTATCGTTACGCTGGCCGGTCAGTGCATCTGGCTCGGGCAGGGGTTGATCAATGGCTACCATCCGGCAGCCCAATTGCAGGGCATCGGTCAAGCTGTCAGCGGGCAGGACGACGGGAAGCGTGAGGATGCAACGCTCGGAACCGCCCCAGCTGACAGTCATCTCTGCGCCAGGCTGTATGCCGCTCAGATAGACATTGCCGCCGTCATTCACGATGCCTGTATCCTGCTGTTTCAGGTTTTTCACTGTCGCGCCGAAGGGTGGCGAACTGCCGTCTGGCAGGCGCAGGACAGCCATGGCCTTTTCGCCGGAAATCACCGACAGGGAGCGATAGCCGATGGCGCCTTCGGTGAGCGTCAGTTGCGTGACTGATTGAGTGGCTTCGACAGTGCGCGGCAAATTCTCCAGATCCACACTGGCTGCCATGCGTTGATAGCTGCCGATATCGGAAATGACCGCTTTGCCAAAGGCGTTGCTTCGGGTCGGTGTGCCGTAACCCCGCACAGGTACGTCGGGCACCCCGCCGGTATCGACCATCAAGCGGGTGCCGCCCGTGCTGTTGGTCCGATGCAGTGCGCCACCGTAAGGCGTGAGCGTGCCGCCGCCGCGCGCAGACACACTGAGCGTGGTGTAACTGCCTTCTTGGGTGCTGGCAGCGATATCGATGTCTGACTGGTCACCGATATGGCTCAGGTAACCGCTGGCAGCGTTGTTGCTGGCACTGAGTTGGTAGCTGTTACGTTCATCCAGCCGATCGCTGTAGCGCGTAGCAAAGCGGTTATCGCCTGCGGCCCTGTTAGCGTCCATCGACAATGTGCCAGTACGCCCCAAGGGCAGGCTGACCGTCAGCGCCATACCGTTATCTTTATAGTTGTATTCCAGGGTGCGGTGAATATTCAGGGACATGTTTATGTTTTTGACGGTGCCGACATTAAAATAACGTGACACTGATAAGTTCCAGCGCTGAGTGGGCGGCCGCTCCCAATAGGTTTGTTTGTTGTAACTTGCGTACACGGTGGCGCCTAAATCACGGAACTGCTTGTTGATGGTCGCGGTATAAAGTGCCTTGCTGCCGCCGATAGGTTTCCAGTCTTGCGTGTATCCATCGTACTGATAGCGCCCCGCAAGCTCGCCGTTCTTTCCATAATGGCGCGCGTCCAGGTATTCACTCATGCTCAAGTAGTTCTCCTCAGAGAACCGGTAGCCGGCAAAGGTGATCTGGCTGTCGTACTGTTCAAAGTTCTTGGAGTATTGAAGACGGTAGGACTTGCCCGACAGTGTCTCATTCCACACATTTGCGCGGGCCTGGGTAACATCCAGCGAGAGTGCGCCAAATGCCAACAGGTCACGGCCTATCCCAACAGACAAGGCGCGGTAGTTGTTATCCGTTATGCCGCCGCCAAACAGCGACCAGCCATTGCTGACACCCCACGAGAACTCGCCCGTACCGAACAAGTCGCCATCGCCGCCGTATTGAAGATTGGAGGGCCGCCCAGTGGCCATTTTGTAGCGAACGTGGCCCGGGCGCGTCAGGTAGGGCACGCCTGCTGTATCGATCTGGAAGGTGTGGGCCGAACCATCCTGCTCTTCCACCCGTACATCCAGCCTGCCGGACACGGCGTCGTTAAGGTCCTGAATCCGAAAAGGGCCTGCGGCGACCAGCGTTTCATACAGCACACGTCCTTGCTGGCTGATGATGACTCTGGCGTTGGTTTTGGCGACGCCGACCACTTCTGGCGCATACCCACGCAAGTTGGGTGGCAGTTGGCTTTCATCCGAGTTGAGTGCTGCACCGGTAAAGCGAAAGCTGTCGAACAGGTCCGAATACAGGTAGTTCTCTCCCACCACCAGACGGGCTTTCAGTGCAGGGAGTGCGCGATAGGCATAGTAGCGACTCCACTCCAGTCTCGAGCGCCTGGCTGACACTTCGCGGTTCTGGTCGACACGGGCCTGCCAATCGGCGCGCAAGCGCCAAGCCCCGGCATTGGCCCCCAGTGTTCCGTTACCACTGATGTCATTGCGGGCACTGTCTTTCTTCTGGTGACTCGATTGCGCTGTCATGTTGTAGTCAATCAACAGGCCAGGTACCCCTTCATCCCAGCGAGAGGGTGGGTCCCAATTGATAGCGCTGTACTCAAGGTAGGCTTGGGGAAGGTTGATGGTCAGCGTGGCGGTGGCCAGGTCTGCGCTGACCTCCATACCTGGCAGGCTCTGAATATCCAGGCACGCTCCGCCTTTCCACCACGTCAGTTCGGCGGCGCCGGATTCCTTCAGGCCTAACTGGTCCACAAGATCGGCAGATAAACAGGCTTCGCTCCCTTTGGGGTCGTCGTCGGGAGGGTAGAACGCTACCGATTGCTCAGACAGAGACTGGTTGTTTATGTGCACAACCATTGAATAGGTGCCGGGCAGAATAAAACCGCTGCGGGCAAACTGAGACAAGTCAATATTGGTGCGGTCATTGAGATCCAGAACATCAGTATTAAACTCAATCCCCCCGGCACCTAATGCAGTTCCCGCCACGGATATCAACCCGCCAAACAGGCCTGGGCGGAGGGTATTTTTGATCTTCGACGCATTCAGCATGAAAGCAACCCATCAATGTTCAAAAGTAGTCCAACGTGAACCGCACCGCGGCACTGTGAGCCCCTGGCACAAGTTGCAACCCGTTGCCGACCAGGCGAAGCGTGTAATGAACGGTCATGTCACCTTCAGTCAGCGGTACCAGCGCCATGGGTTCACCGGGAATACTTTCCTGGCCCGCCGCATCCCAAATATGAAAAGCGACCCCTTGTGAAAAACCTGAGGCGGCAAAAGAGCGGCCCTCTCGGTCACGAGCCCCGTCAAACGTCACCCGCAGATGTTCCCAATCAGGCAGGCTGACGCCTGGGCGCAGCGGGTCCGGCCGACTCAGCGAGCAATTGACCAGCCGCAACTGGAACGGGTGTGGATCTCCGATCGTATTGCGCAAAATCCGGCCGATTGGCTCGGCGGGCATATCGATGGACTGATCGGCGCTGGCCAACTCCAACCCGCATGCTGAGTCAACGACTTCACCACCTAGAGTGACCACGCCATCGCCTTGCGCAGGCGTCTGCGAGAACGCGCCAGGGCTGATGAACATTGCCAATGAAGACGTAATAGCGAGGTGCATGAATGTTTTCACCGTTATCTCCCGTCAGCTTCCCCCGCCACCTGAATGGCGGGGGAGAGACTTACTGATAAGCCAAGGTGAAGTTGGTGACCGCGCTGAAATCACCCGGAATGATGGGGGCCGTAGCCGCGCCTTGTACGTAGGCACCGAACTGGAGTGTGTTGTCACCGGCGACAATCGCCTGCGGGGTCGTCGCCACACCCAGCTCAATGAGTTGGCTGCCGTGTGTCATCATGATGCCTATGCCGCCCGCGCCACCGATGGTGCCGATCGCACCTGGAACGACAGCAGATGGCGCAGCCGTGAAGGTAGTGGTCACCGTATTGTCGGTAAGACCGGTGAGATCGCAGCCTTCAAGTTCGATCAATACAGAACGGGGCTCGGATTTCCCACCCGTTTGCAATTGATGCTTTGCAATGGCTCCCAGGTGAACCGTCTGATCCACGGACTCAGGCTTGATGGAGCAGGCCCCCGAGTGAACCGAACCCAGGAACGTGACCGTTCCATCCGCTGCTTGAGCCGCGGACATCGAACCCACCAGCAAGCCGATAGACAGCAACGCAGTTTTCATTTCAACTTTCATCAGCAAAGACCCATCTGTTAACAACGTCATATAGGAAACCTGCAGGCAGACGTGGATTGAACCGTCGCTTCTTTTATATAAAGAACGTGCAGGGAACTCAGCTCGTCGCGCACCCAGTTGCAACCAGGGAAATAACTTAATTTTCCAACTAATTGTATTGCTACTCTGGAGTACGCTTGAACTCAGGCAATTGTCAGGCTTGTAATGAAGAAAGTAAGTCGTCTAAGTCTTCTGGCTGCGTAGCCTGGATATGTCGAAATATGTAAGAGGGATATGGCAATTTGCCAAAAAACGATAATTGTCTGTAAGAAATAAACTACATTTAGTTTGGCGGGCGTTTCCAGTTGTTGTAATGACTGTAAGAATAGGGCTACATTTTTCCGAAATACAGCAGTGTCCCGTATCGCCCTGTAACTGCGTGACCGAAATTACAGTTGGCGCCAAAGAGTGGCGCCATCGAGTAGGAGGCGGATTCACATCCGCCGTCCTCTCACACCACCGTACGTACGGTTCCGTATACGGCGGTTCAGGTTATACGGTTAAGTCGGTTTATCGTGTCCAGTATCGAGACCAGGCCGAG